>JAZLDS010000045.1:0-17028 GCA_045614865.1 Paludibacteraceae bacterium | reverse complement strand
TAACAGCAGTATTTGCTAAAGAAGAATGGGTGTGGCTTCGTGACTATATAATGGCGGCACAAAACGCACAAAAGGGTAATGCTGTAGGTACACGTACTGTACCTGAGTTAACCACTAGTATTACCAAGGGGAGCGGCGATGCCGATGGTGCTCCATGGCGTTATGCACTTGGTGCTTTCTTCTTGCAATCACAATACACTACAGGTTGGCCTGCAACTGCCGACTTTACTGAGGCAGGTAAGCCAGAAGCATGGGGCGGTGCATATGCTGAGGCACAAGGTTGGGTAGGTATTGTTACTGGAAATGGTACGTATAACAACGGAACTACTGCCACCTTAACTGCAGCAGCAGTTTGTGGCTACCACTTCGCACAATGGTCAGATGGCAATACCGACAACCCTCGCACATTGATGGTAACCAAAGATACAACTCTTATCGCTGAATTCGCGCTTAATACGTATGACGTTACACTCAGTGTAGAAGGTCAAGGTACAGTAATCGGTGGAGGAAGATACAACCATGGCGAACTTATTCAGATTATTGCCAAGCCAGCAGAGGATTATCACTTCGTACAATGGTCAGATGGCAATGCTGATGCAGAACGTACGATCACTGTAACTGAGGATATCACTCTTACAGCTGAGTTTGTTCATGATACCGCAACCGAACTAGATAACGTTCAAAATGGTAATACTACCATTCAGAAAGTTTACCAAGATGGTACTCTCTTTATCATTCGAGGAGGTAAGAAGTACAATGCATATGGACTGTTAATTGAATAGTATCATTTAACTTTCTATAAAAATACCCTCCTAATGTGACTCTTTTTACATTAGGAGGGTATTTCTCTTGTATATCTCATTTTTTTTTCGTACCTTTGCACACGGAAACAAACTAATAATCTCCCGCATGAAAAAACCTACTATTCTTATCGCGCTCATGACTATAATGCTCGTGGGATGTGGCAAACAAACTGAACGTACCCTAACATCTGCTACAGGGTCTATATACGAGTGCCTAGTTGTTATCAACGATGAAGCACTCACACAAAACCAACTAAACAACATCGCCAAGCATCAACTACAGAATGAAGCCTCTGGATATACAAAACCTATTGCTACTACCTACGATTTAGTAGAGGCTATAATGGCCGCTGACATGCCATGTATGCCTCAGATGGAGCCATATTTCCGAGTGAGTCAAGTAAAACCCACGCATTTCGATGATATGTTCAAACCTAGTCGAAATATTCTATTTGTAGATATCAATCCACAAAAATACACACAATTAAAAGTTAAAGTATCACGCGATTACTGGTCTACTCCACAAGCTATTTGCCGCATACAAGCTACATCACAAGAGGAATTCGTGCAATATTGGTTAGAGAATGGAAAAGAATTGAGAGAATGGTTCGTGCAACAAGAGATGAACCGCCAAATAAAATTCTATCAAGCGAGCACCAATAAACACGCACGCGCTATTCTCCAAGCGCAAGGATATGATATGCTTATTCCAGAAGACTATCAAGTCATTATGGACACCATATTGACAGGGGCAACAACATATAGCTTACGTAGTCCAATACTTCTAGAAGATGAAGTCCAACTACTTTGGTGCTGCAACAACAAAGGTTCTATGCGCCGCGATATCGTCGTGTATAGCTATCTTTATACCGACAAGAACACTTTCACACCTTCCTATCTCAACAACAAAAGAGATGCCGTATTAAGCCGTATCGTAACTGCTAGCGTAGAAGGATCACACATGGGAACAGAGTACAAAGTGATGCCACCTCAAATGAGAACTATTATGCTGCAAGATAGCGCACTAACGTACGAAGTACGCGGCCTGTGGAAAATCCTACAAGGAGAAGCGATGGGAGGTCCTTACGTCAGTCATACTCGCCTAGACCAAATTAATGGACGGGTGATAACTGCCGAGACATTCCTCTATGCCGCTGGCCAAAAGAAGCGAACTGCACTGCGACAAGCTGAAGCTATTCTCTATACACTGCAATTGCCACAAGACACCATCCAATAGTGGCTATTATTACTCCATATCTACTCGTAGAAGGTCTCACCAAATCCGTGGGATCTAAGCTCCTTTTCTCAGACATCAGCTTTGCCGTCAACAAAGGGCAACGCATTGCGCTCATTGCGCGAAACGGAATAGGAAAAAGTACGCTACTAGATATCCTCATGGGAAAAACCGACTACGACAGCGGAAAAATAACATGGCGAAAAGATCTTAAGGTAAAGTACCTTCCTCAAAAACTACAGGGTGATGAGGCAACGAAGATGTTGGGAAATGAGATCCACGTAGAGGACTTTCTCAAACTTAGTGGTGGACAGCAGAAAAAGCTATTATTGGAACAAGTACTCGCAGATGCACCTGATATTCTCCTATTGGATGAACCAACTAACCACCTTGATCTTGAAACGGTTGTTTGGCTAGAAGAATATCTCAATAACCGAACCATACGTGGAGAGAAAGCATTGACCATTCTCATGGTAACACACGATAGGTACTTCCTAGATCACGTGTGCACAGATATATTCGAGTTAGACGAGCACAACCTCTATACCTATCATGGTAACTATGCCTATTACGTAGAAAAACGCAATGAACGCATCGAGGCACAGAACGCTGAGATTGAGAAATACAAGAACCTTTATCGAACCGAACTAGAATGGATGCGTCGCATGCCACAAGCACGAGCACACAAAGCACAATACCGCATCGACAACTTCTACGAAATTGAAAAAAAGGCGAAGCAACAACATCAAGAAGCGGATGTACGTCTATCTATAAAATCAGGCTATATCGGCAACAAGATCTTTGAGGCTAAGCATGTCTGCAAATCATTCATTTCACCATCCACTGGACTGAAAAAAGTGATCCTGCAGGATTTCAATTACGTCTTCTCGCGCTACGAAAAGCTTGGCATCATCGGCAATAATGGCACAGGAAAATCCACTTTTATTAAGCTCCTTCTTGGAGAAGTATCTGCAGATAGTGGCACATGGGACATTGGAAGCACTGTGCGTTTTGGTTATTATGCACAAACAGGTCTAAAATTCGATGAAGGCAAAAAGGTTATAGAAATCGTGCGAGACATTGCCGAAGTTGTTGATTTAGGCGGTGGTGAGAAGATGACTGCTAGTCAATTCCTACAGATGTTTCTATTCTCTCCTGCACAGCAGTACGACTATGTAGGAAAATTATCTGGCGGTGAGCGTCAACGGCTACACCTATGTACTGTGCTCATGCGCAGCCCCAATTTTCTCATTCTCGATGAGCCCACCAACGATCTGGATATTCCTACCCTAAACGTACTAGAGGATTATCTCAAGAACTTCCGCGGTTGCCTCATTGTCATCAGTCACGACCGCTACTTTATGGATCGCGTAGTAGATCACATCTTTGTTTTCCACGGAGAAGGACATGTCCAAGACTTCCCTGGAAACTATACACAATACCGATTAGACAGCAAAGAGAAGAGAACTGAAAATAAAGAGAAAACCAAAAGCCAATTACCAATTGCCAATTGCCCAAAAATTAAGACTGAGCAAAAGCGTCGTCTCAGTTTCAAAGAAAAAAAAGAACTTGAAGAACTTGAGTTACTAATGCCGCAATTGGAAGAAGAGAAAGCACTATTAGAAAATATGCTCTCAGGTGCTGCTACCCTACCCGATGAAATAGCAAAAGCATCAGCACGCTATCAACAGGTGCAAGATGCTTTAGACCAAGCTGAAATGAGATGGCTAGAACTTAGCGAGATTGAATAAAGTCTGGATCCAAATATTCTTGTTCTATCTCATCTATCTTTTGCAACTCTTCTTTCGTTGGTGTATAAATTTGATTACACCAGTAATCCTGAATCTTCTGTGCTAAATCCTGTATTGTTTCTCCGCAATCGCCATTCGCAACACATCTAAGGTTCGTCACACGCTGACGTACCGATTCCACACCATGCTTTGCCAACTTTTCCTGCGAAGGAGTAATTGCCTCTTGTAACGTATCAAAATTCGCATTATAGAGCATCGTCCCATGTACAATAGTAGCTTGTGGCAAGGCAAAACATGCGTTACCAGAAACTTTACATTCTCCTACCATAATATCATTGTGGGTCGATTTCACTGCAGCATAACCCATTTGGAGAAGACAATCTGACATTCGATCCAAATAGTACTGAAATACTTGCTCACTATGAGTGGACGTACTTATATAGCTTATCATTAAGTTTCCTTCATCTGCATACACGCACCCACCACCACTCTTGCGGCGATACATGGCTATACCATTTTGCGCGCAGTATGCCAAATTCACTTCGTTCTGCATTACTTGATGGCGACCAAAGATAACAGTGGGAGGTACTATCCACGTGAATAGTACCTCTCCCAAACCTATACCGAACCCTTGCTGAAGGGTATGGATATGTTTTGCAAAATATTCTTCTGCTGCCAAATACCAAACCAATCGTTTATTGGCAGGCAGATTAATATATATTGCTTGTTTCATCTATAATTATCCGCCACAACGGCTATAACCACATTCACGACAGTGCATACAACCCTCCTCGAAAATCAAGGCATTGCCGCAGTTTGGACAAGATTGACCTTGTACCACAGTACCGTCTTGAATATACTTCTTGAGTGCACGTTCGACACCTACCTTCCAAGAGTTAATAGACTCTGAATCCATTTGGAGCGAACTAATCATCTTGATTACTTGATCAATAGGCATACCGTATCGCAAGACACCAGAGATAAGTTTTGCATAGTTCCAGAACTCTTTATCGAACTTGTAGCTCAAGCCTTCCATAGTGGTTTTGAAACCACGAGAGTTAACAAATTGGAAATCATAACGCTTAGTACCGTCCTCTTGAACCACACGAATAATTTTTCCCTTGGTCACAGACTTAGGCAACAAGATACCTTCTTCGTCATCAGCCAAACCGGTAAAGATCTCATATGGAATACCATCTTTCAAGCCTACGAAAGCAATCCACTTATCCTTATTATTTTGGAAGCGAACTACATCGCACTCCAATTCTGTTGGACGTACACGAGTCTTATTATCAAAGCATACACATGTCTTATCTTCTTTCTTGACCTCTTTCTTCTTCTCTTTCATTCCTTCCAGTACACCCGTACGTGAACCATCACGATATACGGTGCAACCCTTACAGCCACAGCGCCAAGCTTCTTCGTAAAGTTGACCTACAAGCTCCTCGCTCACGTCATTTGGAAGGTTGATTGTGACAGAGATTGAGTGATCCACCCACTTTTGGATAGCACCTTGCATGTGCACTTTCTCCAACCAATCGACGTCATTTGCTGTCGCTTTATAGTAAGGAGACTTCGCTACAAGCTCATCAATCTCAGCTGCTGTATAGCGATGAGTTGCATCATAGGTATAGCCGTTAGCGTTCATCCAAGTGATAAACTTGTGGTGGAACACTACATACTCCTCAAAACTATCACCTACCTCATCCACGAGATCTACATGCACATTCTTATCGTTTGGATTCACCTTACGACGACGACGATATACTGGCTGGAACACTGGCTCGATACCGCTAGTTGTTTGAGTCATGATACTTGTTGTACCGGTTGGAGCTATAGTCAAGCAGGCAATATTACGACGACCATGTTTTACCATCAATTCATACAACTCAGGATCTGCCTCTTTCAAACGTTGGATATATGGATTATTCGCCTCACGTTTTGCATCATACACATCGAACGCACCACGCTCTTGTGCCATTTGAACACTGCTGCGATATGCTGCCAATGCCAATGTTTTGTGTACTTCAACAGAGAAAGCTGTTGCCTCTGGTGTTCCATAGCGCAAACCTAGTGCTGCCAACATATCACCCTCTGCGGTTGTACCCACACCGGTACGACGTCCCTTAGTAGTCTTGTCCATAATCTTCTCCCACAACTCACGCTCTGTACGCTTGATGGACTCGCACTCTGGATCAGACTCTACCTTCGTCAATATCTTCTCTATCTTCTCTACTTCAAGATCAATGATATCATCCATCATACGTTGAGCTACAGACACGTGCTTCTTGAAGAGATCAAAATCAAACTCAGCCTCTGCTGTAAATGGATTCTTTACATAGCTGTAGAGGTTTATTGCCAACAGACGGCAACTATCGTATGGACACAATGGAATCTCACCACATGGGTTGGTACTTACGGTCTTATAACCCAAATCAGCATAGCAATCTGGCACTGACTCACGAGCAATTGTATCCCAGAACAGCACACCTGGCTCTGCTGATTTCCACGCATTGTGAATCACCTTCTTCCACAATTTTGCGGCATCTACCTCCTTTGTATAAATAGGCGCATCTGAATCGATAGGATACTGTTGTGTATACATCTTACCCTCGATAGCTGCTTGCATAAAGTCATCGTGCATCTTCACTGACACATTCGCACCAGTTACTTTACCTTGCTCCATCTTAGCATCAATAAACGCCTCACTATCAGGGTGTTTCACGCTCACACTCAACATCAACGCACCACGACGACCATCTTGAGCCACCTCACGAGTAGAGTTGCTATAACGCTCCATGAATGGAACCAAACCAGTAGAAGTCAAGGCTGAGTTCTTAACGGGACTACCATGAGGACGGATATGACTCAAATCATGTCCTACACCACCACGACGCTTCATCAGCTGCACTTGCTCCTCGTCAATTTGGATAATCGCACCATAACTATCTGCACTACCATCTTGACCAATCACAAAGCAGTTGCTCAAACTAGCTACTTGAAATTCATTACCAATACCTGTCATTGGGCTACCTGCAGGTACGATGTACTTGAAATCCTTCAACAACTCAAACAACTCTGCTTCAGTCATTGGATTTGCATACTTTTGCTCTACACGAGCAATCTCACTCGCCAAACGATGGTGCATATCGTCTGGGGTCTGTTCATAAAGGTTTCCATACGAGTCTTTCAACGCATACTTCGTACTCCATACGCGGGCTGCCAACTCGTCACCTTTAAAATACTCCACAGAAGCCAACTCTGCTTCTTTTTGGGTAAAAGTCTTTTTCTCCATGATATATAATGAGTTATGTTTTTTTCAAATACATCGCCACATAAAACAGGCGCGAAATCGAGTGCAAAGGTAATACATATTTATGAATTATGCAAATTTTTTACAAGAAAAAGTTTTCAACAATTCACAAAGTTATCCAAAATAAAAATGCAAGTAGCTATATTTCAACCACTTGCATTTTTTGAAAAACCAAAAAGTTTTCCGTTTTGAAAAAGTTATCAACAAGTTAAATTGTCAATTTGAGAAATACGGCCACTACAACAGGTCATTCCATTCTCATCCACTTGCTGATATTGAGTGCCTTGAATAGTTTTTACAAAACGAGTAAACATTCTATCGCCTTGATACAATTCTTTTTGATAATTGATATCTAATCGGAATGGGTGCGAACCATCAAATTGCACAGCATTAACCATCCACTCCAAATATTTACACGAATTACAATGACGATTATAATCCACATCCGAATATTGAATCTCATGCAAGATTTCCCCCGCCTGAGTTGCCTCTGTGGTCTCTAAATCATCCAAAACAATCGGCTTAAATCGTGGAGCGCGAGCCATATTCAACACTTCGCCATCAACCACACCATCAAAGATTGGATCAGCGAATATATTAACTATCTCACGAGTTTCCAAACTAAGTACAGCCCAAACTGTCTTTGCACAACCTATAAGTTCCTCTGAACCATCTACATGATGCAAGTAGATACGAAAATCACGTACTGACAACATATGAGCATTACGTTCAATCCATGTCTCTACTACCAACTGTTCACCATGTTTAGGCAAATAAAGCATCTCTAAATTAAGATGAGTGATGATCCACGTATAGTTTCTTGGCAATAGAGCTGGAATGCCTATGCCCATTTCATCGGCCACCTTACCTGCAACTACCAGCAAGTAATTTTCAAGAGTATAAAGACGCAACCTGCGAGAAGCATCGACATCCTGATAAGGTACTGTAAGCGTATGACGATATTTCATAATTCTTTATTATGTTAGTTACAACTTATTTCGGCACAAAGGTAGCATTTTTTTTTGGAACACACAATATCCATTAATAAAAACCATATAAACTATTAGTGATTACTTTGTTATTAGTTAGTTATTAGTTAGTGATTAATTAGTTATTACTGATATTTTAACGAAGTTTTATGAATTCGATTTCGCGATTTTAATTTTTATTTGCACAATCAAAAAAAAATGACTACCTTTGCACATTATTAATACGTGTACACGCGCGCACATGAAAGAAATTACGGAATATATCATTACGTTTCTATTGTATGGCAACCAAGAGGCTGCTAAACAGGTAGGATATACTGTCGATGAAAAAGAATGGCAAAACTATCGTGTAGTGGTCGTTCCTAACGGACATCTTGGAAAGGACATTATACTGCCTGATATGGAGCAGCCTATTGTAGAGCAAGGCACATGGAGTTTGAATAATCAAAAAACGTGGATCATACGTACTGACTTGATTTACAATACTTTCTTCTTCATATCGCGTGCAGAAGAGCTCATCAACCTGCAAAGAGATGAGCATGGAAGATTCGCTGCAAAATACTCTATCTTGGGCAAAAACAACCGGCTCATGATACCATCTGTGGATGAGTACGCACGTATGCTCATGAAATTATTGGATTTACCTCTTCCTACACCCTCTTTCAGCCATATTTACCTCACACACGATGTTGATTCCATTGACCAGTATCGTCACCTAAGAGGTATACTTGGAGGTCTAGTACGAGGTAAATGGAAAGAAACCTTAGCCTCAATCCAAGACATTCATAACGATCCTGCATTCACCTTCTCTTGGCTAATATCTCAAGACAGACAAGTAGCTGATGCACAGGCCATTTACTTCATCAAGGACACCCATGGTAAAGGCTATGATTATCCACAATATAAACTGGATGGAGAGGATTTTGAAATTGTAAAACAAACCATTGAAAATAGCGGAGCACTAATTGGATTACACTCTAGTTATTACGGAATAGTTCCAAATTCAACATCAGAAAATCAGAATCCTACATTCCACATTCAGCATTCTCTTCATCGTAGTCATTATTTACGTTGTTCGATTGACAATATGCAACAACTCGCCGACATGGGTGTAACGGATGACTTTACTATGATGTTCCCCGATTATGTTGGTTTCCGTCTACAAACAACACGTGCTGTCCGTTGGATTAACCCCAAAACATGGCAGTTGACTAACCTAACGCTACATCCGATGACCGTAATGGATTGTACTTTAAGCAATACCAATTACATGAACCTCACAGAAGATGAAGCTTATTTTGAGTGCCAACGTCTGTTCGAAAAAGTACACCAAAACGCAGGCGAAATTGTATTACTATGGCATAATACAAATCCATCTGCCAATCCTTGGCATCAAACACTGTACGAACAAATCATCAACTTCCTCAAATGAATCCCAGCATCCTTATATTAACCGATCCATTTGCTTCTCCCGCATATAACCCACGGTTAAGAAGTATGAGCGACCATCTTATTTCCATGGGATGGAATGTGGATGTGTACACCGAAAAGGGCGATATTTGTTTTCCTCATACATATCCTATACACGAAATAGCTATCTATAAAACCAATACTCTGGTAGAATGGGCTTTTAAGAGCCTCATGAGTCTTATCTTTGACTGGCGTAATCGCTATTTTTCTCACCAAGTTCAAAACGCAATTAAAAATAACAATTACGATCTCATCGTATGTTGTACATTCTCCACGTTTCCCCTACGCGCTTCACTTGATATTGCACGTGACAGAAACATCCCCCTACACATAGATCTGCGAGATATTGAGGAGCAAGTACCTGGTGCTCAGTACCAAAGCCATAGACAATGGTGGCTACGTCCATTTCGAAATTTATATAAAAACATCAATATCTATCGCAGAAATCATGTTTTAAAGAGAGCACAATCTATCAGCTCTGTTTCGCCATGGCATGTAGATTTCCTTCAATCCATAAATAAGAACGTATCACTTGTTTATAATGGATTTGATAGCAATCTATTTTTTCCAAAGAATAGCCCATCAAAACAATTCACAATAGCTTATGTAGGACGAATCTATGAGCAAAACATGCAAGATCCTACTCTATTATTTCAGGCTCTACAACAGTTAGATATAGACATCCAAGTGGCTTGGTACACTAGCTATGACGGGCAACAACGTATCCGTCAAATGGCTAAAAACTACCAAGTAGAACATTTAATGCAATATTATAACTATGTTCCACTGAATCAAGTCCCAGACATTCTACACCAGGCATCTATTCTTCTAGTACTTTCTAACAATGCAGCTGTTAGTGGTGCACATGGAATTATGACCACAAAGTTTTTCGAAGCCCTTGGAGTAGAAAAACCTGTACTATGCGTTCGTTCAGATGAAGAATGCCTAGCACAGATTATTAATGAGACTAACGCTGGAATAGCAGCTAAAAATACGGATGAAATCGTCACATTCGTTCTAGATAAATATCATGAGTGGAAAATAAATTCTTTCACACATCAACCTATTAATCTAGAGCAAAAACAACATTTTACCCGACAACATCAGGCACAACAATTTGAGGAACTATTTCGATCCATCATAAGATGAATCGCACAAACAAAATATTAGTTGATATTTGTTGGACTCTATTTTATTCCAACACAACCCTTGATTTCCTTGATTTTACCATCAAGGAAAAAAGTTACATTTATTTGCGAAAATTCTTCTCATCGTATTTTGGGAATGCCATTAATCTACTAATATACAAACTCTTACACTACGATTGCCAGAGAACACTTGCTCTAAAATATCTCAAAGGCTATCATCGCTCAGAAATACTCGCTTGTGCAGAGCGTTTCTACAATGAATACCTGATTCCACGCCGCATCGATGAAGTATGGAACCTGTTAGACGAAAAGGAAATTATTTTAATTTCAGGAACCATAGATATCATCGCACAAACCATTGCTTCTCATCTTGGAGCTAAAATGTACTATGCTAGTCAACTCGATTTTAAAGATAACATTTGTACAGGAAAATACTGTGATTTTCTATTAACAAAGAGCAATGTATTGCAACATTACAAACACTTTGACATCATCACGGACAACCTGACAGATATTGGGTTGATCCAGCAATCTCAATTGGCGACTGTCGTTATTTACAACAATCAAGAACGCTGGGACACCCTGCTCAAAAATATCACGAATACCACATTTATTTATGCTGACCAATCAAGATATTAGAACAAAATATGCCAGTAAAAGCATTTCAAATGTGGTATTTTATATCCCATTTAGCTATTACTATGTAGTACGGTTAGGTACATTACCCAAACTTCTATCTTGGATGCTCATCTACTTATTTCCTGTATCGTATTATGCATTCCTAACCTATAATGGAGACATTCTCCCATTTATTATCAATATGGTGTTGATATTGATATCTACCTTTTCACTATATGAATTAGGATACATATTCAACGATACTATCACAACCAAGCAAGAACAATACCCTACAATTCGCCTTTATCCTGAAAATCTCCAGCATTTTGAGCATTATAGATGGTGGATAACTCTCTGTCGTATTTTCTATTCTATCTTGGCTATCATATGTTTACTACTTTTCAACAACGCACCTTTTGCTAACATCCCACCACAACATCTTACATACACACTGCTATCAATCGTCGCCATTTTTCCCATTTTTTCACTATACAACCATTGGCGAAGTCACTACAATGTATTATTATACCCTATTCTTGTTTTTTCACGTTATCTCCCATTTGTATTATTATATGAGATTAATTGGCTAGTTATTCTCTTTTTATTCATTACATTCCCAATGATCAATATGATTGAACGGTTCTCTATGCCACGTTATCGTTTTTCTGGAATACGAACCCTTATCCCTAACGAGAATACAAAAACCTTATTCCGTGTTGCATATTATACCATCACATTGATTATCACCTCCATACTTTATCTATTAAATATTATTTCATTGCAACTCATTATACCGATCATTATCTTGTTTATATATCGTTTACTCATATATTTCATAACCAAGAATCATCACCCTCAAAACTACTTAAATGGCTAAAGATATCATGACTATGACGAATCAAGACATCCTTCATCTCCTACACCAAGAAGTTATTCCAGCTATCGGTTGTACCGAACCTATTGCTGTAGCCCTATGCGTAGCTCGCGCCAAAGAATTGCTGGGAGTTGAACCGGAGAAAATAACTGTCTCACTCTCAAAAAATATCTACAAAAATGCTTTTGCCGTTGGTATCCCTAACACGGGTATGACAGGATTACCAATTGCTATTGCGTTAGGAGCAACTATTGGTAAATCAGAATACAAGCTTGAGGTACTACGAGATGCTACGCAAGAAGCCGTTGAATATGCTAGAAACTACATGCTTCGTGTCCCTGCAAAAATTCAGATCAACTACGACGCTCCAAGCATCTTGTATATTCATGCAGAAGTTTCAGCACAAGGACAGACAGCCAAAGCTACAATCATAGATGAGCATACCAATTTCGTTGAGTGCGTAAACGATGAGACTACACCCAAAGATGTTAATCGTGAAGACTCACCCAATAATGAACTATGCCTACGCAGGGTATACGATTTTGCAATGGAGATAGATACGCAGGAACTCTATTTCCTTCGTAAAGGTGCTGAAATGAACACCGCTGCCGCAGAAACCTCCTTTGCCGACCAATATGGTCATGGTTTGGGACGCCTGCTACGCTCCAATACACTCTCTGCTACACCCGAAATGCAGCGTTTATTTGGCGACACACTATTTACAAAGATCATCAGCTATACATGTGGAGCTTGCGACGCTCGCATGTCCGGTGCTATGGTACAAGTGATGAGTAATTCTGGATCTGGTAATCAGGGAATTTCATGTTCTGTACCTGTATATCTATACGCAAAAGAAAATAATTGTACTGAGGAGCAGACACTTCGTGCACTTGCACTAAGTAATCTTACTGTTATATATATAAAACAGTCGCTAGGTCGTTTATCTGCATTATGTGGTTGTGTAGTCGCTGCCACTGGTTCTGCGGCTGGTATCACATACCTTATGGGAGGGAATTACAAGGAAATCACATACGCTATAAAAAATATGATTGCCAACATCTCTGGTATGATTTGCGATGGAGCAAAACCAGGCTGTGCGTTGAAAGTGACGAGCGGTGTTGCTACTGCCATTTTCAGCTCGTATCTTGCTATGCAACACTCTGTCGCTTCTCCTACAGAAGGCATTGTTGAAGAAGATATTGATCGTACGATTCGTAATCTTACACGAATAGGACACGATGGTATGAAAGTCACAGACGACCTTATCTTGGATATCATGACTCATAAAAAATAACAATCAAATACACTAGGAATAAAATATAACACACACGAGATACAATGGCAGATAAATTCAAAAATATACGTGCATATAGAGTTGGCTGGCTCTTACCATTCGTGGACTTCTTTATCCTTTATCCTACTCTATTGTTCATGAAGCGTAAGACTACAACCGATATACGAATGTCATTTCACGGAGATAAACGCGCAATAGAGCAAGATATTCGAAACGGAGCATTCTTCATGACTAATCATCGTGATATATGTATGGATGCCGCATGGTTGACCTTTCTTTTGAGGACACACTATTTTATTCATCCATATTTTGGAATTGGGAACAACCTATTTGGCAAATGGTGGATTGAACATCTTGTACGTTTCTTGCGTGCTTTTGTTGTCATTCGTAATGGTGCTTTTCGTGAACAACGTGAAAATGCCATCACGTTGTCACAATATATTCGCTATTTACGCAAACATCGAAAATCTATTTGGCTGGCACAACGAGAAGGACGTGCTAAAGATGGAAATGATATCACACAACCTGGTGTATTGAAAATGCTCACAATTGATTCCGAAAACTTTTTCGACAGCGTAAAAGAGCTCAACATATGCCCTATTTGTATCTCTTACGAATACGACCCATGCGATTATCTCAAAGCTCGTGAAATGCAACTCAAACGTGATAATCCAAATTGGCGCAAATCACGTAAAGATGATTTAGTATCCATGTCGGTTGGGATTAAAGGACATAAAGGAACTATTGTATATCGTCTCACGCCATCCATTAATCATGAAATTGATAAAGCGCTTATAGAACATCCTGAATTACAACAAAAATCACGCAACGAACAGATACAATTCGTATGCCAAATTATTGATCACCATATACATTCTGCTTACGAGATTTACAACCGAGATAAAAAATTTGATGAGTATATAGAAAGCCGTATCAATCTTATTCATCTGTCTAACAAAGACACTGAATATTTACGTGAACGCTTATATGAAATGTACAACTACCCCGTTGAAAATTACAATCAGGCGATAAAAAAAGCATATATAGAATATAATTAATACAACAAACAAAATATATACAAAAAAGAGTGTCAATTGACACTCTTTTTATATACTCTATCACTCAAATTCTTAACGTATACTATCTAAATATCCTTCTAGAATGATACATGCAGCTATTTTATCTACTACAGACTTATCTTGTCGTTGTTTTTTCTTCATGCCTCCAGCTATCATAGCTTGATGAGCGATTACAGAAGTAAAACGCTCGTCGTATTCCTTTAATGGAATATTAGGAAATACTTTACGAAAACGATTAATAAAAGGTTGAATATACTGCATGGATTCTGAATCATCTCCATTCATTTGATAGGGATGACCTATAACCACTTCATCTACTGTTTCTTTTGAAAAATACTCTGATAGCCATGCTTCTAGCGTATGAGTTGGTATAGTAAGAAGCGGATTAGCCGTTATACGGAGAATATCCGTAACGGCTAATCCTGTTCGTTTGCGACCATAGTCTATTGCTAAAATGCGTCCCATCTTATTTAGCAGAATCGCCTAAGGCGCTACATTTCATAATTCAGATATTAGTCTGCGAGTGCCTCATACTTATCGTTCATACCAAGACGATAATAGAGTGAACGAAGTGAACGTTTGTAGTCGTAGTTTTCTGGCTCCAACTCGTATGCCTTCTCAAAGTATGGAAGTGCCTTCATATATGCAGCATCAATCTCAACTTTAGCTTTAGCATATGCTTTATTATCGAGGTACGCAGCATCATCATTGAGCTTATTACCAAGGTCCACATATGCGAATCCTAATGTCTCGAGGAAAAGTGCATTATTTGGCTCTATTGCAATTGCTTGCTCGAATGCATTAAACGCCTCCTCAAAACGACCAATACGAGCGAGAATTGAACCCTTAGAATTATAGTATTGACCTACGTTAGGCTCACGATTGATTGCTATATCTAGATACTCAATCGCTTTATCTTCTTGATTAGAATTGATATAGAGATTGATCAAATTTTGCATAAACCATGGCTCCTCAGGGAAAAGATCAATGCTTTTCTTTATTGATTCAACTGCTGATGCAGTATCACCTAACTCAATATAAATCTGATAAATATACTCGTTTGCAAAAATAATTTCCTTGCGAAGAGCATTTTTATTTGAGTGCTCACTATTCATTCGCTCAAGTGTAGCAATCGCGTCATCATAACGTTTTGCTTCATATGCGAAACGACCTGCATAATAAAGACAAGTATAGTAACTAGAATCACGAACCAATTTCTCCAACTCGGCTGGATTAGCTTGAACGACTTTCATCTCTGGTATATTGCAGTGAGCAACAAACATATCAAATGCCAATGATGGATTACCTGCCTCATATGCATTAAAACCAGCTGAAATAAGTGGTTGATATTGGAAATATTCAATTACTTTAGGTAAAATTAATTTGGGAGTACGAGTATCAAATTTCTCTTTACCCTTCTTATCATAAGTAGGAATAAGTGCCAACTCGTATGCTTTTGCCCAATAATTCAATGACTCATACACAGCTGCTCCCCATTGGTCAATATCGATATTACGACCCATTTGGCGTTGGAGATTATTATTGTCATACTCTTTATAACCTACGTATCCTGCCACATACCATGTATTAGCTTGATCTTTGGTTTCATCATTATTCAAAGCTTCCTTAATAGCTGCACGAGCACCAGCATAATCAGGAGTTTCTGAATCAGAAAGACTACGAGCTTTTGTTACATTTGCCTTTTGAGCAAAGCAGCTTGCGCCTATCAGCACGAGAGCTGCAAGAAAAATTGACTTTTTCATATTAATATAAAGTTTTAAGTGTTTTAAACATTACTCTTCTGAGGTGGTTGCTTCCTCGCTAGCTATATCTTCGGCGAGTTGCTCATCTGTCTCCTCTTTAGGCACCACACAGCCGAACATCAGCGTATCATTGCGTTTCTGGAGTTCGATGAGTTTCACACCTTGAGTAGCACGGCCAAGCACACTGATAGAAGTCATATCCATGCGGATTGCAGTACCTGACTTAGTAATAAGCATCAGGTCTTGATCATCATTTACGGCTTCTAGTCCGATGAGATTACCTGTTTTGTCGGTAAGATTCATTGTCTTCACACCCTTACCGCCACGGTTAGTGATACGATAGATTGGTTCACCATTCTCATCGTCAAGCAAGGTGCGTTTACCATAACCCTTATCTGAGATTACAAGTACAGTATCCTTACTACCTTCCTCTACACAAATCATACCTACTACGCGATCTTGGCCATCCTCGTCAAGCTTGATAGCACGTACACCCGTAGCTGTACGACCCATTGGACGTACGGTATCCTCTGGGAAGCGCACCACCTTACCATTGTAAGAAGCTACCAACATTTGGCTCTTGCCGTCAGTTAATGTCACACGAATTAAACGATCACCATCACGCAAACCAAGTGCAATAATACCATTAGCACGTGGACGGCTGTATGACTCCAATGTGGTCTTCTTCATCA
>JAZLDS010000044.1:0-22046 GCA_045614865.1 Paludibacteraceae bacterium | reverse complement strand
GGTGGTGCGTGTGGCGCTAGAGGGTGATGCCAAGGAGGTGAGTGCTGCCAAAAAGAAATTGGCAATTTATTTGGGTACGCAACGTGCAGTGGTAGATATGTGTACAGATCGAGTAAATGAGATCTTATTCTTGATACCCTCCAGTGCAGGACACGTGGAGCTGTTATGCGGCGATGGCTGTGCCAAACAGGTGATTATTGATAAAGCTCGCTTGGAGTCGAATATGGTGTATTCGGGTACAGTACACTATGTACCTGTCGATGGAACCGAAGTAGTTGAGGTGGTGGATAAGGAGCAACTCAAGAGAGAGCTTATGGCGGAGTTTGCTAGTCTGATGCAAAATCAGCAAACGGCAAAATCTCCTGAACAGGAAGTTGAGCAACCCGCCCAAACGGTAGTAGAGGAATCAACTGTGGTAGAAGAATTGCCAAATAACTTGAGCAAATACCAACGTTATGCTCAAAATGCCAAAATAAAAACGCTGGTGATGGGTCAACTGGGTTATTCTGTATCACCACAACTGAGCTTTGGTGCGATGGTGGGTCAGATGTATCGTGGATATGGCTGGTATATTAAAGCACGTAGTAACTTTAATTTTGATGCTCCTGCGCCTATAGCATCATCGTATGATGAAGACGGTTCTGTGGAAAATGTGAAGCTGTTTTATTCGGGTAATACACAAAAGGTGCATGTGACAGCGGATGTGGGTTTTATGATGAATGTACTGGAGAAGGTAACTAAGAATAAATTCAATACTTTTGGATTTTATGTAGGTGGTGGATATGGTAAACGCGAGTTGTTAGCAGAAACAACTTCGGGAGATTGGATTTGGTATGGACCTAATTCGCATTATGGTTTTGACACAAACTTAGGTTTGTTTGGCAGTGTCGTAGGATTGACATTCAATGTGGGTGTAAGCACGATTAACTTTCAATATGTGGAATTGGAAGTGGGTCTTGGTTTTATGTTCTAAAGGGAGGATAGGAAGATGAAAAAGATATATTTGATACTATTGTGTATAGGATTGGCAGTTGGTTTCCTATCTTGCGAAAAGGATAAAGAGTTCGAACTGACGACCTTATCTATTTCTACAAAGACGATTACGCCTTCTCATACTTCAGCTACTGTATGTTGTGTGGTTACTGGTAATGCTACGGTGGACAATGTATACGTGCACTATTCTACCAAACAAGATTTTGCGGAATATGAAGAGGTAAAGATGGTAGAAGAAGAGGGAGAGTACACTGCTCAGTTGATTGGTTTGCAAGATAATACACTCTATTATTGCCGATATGCTGCGGATAATCGTTTCTCTTCGTTAATAGCAGAAGGCGTTGAGCAATTCCAAACATTGCAAGCCACTTTGCCAAGTGTCATTCTTGATTCGTTGGGTACTGTATGGGACACCTCTGCTCAAGCACATATTAAATTGGAGTTTGATGGTGGTGCGAATGTGACAGAGGTAGGTGTGTGCTGGAACACCCAAATGAATCCGACCCACGATAATAATCGCGCCAAGACGGCGGATACGGTAGCTATCCTAGATCTCACGTCATTACAACCGAACACTACATACTATGTACGTGCTTATGCAGTCAATAAGGTGGGAGTGGCATATAGCGAAGAGAAAGTATTTACTACTTTTGCAGTACCAGAAGTAAAGACTGAAGAAGTATTAGATGTTCAGGTGTATTCTGCGCAACTATCTGCTACTCTGGTATTTAATGGCAATGACTCTGCAGTGGTTAAAGGTTTCTGTTGGGGAGTGACAGAAGAGCCTACGATAGATGGTGACTATATTGAAGTCAATGATACTTCTATACATTATACATATATATTATCAGATCTTTCTCCTGAAACACAGTACTACGTGCGTGCGTATGCACAAAATAAAATAGGTATATCCTATGGTGAGCAAGTAAGTTTTCAGACGGCAAAGAATGTGGTTCTGCCATCTGTCACAACTGCAGCTGCTACACAGGTTACCGAAAGTACTGCTACTACGGGTGGTGATGTAATCAGCGATGGTAATGCAACTGTTACTGAACGTGGAGTGGTGTATGCTACAACCGCTAATCCAACAATGGAGAATAGCAAAGTTATAGCAGGTGCTGGTACTGGCTCTTATACATGTAATCTAACAGGTTTACAAGCAGGTACGACGTACTACGTTCGCGCTTATGCTACGAATAGCCAGGGTACCAGTTATGGTGAGGAGATAACGTTTACGACTGCGCTTTCTACTACTTTGGCCAATGTTACTACAAGTGCCGTAACGCAAATTACCGAGACAACTGCTGTGGCAGGTGGTAATGTGACTAGCGATGGTAATGCGGAAGTGACCGAGCGTGGTGTAGTGTATAGTACAGTATCTAATCCTGTGATAAACAATATTTATCATACGACAGTTAAGTCTGGAAGTGGAACAGGTTCGTTCTCTGTTAACCTGACGAATTTAGTGGAAGGAACGAAATACTACGTTCGCGCTTATGCTACGAATAGCAAGGGTACATCGTATGGTGAGCAGGTAAGTTTTACGACGAATGAGCAGTCGAGTACGCCAAATAATGGTACGGAGAATGGCCACGAGTATGTAGATTTAGGTTTGTCTGTTAAGTGGGCGACCTGCAATGTAGGTGCAAGTAAACCAGAGGAGTATGGTGACTATTTCGCTTGGGGTGAAACAGAGCCAAAGGGCGTCTACTATTGGAATACGTATAAATGGTGTAATGGTAGTTCTTCTACGATGACGAAGTATAATACCAATAGCAGTTATGGTACTGTAGATAATAAGACCCAATTGGAGTTAAGCGATGATGCAGCTCGTGCTAATTGGGGTGGTAGTTGGCGTATGCCTACTAGGGCAGAGCAAGACGAGTTGCGTGAGAATTGCACTTGGACATGGACTACTCAAAACGGTGTGAATGGTTACAAGGTGACGAGTAAGAAGAACGGCAACTCTATCTTCCTTCCAGCAGCAGGCTACCGCGGCGGCAGTTCGCTCGACGACGCAGGCAGCTACGGCTACTACAGGTCGAGTTCGCTCAACGCGGGCTACACGTACAACGCGTACGCTTTGTACTTCGGCTCAGACCTCGTGACTTGGACCATCAGCTACCGTTCCTATGGGCAATCCGTTCGCCCAGTGTGCCAGTAGAATTTACCCTCATCCCAAAAAGTCACAAACTTTTTGGGAGCCCTGAAAGAAGAACATACAAAAACAAGCAATGAATACGTTCGGCGAGATTTGTAGAGCGGACGCCTACGGAGAGTACCCCAAAACTCTCATGAGCGTTTTCTTATCTCGCATTCGCTCGAACGATTATTTCGGGGGCCCCGAAGTAGGCTACCCAGTCCGTTTGGCAAATCTTGTCGCGGGGCGTAGATACAATAAGGCACTTCGATAAACTTCTATCCAATGCCACTAAAAGAGGTTTTTGCTAAAGAGCAATCGCGCTCGGAGATGGTGGATTATCGCACCATTCACTTGATTCTAGCTGTATTTTAGCTACCTTAGCGCTACCTTTGGGCTAGGGTAGAGTGTTGATTCAAAGTTAATTCTGAGTCAGAAAACAACATGTGGCGGAAGTGGAGATTAGCAAAAGGAATCAAATAAACTCTATTCCTAGCTTATCCTATGCTTATCCCTTCGAGGTGGTAACGAGGTGGTAACGGTGTATAGTGTATGGTGGTGTAGTGTGGTGTTGTGTATAGTGGTGTGTAAAAATAATAAGGAGTGCCCCAATGGACACTCCTTATTATATATAGAGGAAATTTTAGTTGCGAGTTTGTGCTTTGGCTAGAGCTATTTCGTATGCTTTACGGTAGTGGCAGAAGAAATGTTGCCACTCGGCTTTAAGAGCCAACTCTACAGCCGCATCACGGGTAGCGGCTATCTGTTTGGGTTTCATTGCAAGGTAAGTCTTGATGGTTTCTACAATACCATTGACTACCTCGTGGTAGTTGCTATCATTGCGGGCAATAACGGCTACACCCTTGTCAATAGTAGTACAGCCTTGCTCCTCGCACCATGCGCCATAACCACTTAGACTAGTGGTGATAGTAGGTACGTGGAATGCCATACTCTCAAGTGGCGTATAACCCCATGGCTCATAGTAACTTGGGAAAACGGTGAGGTCAAGACCAATAAGCAAATCGTAGTATGGGAGATTGAGTACACCATCGTTGCCGTTGAGGTAAGTAGGCACGAAGATAACATGCACATTCCCCACAGAGAAATTAGCTTGCTCCAGATATGGAATCATTACAAAAGCAATGACTTGCTTTTGTGGTGTAGTATTGTGTAGTGTGGTGTAGTGTTGGGCAGAGTGGTTGCCTAGTTGTTTCATTGCCTCAATAAACACATCGATGCCTTTGTTCTTCCACTCGTAGCGACCTGCTGTACCTAGAAGCAGATCGGTCGATTTAGCATCAAAGCCAAGGTTCTTAGCATGTTGAACGAGTGCTTTGCGTGCTTTCTTGCGAGCTGCCTCAAACGCTTCGCCTTTTGGAACAAAGCCTTGCTCAAAGCCATTAGGAGTAACGATATCTACAGGTTTATCTAGCAGCTGCTTACACTCGCGAGCTGTAATCTCGCTGACGGTGGTAAAGCAGTCGGCTTGATGCGCTGCGGTCTTCTCTACCGAATGCTTGCTGACCATATTAAGCTCCTCAGCCATTTGGTCGCCGTTGTAGCCCTCAAAATAGTCATAGAGTGGTTTGTAGTTACCTGCGATAGAGCGGCCAATACCCGTAGCGTGTGTGGTAAACAAAGTGCCGATCTTAGGGCAGTGCTCTTTTAGATATAATATGGTAAAAGCCGTTTGCCATTCGTTGCAATGCATGACAGTGGTAGGTTGTCCGAGGTGGTTGTAGAGGCTCTCTGCCAATTGACCTACAGCATGGGCAAACATATTACTCTCGTCGTAATCGCCATAGGCAGCATGGCTTTGTACGCCATATTTCTCCCAAGCATGGCCATAAATCTCGTTCTTGTGTGCCCATACCTCGTCACACTTGAGCAATACGGCAATAGGTTTACCTGGCACTTGCCAGCGACCTACGCGAACACCTTGAGGACGCCAACCTTTGAGTACTGTTTTACTCTCTTTGAATGTCAGGTCAGAGTGCTCGCCAAAATCAGGACCGAAGAAGATGACTTTGTCTTTATGTTCTTTTTGCATGGAAGCTGCACGTGTAGAGAGCACGGCATAGATGCCGCCAACACGATTGCAAACCTCCCAACTGGTTTCGAAAATATATTCAGGTTGCATTATAATTTTGAATTAAGAATGTTTGTTGTTGACCGTGATTAAGTCTATATTAGTAAGATCGTTATATCGTTCTGGGGTAGCAGAGAATTGGTTGTTTTTGCTCTTAATTAGAGGCATAGCATACAATCCGCTATCTGTAGCCCAATAGATGCGATTACGTTGAGTATCCACATAGATAGCTCCCGTAGCCTTCGAATCGATTTGTACGATGTTGTTTCCATTCATATTGGCAACAAACAGTCCATCTGCAGAAGTGATATACCATTTTTGTGTTATAGGATCCAATTGTATGTGGTTGACCACTTGATTTGGGAATATTGTTTGCATTTGACTCGCATAGAAGGTCGTATCGTTGAATTTAACCACGGTGTCTGTGGCTGATTCTAGGAGATAAATATCCTCTGGTAAAGGCGATGTAGGATGTTCCACTCTATCATTGATGATACGTTGACGAAGTACCGTGTTGTCGGTTCTTTTTATTACGATAGCAGGAGCTTTTGCCTCGTAAATAGTAAATTCTTTTTGGATACAATAGGTGTTATTGTTCTGATGAATAGTGAGTTGCAGCGTGTCTTTTCCAAATGATGTAAAATAAACTTGAATGGCAGAACCAGTCTGTTTACCCGATACGATTACGCAGTTGTTAGGCAATTGCCATTCGTAAGACAGTTTGTAGTTGAATGGATTGTAAACATTTGCGGTAAACGTGACATCGTGGTAATGAAGAATAGAATCTGAAGATGCCACGAAAGTAGGGACTGTATCGAACACTTCAATCTCCTTTGAGCGTGTCTGATGTTTGGCACTATCCACCATCAATGTAACCAAGTACTTTCCTGGTTTTTTGTATATTTTATTAGGGTGTTTGCTAATACTGGTAGTGTTATCGCCAAACGACCATGCCCAATTCTCACCTGCAGAACTGTTGTTTGTGAATTTGATTGTTTGTCCTGCTCTAGGTGCTGTAGGTTCATAGGTAAAGTCCACTGTTATTTTTTTACAGCTTACTATGATAGCCATCATCAATGTGAGGCCTATTGCTAATTTTGCATTCATTCGTTGTTCAGAATTGTCTTCTCCACCATGTCATTTGTCTTTTGGCATAGTGTCTACTATTTTGTTGTATTAATTCAATCGCTCTATCGAGCGTGTATTCTCCTTTGAAGAATGGTAGTAACTCTTTGTAACCCACTGTATTGAGGCTATTTGGCAACACTCCAGAGTCCAGCACTCCCATCCTGCTGAAAGCTTGTTGTGCTTCCTTGACTAGTCCTTGTTCAATCATCTTGTGGACACGCAGATTGATCCGTTGGTATAGTTCCTCTCGTGGGCGTTCCACCATGCGATATTCTACGTCAAACCCTCTTTCTTGACTAGATATCTTGTTTTTTTTGCGGAAAGACGAATAGGGTTGGTTGGTAGCTCGGCAGATTTCAATACAATGCATTAGGCGTTGTGGGTTTTGCTGATCCACTTCTTCCCAATAGGTTGGGTCTAATCGCTGTACTTCCGTTTGTAGCCATTGAAGTCCGAATTGCTGGTATGCCTCTCGTACTTCTTGGCGAATCTCTGCAGGTACGTTCGGAATATCGTCTAGTCCGTTACACACGGCATCGATATACATCATACTACCTCCTACCATCACGACCCGTTCGTGATTTTGGAACAGTTGCTGCAGCAAAATATGGCAGTCTCTGGCGTATTGTCCTGCACTATAGGTTTCTGTAAGGTCCTTGCATGCAATGAAATAGTGTTTCACGCGTGCTTGTTCTTCAGCAGTAGGGGCTGCGGTGCCAATAGGAAGATCGCGGTATATCTGGCGCGAATCTGCACTAACGATAGGGCATCCGTACTCCTCAGCCAGTTTTAGACTGAGTTCTGTTTTCCCCACTCCAGTAGGGCCTAGTATGACAACCAAAGTAGGCATTA
Organism: Paludibacteraceae bacterium; assembly: GCA_045614865.1. Taxonomy (GTDB): domain Bacteria; phylum Bacteroidota; class Bacteroidia; order Bacteroidales; family Paludibacteraceae; genus Colicola. The sequence continues at coordinate 14,844 of JAZLDS010000044.1, read as the reverse complement.
GAACATGGATCCGTCGTCGAAACTGAGATCTTGGAATCCGTCTGCATCAAGGTCATTGATGTCAAATTGGCTATCGCCAAAGAGATCATCGTCCAATCCCCAATCTTTAGCGTCTTTTGCTCGTGCTGCCTCAGCAGCATCTTCCGTTTGGAGTTGTTTTGGTGCAGCTCCTTGTGACTCTACGCACTCAATACCATTGCAATATCCAGGTAAGATCTCCGTTAAACTTCCGAAGAAGAATCTTTCATACATTGGATCAAATATGTATATCAATCTTTGTCCTCGTTCTTCTAGGAGATCGCTCAATCGTGTGGCATCCATAACCATATTGTCGTACTCGAAGTTACTTCCCATTTCCATGAGCGTTACTTCTTGCTCTTTCTCCCAATGGTCGTTACACATGAAGAAAGATGTCATTTGGTCATCTGGGTAGTTCGCACTTTTCAAGATTGCTTGGTGCAATTCAAGGAAAGTGGCTTCACTATCTGCTTCAAATACGCGGCGAAAATCATCTGCGTCGTCGCACAAAAAGGTTATTTTGTAAATCATATATTAATTAAAAATTGATTTTCAATTTCAGCCTGCAAATTTACTGCTTTTTTTTTGATTGTGCAAGATATGCTCCCAAAAATAGGTAAAAGAAGTGAAATTGGAGGTAAAAAAATTATACTCAGTGTGAGAGAAGATACAAATCTGAATGAAAAGTAGGTTATAGCCATTTGGCAAGTGAGTCGTAGTATTTAGGTGATACAGGAATAGACTTTTGATTTGGTACGCTGAGCTCTGCGGTGATTATTCCTTCTTTATCTCTGCGCAGTACCTTGATGTGTTGCGGATTGATATAATAGCTCCGTTGGCAGCGAATTAATCCATGTTTCTGCATCAGCTCTTCTAGTGATTTCATAGACGCTCGTAGTGGATAGTCTTTAAGTTTCTCACCTTCTATATACTTGATATGCACATAGTTTTCATCAGCTTCAACATACAAAACAGCAGATGCAGCAATCATGAGTTTTAGTTTTTTAGTATTGTCTAGAAAACGCATCAAACTATCGTCGTAAATCGTGTTTTGTTCTAGAAGGCCTACGTATGCAAAGGATAAATTGAAAATTACATATGGAAAGATCGTAATGAGTAGGAGCTGAAATAGGCATATACCAACCATGCTGAAGTAGGTGAATTGTCCATGGTACATAAGCGTTAGGTAAAGAGCGGTAAATAGACTGGCAACAAATAACTCTGCAATTTCCCAAGTAATGAATTTCATCCAGGTAAGTTTGAGTGTTCGATGTGTAGCCATTAAGACCGTGCGCGAAAGTATCATCACACCAAGTATGATGCACATGATAATTGTGGCATTAAAGTTCAGCATACTTTCGCCCATACTGAGTAATCTAAGCAGGGTGCTGGGTTGGAATAACAATACAAAACATAGCCAGAAAACGGGCAATACGAACGCGAACGTAATGTTGCTGCGTAGCGATGTGAAGATAGATGGCAACTTATTCATATTTGTCAAATATTATGATGTGACGAAATAGCTATCAATACAATTTTGTCACAAATATACTGTATTTGTCACTATATTTTTATATACAACAAAAACTATGCCGTATTATCACACAAATTTTTATAACTGCCAAAAATGCAGTAATTTTGCAGTCGGAAAATAAAAATCGCAAAAAAATATATGAAAATTATGGATTCTAAGAAACTAGTAGCGTTAGGAGATTCTATTATTAAAGGTGTTCTTTTTACACGCGAGAATGATGGTGCTGGCCATTATTCTTTGTCTGATCAAAATATAGTGGATAGGGTAGCTGTGAAATTACATAGCGAGGTGGTGAATCTGAGTAAGATGGGTTGTACGGTTGCAGTAGGTGAGCAATTGTTGACACGTAATATGACCCGTTTAGAGGGTGCAGAGTATGTCTTGATGTGTTATGGAGGCAATGATAGCGATTATGATTGGAAGGCCATTGCAAATGCTCCAGATAGCCAGCATTTGCCTAAGACGGCGCTGTGTGATTTTGAGGAAACGTATACGCGCATGATCCTAAAATTGCGCGAATCAGGCTATAAACCGGTACTATTATCTTTGCCACCTATGGATGCGCAAAAGTATTTTGATTTCTTTACATCAGCTTTTAATGAAGTACAGAAATCAAATGTCATGAAATGGTTAAAAGGGAAAGTGGAAACCATCTTATTAGGGCATGATTTGTATAATGATGCTGTTAAACGTGTAGCTGCAGCAACGGATACTTTACTAGTGGATGTCACAACTAGTTTAGGTGGGGGCTCTAGCTATCTGTGTGCCGATGGAATACATCCCAATATATTAGGACAATCTAAAATAGCAGATGTGATAAAGACTCAATTAGTGTAATAAAACAATAGCCACCTTCGACGGTGGCTATTGTTTTATATCGTTGAGTTAGATTAGAAGTAGATCGTCTCTTTTCCTAATATGCTGGTTAATAGGTTATTTGCGAGGCGGCTTGCTCCGAAACGGAAAGATTCGTTATTGAGCCAATCTTCTCCTAGGATTTCTTTCACAAGGGTGTAATGTTGTACAGCTTCCTCCGTAGTACTTACGCCTCCAGCTGGTTTGTAGCAGACTTTTTTGCCCGTTTTAGTATGCCAATCTTTAATCGCATTGCACATGATGTATGTGGCTTCTGGCGTTGCATTTACAGCTACTTTTCCGGTTGATGTTTTGATGAAATCCGCTCCTGCTGCCATTGCTAATATGGACGCTTTGTAGATGTTTTCAGCTGTTTTTAGTGCTCCAGTTTCCAGGATAACTTTGAGGTGAGCATCTTTAATAGCAGCTTTGATTTCAGATATTTCATCTGCTACTTCTTCGTAGTTCCCCTCTAGGAATTTTCCGATAGAGATGACGATATCAATCTCTGTTGCTCCCATTGCTACAGCCATAGCCGCTTCTGCAATCTTAACCTCAATAAATGTTTGCGAAGCAGGGAATCCCGCGGCGACAGCCGCGATGCCAATAGGCTCAGTGAGTGTATCGGACGCTGTTTGTACGAGAGATGGATATACGCACATGGCTGCTACGTTTGGCAAACCGGGGAAATTATCCTCGAAGTTGTTGACACGCTGAGCCATTGTTTCTACTTTTTCGGTTGTATCTTCTCCGTTTAGTGTAGTAAGGTCAATGGAGTGTAGGCATTGTTTCCACACCTCTGCGTTGTTGTTTTCGTCAAAGTGTTTTGCTAGTATCTCTGCTGCAGCCGTTTTTACAGTTTCGTCTGTAAGTGTGCAAGGGTATTGTGCGAAAAGTTCTTCAAATGGGTTCATAGTGTACATCTTTAGTTAATTCTTCCAATAATAGTTTCATTACCAGTTACTTGTTCTCCTACAGTCACAAATATCTCTGTGTCGAGAGGTAAATACATGTCCACTCGAGATCCGAATTTGATAAATCCAAAATGCTCGTTGCGTCTTGATTGTTTTCCTGGTTTAGCGTATGTTACGATACGGCGTGCCATAGCTCCAGCTATTTGGCGTACAGCTATTTGTACTTTATTAGGGGTCTCGATTACCACTAATGATCGCTCGTTCTCGGTACTTGATTTAGGTAACCAAGCGCCTTTATGGTATCCATCCTGGTGTTCGGAAACGAGTACAGTACCTTCGATAGGATACCAGTTGGCATGCACATTGAATGGAGACATGAAAATGCTGACTTGTAAACGTTTCTCGTGGAAATATTCATTTTCCACCGTTGGCTCTACAACCACAATTCTTCCGTCAGCAGGAGCTACGATAAAATTAGGATCGTCCACTTCCAATATACGTACTGGATTACGGAAGAAATAGGTGACGAAAATGAGTAGTGCTGCACTTAATAGCAGTGTAATGGCAAACACCCAATGTGCTACATATAGATATATAGGAACATTGATCGCAAAAATAAGTGTCGTGAGACCAACGATGATGTTGCGTCCTTCTCTGTGAATGCGTGGGGTACGTTTCTTTTTTCCCATGATTAATTTATCTAATGTTATTATTTTTACATGTTACCATATGGAACTTGACAAAGCATATCAACGGCTTGGTCAAGTCCTTGCTTGATCTTTTTATCAAACATCATTTTGAACATGGCGGGCATATCCGTTTTGATGGTAATTTTCATTCGGGTGTCAGATTCTGCAACCTGCTTGAGCTGGATCCAGACGTTGAAAGGGATAGGTAGGGATTCTGCTCCGAATTTAATGGTTTTATATTCGTCTTTTTCCAGAATAGCGATTGCGATTTTCTGTCCTAATCCTTCCACTTTGAATCGAATACGCTCGGATGATATTTCTAATTCTTTGATTTTATCTTGTGGGATAACATCTCGGAAATGGTTGATATTCTCCAAGTTACTTAGTACTGCAAAAACGACATGATCATTAGCCGCAATTTGCCCAATCTTACTTTCGTATTTAATCTCAGCCATAATTATTTATTCCATGTAGATGGTTTGTGTTGCCAGCTCTTCAGCGCTTTGCTTTGTTCTTCGTCAATAAAGCCCATGTTTTCTGCGTGGTGCAATATCGTGTCCAAATCTGTTAGTGCGATAAGATCGATTCCAGCTTTGTCTAATTTCTTGTGCGTATTTGGAAATCCATAATCAAATATGGTAACAATTCCCAATACCTTGCATCCGTTATCCTCTAATGCCTTGACTACTTTTAAGCAGTTACCTCCTACATTAACTTGATTCTCAACGATAACGACGCTTTGTCGAGGTCTTAAATCTCCTTCTATTTGGTTTTCTAGTCCGTGATCTTTAGGAGTAGGGTGAACGTATACAAATGGAAGGTTCAACTGTTCTGCAACGAGGACTCCATGTGCGATGGCATTGGTAGCAACTCCAGCAATCACATCTGCATCGGGATACATTTCCGCAATAGTTCGGGCGAGCTCAATTCGAACAAAATCACGAATTTTAGGGTATGATAAAATTTTTCTATCGTCACAATATAATGGCGCGAACCATCCGTTAGCCCATTTGAATGGGTTGCTCATTTGAAATTTGAATGCTTTTAGCTGTAGCATCTTAATTGCAGTAAGATTCTGTAGTACGCTCATATGACTAAATAACCTAAAATACTAAAATTTTGACAAAGGTACAATAAATATATTATATCTGCAAATTTTTATAGGAAAAACCTAGAGTTTTATGTTCTTTTTTATGTAATGGAAACCAAAACGTTGTTTATCTGTATGTGTGTATGCGTATTTGCGTTTGATTAAAAGGAGAAAGATGTGATAAAATTTGTGTATATGTAAAAAAAATCGTACCTTTGCAAAGTGAATGTATTTATTATAAATTTAGTGTTTTGAGATAAAATGGGTAATCGTTTTATAGTAATCGCAGAGTCAGGCGATTTGATAGGGGAGAAGAAGTTGATCGCGCAATATCTGCGTGGTGAGATGGTAGGTAATCAATGGCATATGTCAGATGGCACCGTGTGGGATATTGTGGTGACGGGTGTCGGCGCAATAAATGTGCTGCACACATTGCGTGAACTTCCCAAAGATGCGATAATTGTGAATATAGGTTATGCTGGAAGTGCTAACTATGCGATAGGTAGTGCGGTGTGTGTGAATGAAGTGCGATTGAATCATCCGTGTGTGAGTTATCCTGAACCCGAATTGTCACTATGCTTATTGCCAAAAGATTATTTGAAGGAAAGTGTAGATTGCATAGAATCAGTATGTTATAGCAATACGGATTTTGTGCTACAGTCTGATTATACAGATTGTGTATTTGATATGGAATTGGCGTATATAGCTGCGATGGGTTTTGAACAACTATATTCTCTGAAGATAGTAAGTGATAATCTCAGCCTTCATACTTATCGTGAAGTAGCTGCGGGAGTAGAGTAATAGGCTGCTAGTTAAATAGTAAGAATGCGTAAAAAAACGCCACCAATTTGGTGGCGTTTTTACATACTATTTTTTAGAAAATATCTTCAATATCGAGTGTTGGAATGTTTGGAGTATTCTCTGCGGTCATATCTTCAGGCTTTTGTTCTCCTGTATGTTGGTTGGGGCTTTGGTAATCCGCAGGACGATAAAGAACTTGGACATTTTCTGCAATTATTTCTGTTTTTCTGCGGATTTGTCCGTCCTTTTCCCATGTTCTTGTTTGTAGTTTTCCTTCGATGTATAATTTCATGCCCTTGCGTACATATTTTTCAGCCCACTCGGCGAGGTTACGCCATAATACGATAGGGTGCCATTCTGTTCTGTCTGGTACTTGTGTTCCATTTTGCATGGTATATCCACGTTCGGTTGTTGCAAGATTAAAATTGGCAATAGCAACTCCTCTCTCAAGATAACGGATCTCTGGATCCGCTCCTACGTTGCCAACTAAGATTACTTTGTTAACGGATGACATGTTGGTAGTTTTTTGATAGTTCTAGCGAATAAAGAATTGTGTGAGTTTTGAAAAACGCAGCAAAATTACAAAAAAGTTTTGGACAATCCAAAAAAAAGTAGTACTTTTGCAGAGAAAAATAAAAAATGTTTGATTTTGTAAAATTAGAACGTTATGACAGATACATTAAGACGTAATTCTAAACCTGTTCGTATGCGCAACTACGGTCGTATCATAGAAGATATGGTCATGTTGGCTAGCAGAGAAGAGGATGTGGAGAAACAAGAGGCAATGGTGATTTATATTGCACAATGTATGCGTCAGAAGAATGCTCAATGGAATAAAGAGCAAGAGTCTGGTGTAGAGCGCTTGAAGGAGGATATTTGCGAATTGTCGAATGGTGTGTTGAAGTGTGATTTTCCTGCCTTTGAAGAATTAATGGATAAATTATCACTTCGTCCTGTATCCGCATTTGATCGTCAAAACAACCAGAATAATCAGAAGAAAAAGAAGAAATGAATATGAAGAAGATTGGAGCAATATTGTGTATGTTGCTGAGCATTAATATGGTTTTCGCTCAGCAAGCATATAATGTGCGTACTCCGTACGATCCTGCTACACAGCCTGTTGCAGAGGAGTTGCGTGGCGAAGTGATGAAGTTTTTATTGGATGATTCAAAGCTTTATCCAGGAACAGAGCGTGAAGTATTGGTATATGTTCCTCGCCAATATGATGGAAGTAAGCCAGCCTGCTTGCTCGTTTGTATGGATGGTATTTTGTACAATGCCACAACTGTAATGGATTATTTGATTTCATCAGGTGAGATGCCTGTAACGATAGGTGTATTTGTCAATCCAGGTGTAGTGTATGATGAAAATCGTGAAGTCGTTAGGTATAATCGTTGCAAGGAGTTTGATTCTACAGATGATAGATTTGCAACGTTTATTGAGGATGAGGTTCTGGCTCGCGTGGAAGGAATGAAGACAGAGAGCGGTAAGGAAGTGAAACTCTCGAAAGATCCGAATGATTGTGCAATTACGGGTGCAAGTAGTGGTGGTATAGCGGCATTTAGTGTAGCGTGGAATAGACCAGATATGTTTAGCCGTTTGTACACAACAGTAGGAACATTTGTAGCGATGCGTGGGGGACATAATTATCCTGCTATCGTTAGAAAAACAGAGCCTAAGCCGCTGAGAATCTATATGCAGGATGGTTGGTATGATGTTTGGAACCCAATTTTCGGAGAGTGGTTTGAATATAACTTACTGATGGAGTCTGCATTCAATTTTGCAGGGTATGAGGTTTTCCATAAATGGGATCGAGGCAATCATAGTATCAAATATGGCACTTTGGCATTCCCAGATGCGATGCGTTGGTTGTGGAAAGGATATCCTGCAAAGGTAGAAAAAGGACTTTCCAATAATGGTATGCTACAAGAGATATTAGATGAAAGCAGTGATTGGAAAGAGTTGCCAATGCCAGGTGTGACAAAACAATTGTTTGCAAGTAAAGATAATGCTATTGTGTGCGCCATTGGCTCACATATATATAAGGTATCATCGACTGGCGATGTTTCGCAGGATGGTGTATTGAAATCAGGTGAACTGTTAATGGGTGATGCATTGACAGTCCGTGGCACTGGTTTGTATAAGTCTGGAGTGAAGGTCGCAGATGGTTTGTATGGTGTACAAGCTGTACAGGAATTGGCTGGTGGAAAGTATGTAGCGTTGTGTAATGACAGGGCAAAGAGCAAAGGTAATGTATGGGTTGTGAGTGCAGGTTGTCGTGCTTTAGCGGTAGCTCCAGATTACCGTTTTTGTGTAACAGGTGAGGAGGATACCCATCACTTAGTTAGTACGATTATGGATGAATCAGGCCAAATGCTACATAGTGAGTCATTCTATTATTTGCACGATCTGAGTAATAGTACACGATATCCATCTGGTTCGATGGCTTTTGATACCAATGGAAACTTGTATGTAGCGACACAGATGGGTGTTCAGGTGGCTGATCATAATGGTCGTGTTCGCGCCATCTTATCTTTGCCAGCAGGTAGAGTAGATGCGTTGGCATTTAGTGGTAACTATTTGTATGTACTTTGTGGTGAACGAGTGTTTGTTCGCAAGATGAAGTCAGAAGGACATTATCCTGCAAATGGTAAGTTATCGTATACATCACAAGGACAAGGATAAGATATGTTATGATATAAAGAAAAGCGACCGTGGTATTGCGGTCGCTTTCTTTTTGTAGGTATCTTGTTTGTATTAAAATACTTTGATGTGTGTTGCTTGCTTAATTACACTTGATAAATTGTTGCTTTTGAGCATCTTGTATCTCTTTGAAATTCAGTTCGGTGTCGTTGATGTTAAGCACTTTGTATTCAAATGGGATAGATGCGCCTCGGTTGTCCGTCATATGGAGTTCAATGACGTAATCTCCATCCTTCTTCCACATAAACCATCCGTTACCATATGGTATGAGGTCTTCCTCGAAGATGTCGTCTGCAGTATCCCACTCGCGTCCCCAGCAAAATCCGTCCTCTGCAGGTTCTGTCGTGTAAACGCGATACCATGTTGTGTTGGTCGTGTGTTGCCACTTTCCAAGCATGCGCGAATCAAACTCAATGTCTTCGAATTTGATAGCTCCATGTGTAACCTCATGGCATTCAGGAACTTCTATGCTTGTCATAGTCGTGTCATCAGGCTCTATAGCAGGCTCCTCTATAATGGTGGATTCTTCTGTTTGAATGGTCGTATCTACCATATAATGTTTGTAGAGCACAACTCCGCCAACTACGAGTAGTGCAAGTGCTAGTAATAGGAGTGAGATGATGATGTGCTTTTTCATAATACAATGATTTGTGCTTGTTGATTATTCATACCCGGCATGGTACGTCCAACGGGTGCTCCAATGTATGTAGGATCACATACTGTGTATTTTTTGTTTTTGTATAGGAGATGGTCGCCGTTGACTTCCTGTGTAAAGGCAACTGCGGTAGCGAGGTGTCCTGGATAATAAAGTAGTACTACCTCAATACCTAATAAATCACGTACGAGACGTGCGAAGAGGATTGAACGATCTTCGCAGTCGGCATATGGGTAGTGGAGTGTTTCGGCAGCAAAGAATACTCTATCTCCGCCCCAAACTTTATCATCGTATTCGTATTCGAAAGCAGTTTGTACGAAGTTGAGGATTTTGTTTACTGCGTTGCGTTGGTCTAGTCCTTCAATGGATTTTTTGAGTGTAGGGTATAACGCGTTCTTGATCGATTTCTCGAGTGGAGTGTTTGCGTAGACAACCCAACGCATAGTAGAGTTATCGCCAATGTATGCGGAAGGATAGTCGTTGTAGAAGTTGATGTTATTTTTGTTAACGGCAACATTGGCAATCACTCCGTATTTAGATGAAAGTTTTCTAGGTTCTGTATAAGCTGTTTTTAGTTTTTGTTCGTTGCGAATTTGTAGCGATATAGCTTGCTCTTTCTCAAATGAAGCTTTGCAGATTTTGAGTTGGTCGGTATTGCAATTGAGAGGGTAGAATTTTTCTCCATCGATCATGAAGTATGACATGGACAAGATATTATATTGGCTTGCTACGAGCACGTATAATTTCTTATTGTCGTCATATGCCATGCGCATTTTATATCCAGACTGACTAAGAACGAACGCTTGCATGAAAACTGCTTCGTTGGTTTTTCCGTATTTTTTCTCTGTGACGTTTTGTAGCATTTTGATATATCCCCAGTCGCAGAGTGTGAATTTCTTGCGTGCGGCAAGTGCATCACTGATTGTGATGTCGTATTGTTCGGAAGATAATTCTTTCCATGCAGCGGCGAGGTCTTTTTCTGTAATTCCTTTTAGTTTGAAGTTCACAGCAGTAGGGAAACCGATTGCTATGGAAGTTCCGTAGAAGTTGACGGTTGTGCGCTCATACGTAATTTCCTCTTTTGGTTGCACAGGCGCAAGGGGCTGTGGTGCAGGTTTTGGAGTAGGTATCTTGATAACCTCTTCTTTGACAGGGATAGGTTCTGGCTCTGGTTGAGGCTCTGGTTGAGGTTCTGGTTGAGGTTCTGGCTGAGGCTCAAATTCTGGTCCTACGACAGGTTCCTCTGCTGGTTGTGTTTGTGGTACAGTATCTGGCGTAGGTGCAGGTTCTGGCTCTAATTCAGGCTGTGGCTGAGGTTGAGGCTCAGGTGTAGTAACAGGTGCAATAGTATCTTCTTCCTCCTTGTAGATAACAGGAGGAATCGTTTTTTCTTCTTTTGGTTTGACAGCAGGGTAAGCATTGAATTGCTCCCAATTTTTCTGCATAAACTCGGCGTAACGTTCGTTGATTTCCTTGCGGAAAGCGTCATACTCTGCTTGTTGGTCAGCTTTGATTTTATTGAATCGCTCTTGTTGTTTTTGTTTCATTTCTTCGAATGACTTAGACATCGATTGCGATTGTGCATTAATGGTGCAAGCAAATGCTATTAAGCAGATAATAAGAGTGATACGGTTCATATCGTGAAAGTTAAAATGTTCCAGAAAACTTAAAGTATAAATTAGGGGGCAAAGTTACAATTTTTTTTTTGATTATGCAAGAAAATATATTTAAAACTATAATTTGATAGCATAAAGGTATTCTATGTGTATATAAATAACTAAGTAATCACTAATTAATAACTAAGTATTTATATGATATTAGTATGTTTGAAAAAGCTGGAGGCAGAAATGATAGTTTTGGAGAGATTGAGTATGGGTATGTTTGTAAGTGTATATTTTTCAGAAAAAGCAGATGAAAGTTTGCTTATGTGCGATTTTTTTTGTACCTTTGCAAACGAAACTATAGGAAGATGATGGTCGTTGGCAGGTGAGTTGACAATGTAGTTGACGTGTTATGTGGCTATAAATAAAGAATGTATATCGCGATCGCGGGAAATATTGGAGCAGGTAAGACGACGTTGACAAAGATGTTGGCGAAGTATTATGGCTGGGAACCAAGGTTTGAGTCGGTAAGTTTTAATCCGTATTTGGAGGATTATTATACCGATATCGAGCGTTGGTCTTTCTGTGTGGAGACATACTTTTTGAAAGAGCGTTTTAAGGATATGCTGCGGATAAAAGAGGTGGATCATACGATTGTGCAAGATCGGAGTATCTTTGAGGGGGTGCATGTATTTGTGACCAATAACTACCAACGCGGAGACTTGTCAGAGCGTGATTATCAGACATATATGGAACTGTTTGAGCATATGAAGCGGATGATGAAGTTGCCAGATTTGATGATTTATTTGCGCAAGAGTGTGCCGTCATTGATTGCTCAGATTCAGAAGCGTGGACGCGATTATGAGAAGACGATGCAGATAGATTATTTGCGAGATTTGAATGAGAGATATGAGGAATTTATCTTTAAGCAATACGAGGGTAGGGTGCTGGTGATAGAGAGTGATGGGATGGATTTTGAGAGTAATCCGGAAGATTTTAGAAAGATTGTGAATAGGGTTGATGCGGAGCTTTTTGGACTTTTTAGTGCTCAAAACTTTTAGTTTTGGCACGTTGTAAGCCATTTGGCGTTACATGTCTTCGACGTTGTTTGGTTGTATGTGCCTTTGGCACGTTATTAATAAGGAAATACAGGAATAACGCGAAGCATATAACGAAAGTAACGCTCGTATGCGAGCAGATAACATTAACGAAGTTAAATTGAATATTATGCATATAGCAGTAGCAGGAAATATTGGTTGCGGTAAGACAACGCTAACCAACATGCTCGCCAAACATTATGGTTGGGAGCCACGATTTGAGAGTGTGGAGTTTAATCCGTACTTGGAAGATTTTTATGCGGACATGGGACGCTGGTCATTTAATTTGCAGGTGTATTTTTTGAATAAACGCTTCAAGGATGTGGTAGATATTTCTAATTCGGATAAGTATATTATTCAAGATCGTACAATATATGAGGATGCTCGAATTTTTGCGCCGAACTTGCATCGTCAAGGGTTTATGTCGGATCGCGATTTTGAGAATTATAGTGATCTGTTCGATTTGATGATGTCGCTGGTAAAGATGCCAGATTTGATGATTTATATCCGTAGTAGTATTCCCAATCTGGTGGCTCAGATTCAGAAGCGCGGTCGTGCGTACGAGTCAAGTATGCGTATTGACTATCTGCAGGGTTTGAATGATTTGTATGAAGGTTGGATTGCAGATTATAAAGGTAAATTGTTGATTGTGGATGGCGATACGATTAAGTTTGGTGAGCGAGCAGAGGATTTTCGCCATATTACTGACAGGATTGATGCGGAATTGTTCGGCTTGTTCCCATTTGAAGGTACAGAGGAACGTGGACGTGAGGTGAAGTGATACGTCGTTTTTTAGATCATATTGCTATAGAGAAACGGTACTCCGGTCGTACCGTGAAAGAATATGGGGATGATCTACGGGCGTGGTGTGAGTTTTTGGGTTGGACTGTTGATGAGTTTAATCCTGCTGATTTGGATGCGGATGATGTGAAGGGGTGGATGTTGCACATGTTGGACTCTGGCCAATCGGTGCGTAGTGTACGGAGGCGTTTGTCAGCTGTAAAAAGTCTTTACCGCTTCTTGCTGAGTTTGGGTTTGGTAAAGGTGAATATAACTCGTATGGTCATTGTGCCAAAAGTGGATAAGCCGTTGCCAATTTATTTTCGCGAGAGTGAGATGGAGGCGTTTAAGAAACAGAATGAGGTGCCAAGTTATGAGGAAGGGATGGATAAGGAGGAGTGGTTGGAGCAAATGCGCGATTATTTGTTGATTGAATTGTTGTATCAAACAGGTATGCGTAGGGCGGAGTTGGTGGCATTGACAGATTCGGATGTGGATGTTCGGGGTGGGCAGATTCGTGTTTTTGGTAAGCGTCGTAAGGAGCGTATTATACCAATAGGTGAGCAGTTGGCGCGAGAGGTGGACGAATATTTGCGAGTGAAAGAAGAAATTTTGTCGGGGAATGAGTGCTTTGGCACATTTCTTGTACGAAAAAAGAAGAATGGTGAATGGGTGGCATTAAGTGTGAATGAACTATATAATAAGGTTCGCGCGCGTATGGGTGAAGTGTCTACCTTGAAAAAACATTCTCCGCATGTGTTAAGACACACCTTTGCGACTACGATGTTGAATAACGGAGCGGATATTCGAACGATTCAAACATTATTGGGACATTCTAGTCTGGAAGCGACACAGGTGTATACACATACGACTTTTGATCAGGTGAAGAAGGCTTATGAGGCCGCACATCCGAGGGGGAAAGAAATTAAGCGTTAAGAGATATAGCAGGTGTAATGCCTGGAATTAAAAAATATTAGTATAATTATTTAAAAAAAGGAGGACTTATGAAACTGACTGTGCAAGCTGTGAACTTCGAGATTGCTGATCGCCTCGAGAAACACATTGAGAAAAAGACGAAAAGATATGAGAAGTTGCTCCCAGAATCTGCGGAATTGGTTGTACGCATGACTGTAGTTAAGCCAGAGACTAATTTAAATAAGGAAACGCACGTGCGCGTAGCGGGAATGGGCGCGGAGTTGTTCGCTCAGAAAGTATGTGATACATTTGAAGAGGGTGTGGATGATTGCTTGGAGGCAATAGAGAAACAACTAGAGAAACGCAAGGATAAATAGTAAAATATACGATGTTTAACCATTGGAGGGGCGGTTTTGCCCCTCTTTTTATGAAAAAACACACAAAAATTGCATTTTTTTCTGAAAATATTTTGTCAGTTAAAAAAAAAGCAGTACCTTTGCACCGCTTTTCCGCCGACGTGATAGAAGGTGCATGGAAAAGTGATAAAAGACCCGCCTCTTTAGCTCAGTTGGCCAGAGCACGTGATTTGTAATCTCGGGGTCGTTGGTTCGAATCCGACAAGAGGCTCAAGAAAGGACTTTGAAATAGAAATTGGGAGTATTCCAGAGCGGCCAAATGGGGCAGACTGTAAATCTGCTGGTTTTCACCTTCGGTGGTTCGAATCCATCTGCTCCCACAAAAAAAACTAACCGTCGCGGAAGTCGTGGTTAATTCGCGGAAATAGCTCAGTCGATAGAGCACTAGCCTTCCAAGCTGGGGGTCGCGGGTTTGAGCCCCGTTTTCCGCTCATTTTTTATTTATACGCTCGTATTTTTCGAGTAGTGGCGAACAGTAGTTCGTGTTGCTGATGTAGCTCAGTGGTAGAGCGCATCCTTGGTAAGGATGAGGTCGCGGGTTCAACTCCCGCCATTAGCTCGAAGCACATAATACCGTGAGGTACTTCCGGATGATGGGAGTATTGCGGTGTGTAAAAATGAAGAAATTGTAAAAATACATTAGTATTAACGTTAATAACTAAAAATTATTCTAGAATTATGGCAAAAGAAAAATTTGACCGTTCGAAACCACACGTGAACATTGGTACAATTGGTCACGTTGATCACGGTAAAACTACTTTGACCGCTGCTATTAC
>JAZLDS010000043.1:0-8730 GCA_045614865.1 Paludibacteraceae bacterium | reverse complement strand
GTTATCTTCCTCTCTGCTGATGCATTCGGCGTATTGCCTCCAGTATCTATCTTGACTCCAGAGCAAACTAAGTACTACTTCCTCAGCGGCTTTACTGCTAAATTGGCTGGTACCGAGCGTGGTATCACTGAGCCAACTCCTACTTTCTCTGCTTGCTTCGGCCAAGCATTCTTGGAGTTGCACCCAACTAAATATGCTGAGGAGCTCGTAAAACGTATGGAGAAATCTGGCGCTAAGGCTTACCTCGTTAACACAGGCTGGAAGGGTACTGGCAAGCGTATCTCTATCAAGGATACACGTGGTATCATCGACGCTATCCTCGGTGGTGACATCTTGAACGCGCCTACCAAGAAGATCCCATTCTTCGATTTCGAGGTTCCAACTGCATTGCCAGGTGTTGATCCAGCTATCCTCGATCCACGCGACACTTATGCTGACGCAGCACAATGGGAAGAGAAAGCTAAGGACTTGGCTGGTCGTTTCATCAAGAACTTCGCTAAGTACACCACCAACGAGGCTGGTAAGGCTCTTGTTGCAGCTGGCCCACAACTCTAATCCTTTTAGAGAATCAATATTCCAAGAAGGTGTGTCAGACAGACACACCTTCTTTTTTCCTTATCTTTTACGCACAATACACGCACTATTCACGCACAATAGACGGACAATACACGCACAATAAGCGCACAATTCCTATCACTTCCGTGGAGGATGAAGTTGCTGCACCCTACACCTTACACCCTAAACCAGAAAAATCGCGCCAAAATACGATTTTTCTTGCACATCTCGAAAAAAAAGTGTATCTTTGCGCCGCAATTGTACAATAAACTACCTTATGTCACAAAAAACATTTTGGAAAATACAATATTTTGGTATGTGCATTAATGCTTTTGCACAAAAATTTCGTATATCCCCACAGTTGGCACATAATTATTTGCAGAAATTTCAGGGGTTAGCTTTCTTGCAGGAGCATTATGAGATCGAACATACTTTGGCATTAGAAGATACGTTAAATTCATTGCGTATTATTTGTGCGCGTAACGGAGGAACGCTATGATTCTATATCACGGTTCAAATATGACTTTTGATAAGATAGAACTTTCCAAGTGTCTTCCTAATAAAGATTTTGAAAGAGGTTTCTATCTTACTCCTTCTAAACACGATGCTACTAAAAGAGCAGCAGATAAATGCAGCAAAGAGCATTGGGGAGTACCTACTGTTTTAGGATATAAATGGGACGAGACCAATTCTGCTAATCTATCCATCAAGCGTTTTGAAAAAGTGGACGAAGAATGGGCTAAGTTTATTCTTCAGAATCGAAATCGAAAGGGCAAAAAGCATACCTACGATATTGTGATAGGACCTATAGCAGATGATGGTGTTGTACTTTCGTTACAATTATATGAATCTGGCTATTTGTCGTTGCCAGCATTGATAGAAAGACTCACATATGCAAGACCTTCTATACAATATTGTTTTTGTACACAAGAGGCGATAAACCAACTACACCGAATATGAAAAAGAAAGAGTTTGACTTGATTGTACAACTTATTGCAGATCAAATGGTTAGTTTTCTAATGGAAGACTACAAGATGCCCATGCTCGAAGCGTTTGATAAGATATACAACTCTCACATCTTTGAGAAACTACAGGATAAGAGTACAGGACTGTATCTTCGTAGCGCAGCGTATGTGTATGAATATTTGAAAAAGGAATTGTAAAACATGAGTTGGCTACAAATTGTAGTCAACTGAAAGCAAACCAAATAACTAACCCCCTAAAATCACTTATCACTAATCACTTGTAATAAAAAGATCCTTTCATCCGCAATTTCAGATTAATAGAACTGTCAATTGTTAACTGTCAACTGTCAACTATTAACTGTCAACTGTTAACTGACTTTGCCCGACATATTTAATATAGCGTTATAAGCCCAGACTTGATTTTCTGAAAACTGGACACTTTCAAGAAAAATCATTATGTATTCAAGTACGGTTTATGCACGCTCGCGTTATCAGCGTGAGTTTTCCGTGCGTAGATTTGAATACATAAGGTAGTCCAGAACCTCAGAAAATCAGATTGAAGCGAACGAAAGTTCACGCTTTTTCTATGCCATAAAAATAAAACTATAACCCTTTAAATTTCAGGACAATGAAAACAAAATTTACTCTTTTGTGCCTTTTGTTTAGTGTAGCACTAACAGCACAAGTGACCAACCTCCCTACGGTATTACAAGTAAACAATGAGGGCGGAAATGCTATCAGCGTCATACCAAAACAACTTTCATACGATGGTAGTAATCGTGTGTATATTCGTACCGCAGATGACCAAGTAGCCATCTACGGAAACGATTTTACACCAGTAAAATCTATTACAATTACCCCAACATACCACAAAGAATCTCAGATAGAAAAAGAAGCAACCGTTACTATCAGTCTTGTTACTGAAAATGTCATTTATGATAACTCATATAATGATATACACTTACAAGTTTTATACCTTGCAAATGACCCAGAAACAGGTGAAGTACTATATTCAGATGAGGTTCCTGACTCATGGACAAACGAAGATATGAAATCTTACCTCGAAAGAGGAGAAGGTCGTAGAATTGTAAGTATTAGCACACACCCAGAAGGAGGAACATGGTTCTTTTACGACATGGCAGATTACCAAGCAGATGGCTCAGATGCAAGGAATTATTATAAAGTAAACCTATTTGGAAAGAAGTATCCGAAAAGTGCTTATTTATGGAGAGATAAATATTTGTATTACGAATATATTAATTACTCTGACAATAGTGAATATGCTAAATCATATGGAGAATGGAGAGAAACTGGAATTAGAAGTGAATGGGAAGGTATAATAGATATTGGAATAGGATTTATTAACTACGACACTGATCCTTCAATTGAGTATTTCTTTCAAATAGGTAATGGATTATGCCTCACACAGACATTGTTTAATAGTGATGATAAATACGAATACTTACAATTCCCTTGTGAACAGACCGAAGAGACAAGTTATGATTATGACGGTCCTTCAATTAACGGAGAATACGAATCAAATACATATACTACTACAAAAACATTTTATAAACGCTCTCTCTACAAAGGTTTTAATATAATCTCTGAAGAGGGATCTATACTTCAATCTATAACCTTTCCCAACGGCTTTGAGATGAAGGAATGGGTAGAGGCTGAAGTTATTCAAATATCCAATGAGTTCTATATACTTTGCCAAGGCAAGATGAATAACAGTGAAACATTATTGATTTACAAAATTAACCGTTCTTCAGTAGGTGCGTCCGTTGAACAAGTGTGTGCACCTATTAAAGTAGGTGTTTATCCTAATCTTGTGAATAGAAACCAAACTATCACTATCCAACTATCAGGCGACAATGCAGCTAAAACTGCTACTAATGTAGAGGTTGTAAATATGTCTGGACAGGTGACTGATCGTCAAACAATCTCCGCAGGACAAACGCAAACGCAAATCCGAGCAACCAAATTTTCTACAGGCATGAATGTAGTAAATTTGCTGCAAAACGGTAAAACGATAGGTACACAACGAGTGATTGTGAAATAATCCATTCGTTATTCACGAACTTTTTTCTAAAAAACACCAAAGCGGGAAGTGGTTGATTTACAATACTTTCCGCTTGCTTTATATGTCCAAATCACCTTCAATTTCTCCAATCGTCTTATCTCGCTCAATGGGCTCGAACGATTAATCGCAAGCGATTTTTCGGCACAAAACCCCTTCCGCGCCGAAGATTTTTGCAGCATTATTATAGAGATGCGTTTATAGAAAGCCACAGAAAGCCCATGGAAGTCCTAGAGATGTGCTTGTGATCTATTCTATGTATTGCTCAATTTCCTCACCATGGGGATAGTTCGGTCGCAATACTCGAAGTGCCATTCAAGGCACTTCTTCATCTATGCTTGCGCTGATTCCTCAAAGTGGGGACTTTTCGGGCGCTGCACTCGGAGTGCGTTCCGTCGCACTCCTTCAGGTCGCCTAATCTGCAGGTAATATATCCTATACCAAAGGTATACTAAGGGTATACAAAATGCAGGTGTTTTATAAAAACAATCTATACATTTACTATTTTCTTGTACATTTCAAAAAAAAGCACTACCTTTGCAGCATCTTTCTAACACAAAATTATACTACTATGCAAACCACCGTCTTCCTTCCATTGAGTCCAGCTATCAAGTCTGTGACTATTATTGCCAGTATCATTATCCTCGCCACGATGGGTTATATGGCTTATCAATGGTACACAACCAAGCAAGTGATGCTATTGGTCACTTTCGTGATTGTTGCTATTGCCCTACTCAGTTGTATGGTGTTCATCCCCCGCAAACTAACGGTAACAACAGAGGAGATCAACATACACCTCCTCGCATGGAAAATCAACATCCCTGCCGATGAAATCGTGAAGATTGAGCACTATCCACATGGCATCCAATCCAGCCGTATTGTAGGAGCAGGCGGATTCTTTGGCAACCTAGGATTGTTTACGTGCAAAGAATGTGGCAAACACTTGTCTTTGATTACCGACCCTATGGACGTTTGCATCATCACCCGCAAAAGCAAAATGCCCATTGTGGTAAGCATAGCAGACAACAGCGTTTTCAATGCTATTGTTGAAGTCCAAGAGAAAAACTAAACAAACTTCGCTATATAATCAGCAACCCTTGCGCTACCTTTGCGCAAGGGTTGTTGTTATAGGATAGTTAATGGATAGTTAAACTTATCCGTTGTAGATATTAACTATTAATTATTAACTATTAACTTATTATGGTGGCAGAGCATCAATGCACCATCCTCACGACGAAGATGCATTCCCCCACCCTCGCAGTAGCGAAAGAGTTTGCAGTCCTTACAGGGCTCTAATTGCTTCATCCACTTGCGGTCGCGATAGGGTTTGAAACCATTTTCCCAGACCTCCCAGAAGTCGTCTTTGTAGATATTACCCTGGTAATATTTGCCTCTCACACTCGTACAAGCCGAAATACTGCCATCTATCAAGATAGAAGCGACACTAACACCCGCTGCACAATGGAACAAGTGGTCACGTATCTCCAACTCATACTCAGGCATGAATCCCTCGCAAGAATACGAGATATGCAATCCTTGTTTGCGTTTCTCGCAGATATAATCCAACACTTGACGATGTTGTTCGGGAGTCAGTATTAGCTCCGAATTCTCTGCCGCACGTCCCATAGGATCAATGGTTATGAGTCGCCAGCTCCGCACACCAATAGACCACAGATATTGCTGCATCTCGTCTAACTGATTGATTGTGCGTTGGTTGACGCATGTAACTACGTCCCAAGTCAGCGACGGGGTTGTTGCTGCCAGTTTGATTGCTCGTGTTGCACCTTCAAAGGCAAGTGGGTGTTGACGTAGCCAGTTATGGTCTAGTTCCAAGCCGTCAAAACTAATAGCAACAGAGCGCAAACCTGCTGCTAGGAGTTCCATGAAGCGTTTTTCGGTCAAAGCAAGACCATTGGTCACCATACCCCAAGGATAACCTCGTTGCTTGAGTGCTGCGCCTACTTCAGCCAAGTCTTTGCGCATCAAAGGCTCACCTCCAGAGATGATTATCAGCACTTTATGTGGATCTACGTAGGGCGTAATACTCTGATCAATCACACGAAGGAAGTCCTCCGCAGGCATATCAGGTGTCGTTTCGCTGCTTGAGCAGTCGCTACCACAATGCAAACAATGCACATTGCAGCGCAGAGTAGATTCCCAAAAGAGTTGTTGCAGCGGATGCAACTGCTGGAGATTCTTGCGACGCAGCCGCTCTAATTCAAATATAATTCGCTTACGCAGATTCATATTGCTTTAACTTTCAACTTTTGATATTCAACATTAGACTTTTGACCGCAGATCTGCTGTCTTATCTCTTCTCTAGTTTGAAATCAGCACGCATAGAATAGTAGGTAGACCAAGAGTCCTGATCTTCTATTTTCATCTTACCAGATGAATAATGTACTGAATCCGAAGCATATACACCAGTAGTATCATGAACAATGATTTCCATACAATCGCCACCACTGGAAGTAAGGCTATGCACTGCATGATAATGACCATCTGCATTGGTATATACGGTATCAGGGTAATCCCAAAAAGCATCATAGGTGCGAACGACAACTTGCATATTCTCCAACATATTGCCATTTTCGTCATACACATATCCCTCTATATCATACTCCGCATATGGACAACCATAGCAAGCGGTCAAAACAAAAGCTACACCCGAAAGCGAGAACAAACGAATGAATTTCTGCAACAGACCATTGTACTTTTGGCGAAGATTAAAAGTTTTCATATTCAATTAATTTTAAAGGTTTGCAAAGTGAATATATTTTTTAATTATGCAAGACTAGTCCTCCCATAAAATTTGGTTCCGAAACTGCAAATTTACCAGACTCATAAAAACGATTGGCTATATCCAACGCATTGGACGAAGACGGCAAATTACATACCAATACATACCACAGAGGAAGCAGTTCCTCCTTAACTATTTTTACATTGTATTGCTCTGCCATATTTTGCAAGATAGGCAGGTCGCCACTGTCCTTGAGTTTGACAAGGAAAGAGTGTGTAACAAAGAAGTTGGTTCTTCCTTCACTAGTATAGGAAGGCATTCTATATAGCACATGCTCCAAATCTTCAATGACAGTATTAGGCTTGGTGATTCCCCATTTTAGATTAGGTTCTTCAAGATACAAACTACTTTCGCTCATCTCAAGCTTCTGTTTATCTATCTCGGAAAGTAATGCATCGTCATAAATGATATATTCTTGATTTCCTCTTTCTAGATAGATTTTGTTACCTTTATACCAATAATAATCATCCGCAGATACTACAGGGTATTGGTCTCCATTAGGATTGATTGGTTCGCACGCAATGAGCAATGTAGAAAACAAGACAAAAAATAACTCAAATCGTTTCATACTATTAAATATTTAAGAGTTTAGAAATCAGTTGCAAAGTTACAATAATTATTTGAATCGTGCAATAGATAACAATAGATATGAATAGAAGTTGTAGTCTTCTAATAGTATTTTTCCTCGGTACTCGTTACAATATTACTATTTGAACCAAATTATTCATTTCCAATAACTTGCATAATGTTAAGCATACTTTCCAACCAGTATTTTTTCAGCATTTTTTCCGTAAAAAATTTTCTCAAGTCAAAGAAAATTATTAATTTTGTACTACAATGAAGCTGAATATCAAATACATAGTTGACCACGAAAACGAGCTTTGGAAGCAGATACGTTGGAATGAGACCCCAACTTGCCAATGTGGTTCAACAGAGCTTTACCATTTATCAGATGGCAGATATAAATGTAAGCATTGTAAGAAAATATTTAGTGACACCAGCAATACTATAGCAGAGCATTCCAATCTTAAGAAATGGCAATGGTTGTATGCTATATTTGTGATGACAACTACCAAGTCTATTTCAGTAAGGGAATTGGCAAATCATATTTCAGTATCAGTAACAACTGCCCATCGAATGCTGCGAAAGATTCGGTATTATATGTCTAAAGACAATTTCAACCGAACTGATTTCGCAATTATTGATGAAGCACATATAGGAGCTTGGGCAAACATGAAGTTTGGAAAGAAATTTGCCTATATGAAACAGCATGGTTTTATAGACCCTAAAGATAATACATATACGAAATCCCAAATCTTTGCAGCAAGTTCTCACAAGAAGGAACATATCCTTGCTATTATTAATGGAGATAATAAATGTGTTTTAAGGCATGTAAGAGGACAAATTGATAAGGAAGTGATTAAGAAGATTGTTCAGCAGTATGGTATTAAGCATATTGTTTCGGATGAGTCCAAACTTTACCAACATATTAAGGGAACTACTGTGGAGCAATGTAATCACTCCAAACGTATTTGGTTAACTGATAGCGGATTATCTACTAACCCATGTGAAAACCGTTTCAGTTGGACCAAACGTATTTACAATTACATGACCCATACATCTGCAAATGATTTACAGCTATACCTCAACCAAATTGCATACAAGATTAACAACTCTAGAATGACTTCTACAGCTTCTTTCTTCATCTTGGGGACACTCTGTTGTTCTGAATATATATCTCATAAAGGAATCACAAATTGGTTACGGAGAAATGAAATTGTTAATGAACCTGAAGAGATTGACCCAAGAATTTTGGAAATGCTTGATTATGGCTTTGTCTCAAAGATAGAGCATAAACATAAGGTTTATCGAAGAAAATAACGTTGGTTCACATCGTATAAAAGTGACCGGTACTCCTATAGGTATCTATCGTGTATCTACCGTATATCTATCGTATATCTACCGTGTATCTACCGTATATGTACCGTATATGTACCGTAATTAATAGTGGAGGATTAGCGTATTTGAGGGACTTTAGTGAGGACCACTTGTTTCTTTTCTACATAATTTTGAGTTATTGTTCCAAGTGGTTTTTCATATACATAGTTAAAACCATCTATCACTAATGTAGGATTCCCACGGAAAGAATATGGGCACACATATGGAGTACCATATATCTCTTGACCATCTTCTGCATAATGGATTGTGCAGATATACAAAGAATCCGCAGTTGCAGTATAATGGAAAGGCAATCCAGTATCGTATTTAGTTGAAGATATATACAATTGTCCATCTTCATCAAATGTAGCAGTCCAATGATCGCCAACCAC
>JAZLDS010000042.1:0-29163 GCA_045614865.1 Paludibacteraceae bacterium | reverse complement strand
ATTAAATAATCGTTCTTCAGTCAATGGCGCATCCGCATGTTGCACCGCATCCATCAGCACTTGTACCACACCGTCCGTGTAATGATCTGCCTCTGGCATACCTGCTGTATCCAAACCGAGGTGTTTGGCTACAGATGAGCGTACATGGTTAGGATTAAGCAACATGCCTTCAATCTCTGCATTGCGGAGCACATCTTCTGTCATAACCTCCAAGGCATTGCGGTGTTGTGTATCAAAACCAAGACCATTCATTAGTCCTATCAATTGTCCCTGCTGCTCTCTAATACGTGCAAGAAGTGAGATGATATTGCTATCATTCCAACAGAAGTGAGGCCATTGCTCATATTGCCAAATCCATACAGGTAGTTTCATAATCCATTCATATTTTGAAGTGAATACTTGCAGTTTTCGCTGCAAAAGTACTACTTTTTTCTGAAACATGCAATAAATGATGCGAAAAAATGCATTATTCACGTCATTTTTTGAGGTGAATAATCTATTCTCATTATATTCTCATCAAAGAAATTGTCCCTATTGTTGGATTAAATAGTCTTTATTGTTGTTTTTTTATGATCCCTAGGCGCTCGAGAAAGTTGATTCGAGCGCAAGTTGTTGGATTATGTTGTCTATGTTGTTGTAAATTTTCTTCCGTAAACATGTCAGCAGCATTTATTTAAGATTCAGCGGACGAGCAAAGCGAGTGCTAGCGGTTGTAATTGATTACGGAGTACTGTGTTAAATGCGAGGGTAATCGGGGAAAATAAGATTTGTTTAGATTTCTCGAGCCGTAAGGCGAGTAGGAGGTTTTATGTCAGCATTTATATTGTTCCCAGAAAAAAGTTTTGACTCTTGCATATCTCAAAAAATCTTTGTACCTTTGCAGCATTGAAATCAAAATAATATAACCATGCGTATCAATCATTTATTCTTAATCTTTGCAGCACTAGCAACGCTGTGTGTTACAAGTTGCACTTCTCCTATGGAGAAACGCACCAATCAGGCTATCCTGCAAGTTATGGATGAATTTCAAGCCGTAGGCGTTTCTGCTGCCGTAGTAAAGGATGGACAAATCATCTACAACCAATCCTTTGGATACAAGGACCTAAAAACCCAAACGCCTCTATCCAACGATGACATGATGCGCATTGCCTCCATCTCTAAGTCTTTTACTGCCACATCTCTTATGCAATTGGTGGAGAAGGGTATCATATCTCTTGATGACGATGTGAGCGATTTGATCGGTTTCCAAATACGCAACCCACACCATCCTGATGTGCCTATTACCCTCAAAATGGTGCTTTCGCATACTGCCAGTATCCGCGACAAAGAGAATTATTCTACGCTTGACAACCTCAACCCTGCGGTAGGAGGCGATTGTGCGGATTCATACTACGAATACAAACCAGGCGAAGGCTACAACTATTCCAATATGGGCATTAACCTCGCTGGTGCGATTTTGGAGAATATGTCTGGCGTCCGCTTCGACCAATATGTGCAAGATAGCGTGATTAAACCTCTTGGACTACATGGCGGACACAACCTCGATGCGATCGATACGACCAAAATTGCATGTATCTACCACCGTAGCAATGACCAATATGTAGAGTCGAATGCCTACGCTAGTGTAACTCATCGTTTGCCTGATTATGTGATGGGATATTCTGCTCCAATGTTCTCGCCTACAGGCGGCGTGAAGATCTCCGCTCGTGATTTGGCGACATATATGATGATGCATATGAATTATGGCGAATTGAACGGCGTGAGAATCATATCCGAGGAGAGCGCCAAAACCATGCAAACACCTGTATGGATAGCGCAAAACTCCAACGAAGAGCAGTACGGACTCTGTTTGTGGGAATTTATCGATTTCATCGAAGATGAGAAATACAATACCCCTGGCAATTACCTCGTAGGTCATACAGGCAATGCCTATGGATTATATAGTGTGATGATCTGGAGTCCTCAAGACAAGTGGGGCATCGTAGCTATGACCAACGGTATCACCCATATCAAGGGTAAAGAGTTTCGTCAAACTATCGTGAATGCCATCTACGAGGCCTGTATAAAATAACGTATAAGACCACATTAGTATGAATTTTCTTGGTAATCTTATTTGGTTTATTATGGGCGGATTGGTAACTGCTATAATGTATTGGATAGCAGGACTGCTGCTTTGCTGCACCATTATTGGCATACCTTTTGGCGTGCAACTATTCAAAATAGGTAATATGGCACTCTGGCCTTTTGGCCATGATCTTGTGCCTAAAGAGAATGCCGATGGTTGTATCAATATCCTATTCAATGTGCTATGGATATTTCTTGGTTGGTGGGAAATCGCCCTTATACATTTGTTATTTGGACTTATTCTCTGTTGTACCATCATTGGTATACCTTGGGGTATGCAGCACTTCAAACTCGCAATCGGATCAATCCTCCCATTCGGTAAAGAGGTAGTATGAAAATAGGACTAGTTTTAGAAGGTGGTGGCATGCGAGGTCTATACACTGCTGGTGTGATTGATATCATGCTTGATCATGGATTTGAACCCGATGTGGTCTGTGGCACTTCGGCAGGTGTTACTTTTGGTGTCAATCTCCTCTCCAAGCAGCGAGGACGTGTCCTGCGCTACAACAAGCGCTTTGTTGGTGACCGTCGATACATCAGTTTCCACTCGTGGCTCACGACTGGAAATATGATCAACAAGGACTTTGCTTACGGCTTATTGCCCAGAGAACTAGATCCATTCGACGAAGATACATACGAGTCTTCGCCAGCTCAATTCTATGCCACTATTACCAATATGCGCACTGGGAAACCAGAATATGTACGCATTACTAATACATGGGAACAAATGGATGTCATCCGTGCCTCTGCTTCCCTACCTATTATCAGTCGCCCCGTAGAGTGGCAGGGGGAGAAATACCTAGATGGTGGTTTGTCGGATAATATACCCTTGGATAAGTGTATGGAGCTAGGGTGCGAGAAAATTATCGTAGTGCTAACGCGTCCGATTGACTATGTCAGAGAGGACAAAATAGCGGCGGTATGTAGATTGTGCTATCCTCGATACAAAGCACTTATACAAACAATAGAAGATCGTAATGATCAGTATAACAAACGAATAGCGCAACTTCGCCAACTAGAGGAAGAAGGTAAAATATTCGTGATTCGTCCCTCACAAGAGGTTGTAATCGGACGACTAGAAATGGATGTAGAACGCCTACAAACAGTATATGATTTGGGCTTGCAAGATGCCCAATCACAATGGGAAAGACTGGAGGGATATCTTAGTAGTTCTAATGACAGAACATGATACCGACGTAGAGACGTGGTCCGGTTGGTAATATCAATTGTTGCTTAGCGAAAGCAAGCATCCAATCTAAACGGAAAGTGGCATGTATACGTTTGGTGATACAATAGTCCATACCAATATATGGATTAATATAGCCAAATCCTTGTTTGTGAAAAACGGATGTTTGTTCTGAAATCCAGTCTAATTGGTCTCCATCTACGATATAGAGCGAACGCATGGCTCCACCACCTACAGATCCTCCAATATAGGGCCATATTCTTTCTCCACGCCAGCAAGCATCGGCTATTAATCCTCCCCATCCCGCACGAATATAACTGCCTGGTTGTAAGGTGCTATTCTTGTCCGTCACGCCACTCTTCATAGTCGAACTAAAGCCTTCGCAACCGATACGCAAATGCTTCTTGATATGTACACGCATAGAGCCTCCTAAACCATATGTCAATCCTTGTGGACTAATATTCTCGCCAGAAGGTAGAACGGCTGATGGGTTCTCGCCAAAGAGGTAACCTGCATGTACCATCATACCTCCTCCGCAACCTTGAAAGATAGCAGTAGAGTCATTCGTTGCAGCTGCAAAACTAGAAAATAGAAGGAATATGACTAT
Organism: Paludibacteraceae bacterium; assembly: GCA_045614865.1. Taxonomy (GTDB): domain Bacteria; phylum Bacteroidota; class Bacteroidia; order Bacteroidales; family Paludibacteraceae; genus Colicola. The sequence continues at coordinate 25,246 of JAZLDS010000042.1, read as the reverse complement.
GATTTTTATTCTTGACATAAAGTTCTAAACTAGAATAGATACCCCATTTTGATGTAGAAGTTGGCCCACTTAGCATTGTCTTGCTTGTTGAGCGCCATAGCCCAGTCTACTGACAAAACGAAGTTCTCATTCATCGCCACCTTTAGACCAAGACCTGCAGCCATGTGTGGAAGATAGGTTGATTTTGAATTAAGAATGAAGAAGTTTGAGTCGTCTTCTGATTCTCTCATGGAAAAATAACCATCCAATGGCAATTTGAGTGGATCGTTATCGGCAGCATATGCTTTTTGGATAGCTGTCCCGTCTAACTCATATGGCTGGGTAATCACTCCCAAATCAAAGAATGGTGCAAGACCGATATAAAAATGCTGTTTACCGATATCGAATTTAGCCACTTTGGTGCGTAACTCTACATTGGCATAGGCAAATCCATTTGCTAAAATGCGATTACGCATGATACCACGGAGTGAGTTGGCACCACCTAGTCCCTCGTACATTACGCGTTGGATAAACAGCGTATTGAGGTAAGTGTTCATATAGAAAGGCGAGTTGCCCGCTATATTATTCTGTGTACCGAGACGATATGCGAAAGTGACTCGGTCGCGGTAAATAGGTACGTAATGACGGAAATTGAAATTAAACTGCAAATGATTATAGCCGGCAGTCGCTTGTTGACCATACTTAGCATTGAAGGCTGCGGTATAAGTAAAGAATGCGTCAGCATAAATACCACGAGTAGGGCAGGTACGTTGATCGCGGCTGTCGTAAGTCAGACCTACACGTAGATAAGGATGCCAACCGCCATTGGCTTCATTGGGGTCGATAATGCCCCACTTGACATACTTCTCGTATAAACCCTCTATCTGGTCATTCATCGCTTTTTGGTCGGCGAGTGGCGTGTTAGGGTCAAACTCGTTTTTACCATTGAGCATATCAATATCGCATTCATCAATCATGTAGCCTAGTACACCAAGACCCGCATTCCATTTGATGTTTTTGTAGATGGTACCTTCCATATCGGCTGCAAAACGGAAGAGATCGCGTTTATACTTGTAGAATGCACGAGATTGATACTCATCAGGATTCTCCATCTTAGACTGGTCCTTTTTCCACTTGTGTAGATTCTGATTGTAGATGCTCTGATAGCCATTATAACCATAGAAATCACACATTGCATCTGGCTGATAAGTGGCGTCTAAAGTCAAACGATGGTTGGGTATAAGATACTTGCTGTCATAATTGATGCGGAAAATGCCATAGTTCTTTGTGGTATATGCTGCCTCTGCATAAATGGAGTGAATATATTCAGGGTATTGTGAGCCATCACCATAATAATAGATATTGGCCAATGCACCACCTTGAAAACCAAGGTCGGCATCAAAAGCTACAGATGGTAGGGCACCGAAGTTCCAACCGGTCTTTATTTTTCGTCCCAAAGAATCTGTCTCCTGTACCTTTTCTTTCTTAGCTGCTTGCACGCACAGCGCAAGCATAATCAAAAAGTAAAATAGAATATAACGCTTCATAACGCAAAGATTTATAGTTGCCCTAACACAAGGGATAGTAGTGCACCAAGATAGGTTCCAATAGCGTAGCCCACTAGACCTACTACAATACCAGAGATAAGTACTTTCTTATTTTGCATTGCACCTGCGATAGGAGGAACGAAAGGAGGGGAACAAAGCAAACCTACTTGGCAAACGCAGAATAGGTCGCCGCTGACTTTCGCTATACGACAAAGAATAAGATGCAATACCACAGATACACTCATAATCCATAATACAAAACCACCTATATATAGCGAGCCTCCGTTGACACTATGGATGTTGAACATAGATGCTACAATCACGCTGAAAATGAGGATAAAGAACATACCTAGCTCGAAAGTCTTAGGTAACTCACGTACTTTTTTGAAGAAAGATGCGATGATAGATAGAGTGGTGATGGTAAGGATAACCACTAGTTCGTTGAGCGTGCCTGTAGTGAGTAGCGCAAGTCCTGCACCAACAGCAAGGAATGCGAAACTCAATCCTAAGCCCTTTAGCATTCCGATTAGATTCTTCTTTTCGAGCATGTGGTGATAATTCTCTACATCCGCCGTTTCTACATTCTCTTCATCAGTACGTCCCCTGTGAGTGATATCCTTGTAAGGTAATAACTTTCGGAAAATTTTATAGCCACCACCTAGTAAGAAGAATATATAAGGAGTAGTGATTACCATTTGAAAGGCCAATACAATAGCCATCACCGATTTGTCCACTCCCAGCGAGGCTCCTAGGGCGTTGAAGTTCATCGTTCCTCCAGTATAGATACCTGTCATCATACCTGCTACCTTAGCTGTTTCTGGCACGGAATTGCGGAAGATAAAATAGCCAGATACAACGGATATGACTACCGCTACTATACCAGTAACCAATGCCCAAGTTGTTTTAGGAAGGGCTTTGGTCCATAACTTGAAATCGCAATTGAAAAGCATGAGCGGAATAGCCAAAGGAACAGCTATACTCATGATGGTAGATTGGAGTTTGCTGAATGTCGCTGCAACGACAGGATCAGGGAAATCAAGTACTCCACAAAGCGAAGCTATTATACCGATTGCATAAGCAAGTACCACAGTACCAATCTTCTGTACTGCTTTCCAACGTTTGAATCCCTCAATAATTAAGAGCGGAAAGAGGATATAACACGCAAGAATAATGTATACTTTAAGCATGGTGTAGTGTTGTGTAGTATGGTTATTTGGTTTCTTCTGGTTTGTTCAATTTGCGTGCCAAATACATATATTCTTGCAAGAATATCCAAAATGGCATCGTGATAAAACCAGTCAATGGTATGATGATTAATTGCCAAACAAATTGTACAGAGTTATGGAACGCAGGATCTTTAATTGTCCAACGAATGATGATCCATGCTAACCACAAAGGAAATGTAATTATACCAGCGACTAACGCCAAAGGTGCCATGAGCGCAAGCATCAATAATAGAAGCCATTTTGGCATGCGATGTTTAGGGAACCAGTTGAGCTTTCGAGGAGGGTTCTTCTTAAGTGTTTCCCAATTTTTCTCGTAGTCTTCATCGTCTGGTACCCACATGATTTGTTCCCTCATGCGGTTGGTTAGTTCTTCTCTCATGGCAAGTATGAGCTTAGGCTGCTCAAGATCCGCATGTTCGGCAATGAATTGCGTCATGTTGATAGGTTTGCCTATGTTGATAATCAGGGTGTCCCATAGGTGGAACCAATCGCTATACTCCAAACCTACTGGTACGATATAGATGGGCTTCTCTTGTCCGAACTTTTCGTTTGCACGTAATGTGATGCGGAAAATGCCTTTTCCGAGCGGTAGTAGCGAGTGTTTTGTGCGATGTTTTCCCTCTGGCAAAATGCAGAATGGTACACCTTCATGGAGCGTATCAATAGCTCTCTCAACGGTTTCATCGTTTTTGAGTACCTCGCCAGCGCCATCGCGCATGCGTCGTATAGGCATGATCTTCAGCCAACTAAGAATTTTTGCTATTCTCTTATTGCGGAAAATATCTGCACGAGCTACAAATACTTTTCGCTCCGAATTGATAGATAGCACCGCTAGCGCATCTTGAAGTGCGTTGGTATGGTTCGGTGCAAATATCACAGCCCCATCTTGGGGAATATTCTCCTCGCCTACGTATTTAATGTGTCGGTAGGAATGTCTAAACATCCAATTTACTAGAGGCAAGAGAAATCGATAAGCACGATTCTCATCATGTATCTGTTTCATATCTTCTCAGATTTTCATTTCCGTGCGGCAAAGGTACGATATTTTTTTGGAATAGGCAAACTTTTTTGTAAAAATGTGCATATACCTTTGGTATATTATCCTTATTCTATCCTTATCCATTGCTTAAATATGAATCAATAATAGCGCATGGGTTATGGATTTGTAGGCGGTGGAAATAGCTAAAAAAAGAGAGTGTGTCTTGTAGGACGCACTCTCTTTCTTTATAAGAATCACGATAGATTATTTGCTGTATAGGATTGCAGCCGATTGAGGTGCAACACTTACGTTGCCTTGCACTTGGGCTGTAATATCTGCAGGGCATTTACCATTTGCACAAGCGTATTCAAATGTACCTTCTGGTAGCGCCACTTTAGCTGCCTTGTTTTGGCTATTGAGAATAACAACGATATTTTTCCATGTATCACCTACAGCCTCACCATTCATTTGGTATGCTACAACACCTTCGCTTACCGGTAAGAAATGTACGTTTTGACGAACTAACTCAGCATCTCCCATATGGAAAGCAGGGTGTGCTTTGCGGAGTGCAATGAGCCCTTGATAGTATTGGAAGAGGTCTATATTTGCAGCTTTGAGTGACCAATCAATAGCATTGATATCATCAGGGCTGCAATATGAGTTGTGTACACCTTTCTTATCGCGCGCGATTTCTTCACCACACCATAAGAATGGCATACCTTGTGAAGTAAGAACTGCCGTTTGAGCCAATTTGCTGAGTTGTTGCAACTCTCCTGGACGTAGTTTTTTGTTTGCTTTCAAGCGATCTGTAAGCATCATATCATCGTGGCAAGATACATAATTGATGGATTGCGTAGGTTGTGCTGTCCATGCTTGTTTGGAGTAATTCACTTTCTCCATATCTACTTCAGGGTGTGCGATACAACCGACAATACCAAACTTAATACTCTCTTCATGTCCTTTTTCACCTACGAGGAATGCTCCTTTGTGATTGTCTGAGAATGGGCCACGAAGTGCGTCTCGCATATCGTCACAGAAGGCACCAATACCTGGCAACTTTTGCATGTTTGCTTTCATAGCGAGTTGGTCTCCAGGATAAAGTGGTCCGCCAGCAGCCCAACCCTCTCCATAGAGCAAGAGTGATGGGTCGATACTGTCCAACATTGCGCGTACTTGGTTCATAGTCTCTACGTCGTGAATACCCATGAGATCGAATCGGAATCCGTCCATGTGATACTCCTCAATCCAATAACGGCATGACTCGATGATGAACTTACGCATCATAGGTCGCTCGCTAGCAGTCTCATTGCCACAACCAGAGGCATTTCCTAGGTCGCCATTCTCAGTGAGTCGGTAGAAGTAATCAGGAGCAGTCTGTGTAAAGTTGCTATTCTCTACATTGAAAGTGTGGTTGTATACCACGTCCATAATTACTCGTATTCCTGCTTTGTGGAGAGCTTGAATCATTTGTTTCATCTCGCGAATACGTGCAGCTGGGTCATATGGGTTGCTGCTATAGCCACCATCAGGTGCATTGTAGTTAACAGGATCATATCCCCAATTGTATTTGTTGTCGCTTAGGCGGGTTTCATCCACAGATCCATAGTCGTAAGATGGCAATATTTGTACGTGTGTTACACCCAATTCGACAAGGTGATCAATGCCAGTTGCTAAACCCTCTGCTGTTATTGTACCATGCTCTGTCCATGCAAGGAATTTTCCTTTGTTATTAACGCCAGAGGTAGCATGGATAGTCATATCTCTATGATGCATTTCGTAGATAATAGCATCTTTTGCACCCTCGAAAGCAGGACGTACATCTTCGTTCCATCCCTCTGGATTGGTAGCAGCAAGATCGATAATAGCGGCACGTTTTCCGTTTACTCCCACCGCCTTAGCGAAGATACCTGCTGTCTCGTGGAGTTTCCATCGAGAGCTAGGTTCTACGATTTGGAAGGTATAGAACTGTCCGTTGAGATCCCCTTTGATAGTCTTAGTCCAGGTTCCATCTTTCTGACGGCACATAGTAAGTGTTTGTAGAGGCTCTGCAGTAGTAGCATCTGCATAGATGTTGAGATATACACTATCTGCATTAGGACTCCATACAGAGAAAGATGTTTTTTCTGGAGAATAGGTCATCTCATCCAGCGAACCTTGTTTTACAGGGTAGTTGTCCACACTCTCATAATGTGGTTTCTTGGCACAGCAGCCGATGATTGTGGCTGCAAGAGTCATCATAATAAGTACTTTTTTCATATTGTTAGAATTGTTAATTTTGCATTCTTAATTGGTCAAAGTCAGCTTTTTCAATACGCTCTTGTGCATACTCTTTGGTTACCTCGAAGGCATGCTCTTCCTTATTAGAAGATGGTAAGTCAAACATAACATCCATCATTACCGTCTCCATTAGTCCTCGCAATCCACGTGCTCCTAACTTGTTTTCTAATGCTTTGTCCACCACATAATCTAGCATATCTGGTGCAAATGAGAGCTGGAAGCCATCCATTTCTAGAAGTTTTTGGTATTGTTTAGTAATGGCATTTTTTGGCTCTGTAAGGATATTACGTAGTGCTTGTTTGTCAAGAGGCTTAAGATAGGTAAGAATAGGCAATCGGCCAATAATCTCAGGTATAAGTCCAAAAGACTTAAGGTCTTGTGGGGCTACATATTGCAGTAGATTATTTTTGTCAATGGCTTTTGCCTTCTTTTGTGCATCAAATCCTACTACCTGAGTATTCATTCGTTGTGCAATCTTTCGTTCGATACCATCAAATGCACCTCCGCAAATAAATAGAATATTTCGGGTATCCACATGAATAAATTCTTGCTCAGGGTGCTTGCGTCCTCCTTGTGGAGGTACGTTTACAACCGATCCCTCTAGCAGTTTGAGTAAACCTTGTTGCACGCCTTCACCAGAAACATCACGTGTGATACTAGGATTTTCGCTTTTTCGTGCAATCTTGTCGACTTCATCAATGAACACAATACCTCGTTGTGCTTTCTGAAGATCGTAGTCAGCATCTTGCAATAGACGTACGAGTAGTGATTCTACATCTTCTCCCACGTATCCAGCCTCCGTCAATGCAGTTGCATCCACGATGGCGAATGGCACCTTGAGGAGTTTAGCAATAGTACGAGCTAGCAGAGTCTTACCAGTACCTGTAGATCCTACGAGGAGAATGTTGCTCTTCTCAATCTCTACGCCATTATCGTCCTTGGGCTGTAGTACACGCTTGTAGTGGTTATACACAGCTACAGCAAGATAGCGTTTTGCTTCATCTTGACCAATGACATATTGATCTAGAAATGCCTTGATATCGGCAGGTCTGGGTAGTGAAGCAAGCTCAAGACCTTCTATTTCAGGATTTTGGGCATTTTGAGCTTTAGTGTCCATGATGATTTTATGTCCCATCTCGATGCATTCATGGCAAATGAATACGCCAGGAATATCTGCACGAAACAGATCTTTCATCTCACGTCCACAGAAGGAGCATTTATCGTTTTTCTTAGTAGGCATGGTTTACTTTTTTGTATAAACTTTATCAATCATTCCGTAAGCTAATGCCTCGTTTGCCGTCATCCAATAGTCACGGTCAGCGTCCTGGCGTATTTTGTCCATAGTTTGACCAGAGTGATCAGAAATGATTTGGTATAGTTCGTCTTTGAGTTTGAGTATTTCTCGAGCTGTGATTTCGATATCAGAAGCTTGTCCCTGAATACCACCTAATGGTTGATGAATCATCACACGACTATGAGGGAGAGCTGCACGCATTCCCTTTTCTCCTGCTACGAGTAGCACCGCTCCCATTGATGCTGCCATTCCAGTACAGATAGTGGCCACGCGTGAGCCAATGAATTGCATCGTGTCATAAATGCCTAGACCTGCATATACACTTCCGCCAGGAGTGTTGAGATAAATATTGATATCTCGCTCGGAATCCACGGAATCTAGATAAAGGAGTTGGGCTTGAATAACATTCGCAGTATAATCATTTACCTCTGTACCAAGAAAAATAATACGATCCATCATCAAACGCGAAAAAACATCCATCTGAGTAACATTAAGTTGGCGTTCTTCTAGGATAGATGGACTGATGTAGCTAGCCGATGCATTCATAGTTTTCTCTACATGCATCGAATTCATGCCTTTATCAACGGCAAATTTCAAAAAATCATTCATAATTATTGTATCAGTAGTTTAGAATTTATATTTAGCACCTATTAAGAAATGAATACCTTGTGATTGATATCCATAGAAAAGATCATTTTTACGGTTGATATAATCGTTGAGTTGTATGTATAGACTTAGTCTGTTATTGAATGAATATTGAGCTCCAATATTAAGATCTATGACAGGTCTAAGTTGAACCTTCGCTATCGTTGAAAGATACGCCCATCTACTGCCCTCAAATCGATTCTCTGAATAAATACTCCAATGAGAATCTATATTCGCCTCAATACGTGCATACAAGTCCCAATTAGGTTGATCAAAGACGGTAGTCCCTTTAATTTGATTTTCTAGGAATGATGCGTCTGAAGGATCCATGGATGGGATTGGCTTTTGTGGATAGAAGTAGTAGTTTCCTCCTAACTTGACATCTAAAATATCACGATAATGGTAATGGAGTTCTCCTCCTACTTTCCATCGTTGATAGTCAGTTGTCCAGAGATTGTAGTCTATGATTTGAGATGTATGATTTTGCAACACAGCTTCCATGATACATGTATTTTTGAGGTATGCGTAGCCGCCATATATATCCAAAAGAAGTGTTTTTATAGGACGAAGCTTGAAACCAACCTTAGCATCTACTGGTGTGTATGCACGCGGTGTATTCCATGTAAGTCCTTGTTTGACATTGAGATATCGGTTGTAATTGTGATATTCCTCGAGTGAACCATTTCCGAATGATCCTTGTGCATCCACGTAGAGATGTAACATGTTTTTCAGCAAGTGATATTCAAATAGCAAGTTTGGAGATGGTGCAAAGCTCAAATCTTTTGTTTTTGCTGAGCTTAATAGTTCTCCTGTTCCAATATTCATATCCAGGTTGATACCGGCATGTAGATGGAGATTCTTCTCTGTGTACTCATAAAATGGCTCTATACGGATTGCATGACGATGTGTAGGTACTATGGAATGCTGATCTAATGTGGAATAGAAATTGTTCTGTACATATGTTCTAACACCTGCACTATGCAAGTCATTTTGCCATGCTATGTTGAAGTGTGATTGTATTTGGTGTTCTACCGCATGGTTAGTTATGATAAAAGCATTGTAGCCCGTTTGAAGTTTGTATTGAATAGAAGATCTATCGGTAGATCGAATGCCTATTTTGGCAGACGCGTCCCAGCAATTTTGCCATGGTGCATTGCCTTCTATCAGTCCTTTATGGCCATCATACAACTGTCCATAATACGTATATGCTTCGTGTTTTCCTTCTGCACCTATGTACAGTTCTGCGCTACGGAAGTGGTGTATAAACTGCATTCCTACGAGTGACTGTGTCAATGCATCTCGTCCCCAATATGCATTGTGGTCGGCATAAAGATCTAGAGATGTTTTTTCTCCGTCTTGAATGCGATATCCAAATAAGAGGTGTGAGTTGCGATGTCCTACGGAAGCGTCCACAACGCCATTGAGAGGAGGTGTGGTACGAAAGTAGGTTTCTTCAGCAGGTAGTGTGTGTAGATTATAACCGATAGATAATGGTTCGGAATACGTGGAATAGATGACTGGATTGAGCTTTGGGGTATACTCCACGAAAGTAGGATTGGTAGATATAGCTTGTGCATCTTGCACTTCAGGCTGATAATCTCGTTCGACAGTGACTACTCGATTAAACACCGTATCTTGCGCAAAAGTAGCGTATGGGAGGCTAATAAGTAGTAGAACTAATAGTGCTATTTGATATATTCGTTGAATCATAATGTGTTGTCTTCCATTTCAGCAGGTTGTTCAGTAGGTTGTTGTTCCAACTGAGCAATGTGCTGTAATTTTTCGTTGATAATTGTAGGAATATCGTCTTGCAATTTGTAATTCATTTGCAGAGCGAGAAGATATTGTTTTGCTTGGAATAGTTCATTACGCTCAATATTGATGTCTGAGAGCAAGATAAGGCTCTTGGCTAACCAATATTGATGTGAGGTTTGCATTTGCGTGAAGGACATGATTTCTTGTTCAGCCAAGTCGTGTGATCCTAGTTGGAAATAGCAGTATGCCAAAAGGAACTTTGCTTCGGCTCCCCATGCAGTACGAACTTCCTTAGCAAGAGATGTGAGATCTACGACCGCCTGTCCGTATTGTTGGTTCTCAATATATGCTTTCGCACGATAGTAATATGCCTCGTTTTGAATGTCAGTTGTGGTGTTTTCTCGTTGCAAAATTTGACTTGCAGTTTCGATGAGTTGTGTGTTATCATTCAACTTTTGGCTACAACGCATGATACCGAGCAATGCCGTATTATGCATAGTTGATGATGATGCTACTTCGTTCATGCGTTGGAAGTAATATCGTGCTGTTTGATATTCCTGCTTATCAAAGCTCAGTTCGGCCACGCGCATACATGCTTCTTCCATGTATGGGTTACCCTGGATGTCAGCCAATGCACTATATTGGTCAATGGCTTGCTCGTATTGCTTCAATTGGTAGTAACTACGTGCAGCATAGTATGTAGCATTGGTGCAGTAGCGTCCGTTCGGGCAGAATTGTGATAGATACGTGGTTAGTCCAGCAGCAGCTTGTGGATAGTTTCCCAGCATATATTGTAATTCGGCGGTTACATAGACCAATGAATCTTCGCTGCTAGCAGTTTGCATGTTCAGTTTGGATAATGATTTGGTGTAATCAATGTATTCGCTGATATTATTCGTTTCTACATATACTTGCTCTAGGTTCTCCAACGCTGCATATGCTTCTTCTGAAGCAGAATAATTTTCGATAGTATTTTTAAATTGTTGGATAGCTAGATCATACTGCTTGAGTGTACGATAGGTCATACCCATCTCAAGAGATGCTTTTACTGCTTTATTGCTGGTAGGATAGTCCTTAAGTAGCAATTGGTAGGCTAGAATAGCCTCTTGGTTCTTGCGCTGTTGGAGTTGAGCACGTGCCACTTCGTATAGCGCATTGTCGGCATAATCCGAACGAGGATATTGTTCTACTAGATTGTTGAGCACCTTTACCTTTTGTTCGTATTGATGCAAAAGTCCTTGTGCATAACCCGATTGTAGGAGAGCATAATCAGCCCCCGTACTATTCAGGTTTGCGGCTTGTGTGTATGTGTCAATTGCTTGTGTGAACTGACGTGCGTGGAAGTGGCAATCTCCTAGTCGGTTGAGCGCATCTGCATGTGTATTGGTTGCAGGTTTGGTAGCTATATATGTTTTGAATACAGATTCTGCTTCGGTGTAATTTTGTAGGCTGAACAAAGCATAAGCCTTGATGTATATGGCTAAGGCCTGATTACTAGATTCCTTACTGTTTGGCTGTTGACTATATAGGTTAACGTGCTCAATACATTGAGGATACTGACGGAGATTATAGTGCGCTTGTGCTGCCAGATAGTATGCTTCTGTTTTGTAGGTAGAAGGTTGCTGGGCATGCGTAATAACCTCGTTAGCCCATTGGATAACCTCATCCATTTTTCCTTGCAAGAAAGCATCTATAGCCAACTGGTAGCGCAGATACTGTTTTGTATCTTGAATCTTAGCATCTTCGTTAGGAATAGTTAGCAATGCCGTTAGTGCTGCTTGATAATTTTTGCTGGTCATATATAGATCCGCCATCAGTGCATACACTTTGTTGATGTATTGCGAATTTGGATACTCCTTTATGAAGTCTTGAAACGCTGTGATACTCTCTCCTAAGGCTGAATTTTGCAAGTAAGTAACCTGTATGTAGTTATACATTGCTTCTTCGCGCACTTTGGCGTTGATGTTGTAGCGAATAGCGGCTGCATAGGAGAGTTTGGCATTCTCAATGTCTTCTAATCGCAGATACGAATGTCCTAAATGAAGACATGTGTTTTCAGAGATAGTATCTTCGTCTAACGTAATTGTCTTGAGGTGATTAACAGCTTCTTGATAATTACGTGTCATGTAGTAGGACAGTCCCAAAAGATACATGTCATTGCGTAGAACCTCCTCTTTTGCAGCAAGTGTAAGATCGCGATATTGCTCAAGATGAACCACCGCGTCATTGTACAGGGAGTCTTGATAATACATCTCTCCTAACATACGATGAAGCTCATCGTTGTACTGATTATTAGGGAATCTTGCAAGCAGTTCTTCAGCTCGTTGATAGACTCTCTCGTATTCTTTTTGTGCGTAGTAAATTTGTACGATATAATATGGAGCGAGATGTTCGTAGCCACCTTGTTGCTCTAATCTTAGGAATTCAATCAGCGCACGTTGATAGTCTTGTTGAATGTAGTAGCAATATCCAATATAGTATCTAGCCTGTGATTCAAAATTAGATTGACTATCCTTGATGCGCAACATACATGCCAGTGCATTGTCATAATCTTGCAACTGCAGATATGCGTATCCAAGATAGAAGTGGTACATGAGATCACTAGTACGAGCTAGATTGTTGATACGTACCTTATTGAATGTTTTGATAGCCTGCTGATACTTCCCCTTTTCGGTATAAAGTACACCAGACATGGTGTGCACTTCGTCCTCGTACACGGTATATGGGAAGTGTGTGAGGTATTTTTTTAGCGCAGATTGTGCGTTTTTTTGACGTTGCTGAAATTGCTGTTGGACGTCGATGAAGGCGTGTTGATAATCATGTGCCGCTGCGTAAACGGAACCAACAACGATTGCTATTAGTATAAATATGCTTCTTTTCATTATGGCGTATTATCTTCTTCTACGATTGCGTTTTTTACGTTGTAGCTCGCGTTGACGTTTGCGGTTGACGGCTTGGATAACGAAGACAACAACGATGAGTATTAAAACGATGAGTATAAATACAACAAGTCCTGTGCTGAGGTTGTCGCCCTTTACGCGTGACCACATAGACAACATGGCTTCCGTCTTGTCGCCACAATCATGCATTAAGGCGCAACGTTCGATTACTTGTTGGTCGGGATAGAAAACGTGGTTTGCATGTACTGCTCCTGCATTTTCGCCGAAGAAATAGGTGAGATTAGCTGTTTCTTCTATTTCGTCATCGTTGGCCCATTCTAGTACTTCTGGTGATGCAATAACACTTACATAACCGATTTCTTCCATATTGAGGATGGCATTTTCAGGCATACACATATAATTAATGAAATAGCTAGCAGCCTTGGTGTTTTTTGCATAGATAGGTATACACCATCCGTCAAACCACACATTACTACCCTCTTGTGGAACGAAGTACTCAAGATTAACTCCAACTTCTGCCGCTTCGTCGATAGCCCATTGTGCATCACCTGACCAACTGAGATTAAGCCATGCTTTACCCTTGGTCATCTCTTCTTTTCCAAAGTCGACTTCCCAACCAGCGATATTGTTTTTCATGCTGGTGAGAAACTCCTCTACGCGTGCAATACGCTCGTCTGTAACGTTGGCTACTAGTTCGTCTTTTGACACTTCTCCTCGTGCAATCTCATCTCTGTACGCATATAGAACGACAACAGAGTAGATGTCACGGAAGGCATCTTTCATGAATACTTTGCCTTGGAATTTAGGATTTTGTAGACCTCCTAATGAAAGTATCTCCTCTTTATCGACCAATGCGGTATTATACAAAATACCGGTAGTTCCCCACATATATCCTACTGTGTAATCTGCGACACAAGTGTTTGTATCTGGAGCCATTTGTTGGAATTTCTCTACTGCAAATGGTGATACGAGTTGGGTATAATCAGGTGTGTTGCCAAAATTCTTATTGATGGGTTGGAGTAGTCCATTTCGAAGCATTCGTTCAATAATATACTCAGATGGACAAATTACGTCATAATCTTCTTGTCCAACCTCGATCTCCGTAAGCATGGATTCGTTGATATCAAATGTTTGATAGAGTACTTCCACTTGTTCTCCTGTCTGCTCGTAATACCATGCAGGGAAACCATTTAGTACATCCATGTCAATATAGTCAGCCCAGTTGTAGACCTTGAGTGTATGCTCGCGATCTGCAGCAAAAGTGTTAGAAACCAAAGAAAAAGATAGCACTAACGCTGCTAGAATAGAAAATAACTTTTTCATTTTAATTTGTTTTGTTGTTTATGGGTTCGTACATTCATTATGATAAGCAATATCAATATTGTCAAGAAGATGAGTGAGAAGAGAGGGCGTAACTCTGGTGTCAGACCTCCTTTTCTAGCATCTGCATAGATAAAAGTAGATAGTGTCTCTAGTCCACTACTTCCTTTGGTGAAGTAGGTTACTCCGAAGTCGTCGATACTCAAGGTGAGGCTCAGTATGAATCCACTAATCATACCTGGCCATAATTCTGGCATCATTACCTTGCGCAGCGCTTGGAATGGTGTTGCTCCAAGGTCAAGGGCTGCTTCGTAGATATTAGGGTTCATTTTAGTGAGTCGTGGCATTACACTCAAGACTACGTATGGAGTGCAGAAGACCACGTGTGCAGCGATCACCGTACCAAGTCCGCGGCTGATACCTAGGAATACAAATAGCAAGAATAGGCTGATACCTGTTAGGATATCAGGGTTGATCATCGGTATGCTATTCATGAAAGTAAGTATCTTTCGTTCGCGGTTATGCATGTGGTATATACCGATTGCGGCTAGTGTACCGAGTACGGTAGATATCAATGCAGAGGATATGGCGATGATGACGGTGAAGAATATCGCACGATAGAGATTAGGATCTACTTTCACTTGTGCCACAGCGTCATAGCCTGTGAAGAGGTTTTCGTATAGACCAAATGTGAATCCGGTCCAGTTACCAAACACCTTACTCTGGGTAAAAGAGAAGATGATGATGAGCAGGATAGGGGTGTATAGCACGACTAATAGCAGCCACAGATATGCTTGTGCTGCTATACGCTCGCCCAAACTGCGATTTTCGAGTTTTAGTTTTTTATGCTTTTCCACTTGATTCAAATCCTTAGTTAGTTATTACCGGTTGATGTCCTCTTTGTCTCCTCCAAAGAAACTGGTTAGTCCAATGATAATCAACATGATGAGTGATAGCGCAGCTCCGTAGTTCCACATTGCAATACCTCCTTCTCCAAAACATCTTTGGATGAGTGAGCCGAAGAGTGTCACTTTATTGTGTGTTAACAACTCTGCAATGGCAAATGTAGAAACGGTAGGCATAAAGACCATTACGATACCCGAATAGATACCAGGTGCAGATAAAGGGAGTGTCACTTTCACAAACACTTGACTACGTTTTGCTCCTAAGTCATGTGCGGCTTCGATGAGACTAGTATCCATTTTTTGCAAAGTATTGTAGATAGGGTATATCATGAATGGTAGGAAATCATAGACCATACCAAATAACAAAGCTCCTTCTCCCAATGGTAGGCCGAACATGCGAAATAGTTCGACTGTAGCGATGGTACGCAATAGGAAGTTGATCCACATGGGTAGGATAAACAGCATTGCCATTACTTGTGGTGTTTTGAAGTCAGCCATAGCCATGATGTATGCGGCAGGATATCCTAGCAATAAGCATATGATTGTGGTAATCATCGCAATTGCTAAAGAATAGATAAATGTGTTGATGGCTTCAGACTTGGTGAAGAAGCTTACAAAGTGTTGTATTGTAAAGCCTCCTGTAGCATCAGTAAAAGCATATACACCAATCAATACTAGTGGCAGAATCACTAGGCACAGCATAAACAGCGCGTACGGCCAAGCCCATGTGCTGCGCGACTGAAAAACCATTCTTAATTTGCTACTTTTCATTGCTAATTAGTCTTGATTTTTGGTAGCTTGTTCTTGGTCCTTTTTGTATAGTCGTATATAGCTAGGTGCGATACGAATACCGACTCTATCTCCATCATCCCAGACGTCGTTGGTATCTACATAGATATCATCTCCGTCATCTGTTCGTACGGTAAGATGGTAATGATCTCCTTTGTATAGAATGAAATATACTTCTCCGCAGAGTGTACCATCTTCCTCGTCATCTTGCAGGTTTACTCGATTGAAATCTACTTCCACTTCTACTTCTTCTCCTACTTCGAATCGCTCAGCCACGCGCTCTGGTATATCCCATACTTCATCGAGGAATTGTACTTGATTATCTTCAAGGACTTCGCCATCAAAAGTATTGCATACGCGTTCCTTTTTCATTACCTGGATGTCTTCAGGTTTGACGAGCAATCCCACTCTTGCGCCAGGCTCAAAAGCGTGGTAGTCTTGGATCATTAGCTCGTAGCCGTTGTCGGTTAGTACGGTCATTTCGTAGTGCACACCTTTGAAGATACAGCTTTTGACTTCACCGTGCAGGTGCCATGCATCTTCCTTGCCTTCTTGTACGGCACCAATATAAATATCTTCAGGTCGAACGACTACGTCTACCTCTGTGTCCTCACCAAATCCTTTATCCACGCATTCAAAGTCTTTTTCGCAGAAATTCACCACTTTGTCCTTGATCATTGTGGCGTCTAGGATATTACTTTCTCCGATGAAATCAGCTACGAAGCAATTTTGTGGTTCGTTGTAAACATCCATAGGTGTACCAATTTGCTGGATTTTGCCTTCGCTCATGACGACCACTCTGTCGCTTAGGGTTAAGGCCTCTTCTTGGTCGTGTGTGACATAGATGAAAGTGATGCCCAATTTCTTGTGCATCTCTCTGAGCTCCATCTGCATGTCTTTTCTCATTTTGAGGTCGAGTGCAGCCAATGGCTCGTCTAGGAGCAACACTTCCGGTTCGTTGATGATAGCTCGTGCTATAGCTACACGTTGCTGTTGTCCGCCGCTGAGGCTGTTAACATCTCGATACTCATAGTCCGTCATGCCGACTGTTTTGAGAGCCTGCTTGACTTTCTTTTCGATGACTTTTTTATCTAGTTTTTTTAACTTCAGTCCGAAAGCCACATTGTCGAAGACATTTAGGTGTGGGAAGAGAGCGTATTTCTGGAATACGGTGTTCACATCACGCATGTGCGGTGGCATAGAAGTAACATCCTCTCCATTGAGCAGGATATCTCCTTCGCTGGCGACTTGGAATCCGGCGATGCATCTCAGGAGGGTGGTTTTTCCACAACCTGATGGACCTAAGATAGTTACGAACTCGCCTTTCTTAATAGACAAGCTAACGTCGTCTAGGGCAAATTTTCCGTCTTCAAACTGTTTTGAGACGTGGTTTACCTCAATGATAAAATCCGATTTTTGCATTTCTTTTTTACTATGGTACACTATAAGTGTAATACATAAAGTTCGTTTTTGCCAATTTGGGCGCAAAGTTACAACATTTTTCGGATATATGCAAATTTTTAAAGAGAAAATAAAAAAAACAATCACTCGGTGAATGAGTGATTGTTTCGTGGTCCCACTTGGGCTTGAACCAAGGACCCCCTGATTATGAGTCAGGTGCTACTAACCAACTGAGCTATAGGACCTTACCAATTTTATTGTTCGCCACTATGCGTGTGGTGTGCTATAAAATCGGTTGCAAAGGTACTGCTTTTTTTTGAAATGAGCAAGAAAAAAGGTAAAAAAGTGGTTTTTTCATGATTTTTGTATTTGTTTTTAGGCTTAAAGTGTCTGCAGTGGTAGCTTAATCACTAATTAATAACTAACTAATAACTAACTAATAACTAATTAATCACTAAGTTTATATATGAGTTGTGTATGGTGTATAGTGAGTGGGGTGTGGTGAAATCTTATGGTGTTTTTGTAGAAAAAGTGTATGGCACTTGCATATATGCAAAAAAAGTTGTACCTTTGCATGCTTTTGGAAAACAGAACTGAAAGGTAATAGGAATAGAATAAAAAGATAAGGAAATATATGAAAATTTTAGAACAAATGTTGCAACGTGCGCAGGCTAATCCACAGCGTATCGTGTTGCCGGAAGGTGATGAACCTCGTACATTGGAGGCTGCGAATATTCTTTTGAAGGATAAGGTGGCTAAGTTGATTTTGCTTGGTGATCCTGCTGTGATCAAAAAGATGGCAGAGGAGAAGGGTTATACCTATATTCTAGATGGGGATAGCGATTTGACGATTATGGATCCTAAGTCAGATCCAAAGATGCCAGAGTATGCTAACCTTCTTTATGAACTTCGCAAAGCGAAGGGTATGACATTGGAGCAAGCGATAGAGAAAGTGAAAGATCCATTGTATTTGGGTTGTTTGTTGATTAAGAATGGTGATGCAGATGGTGAGTTGGCAGGTGCTCGTGGAACGACAGCAGATACGATACGTCCTGCTTTCCAGATTCTAAAGACTCGTCCAGGTGTTCATATTGTGTCAGGTGCGTTTTTGATGTTTACTCCTGCTACTCACTTGGGTGAAGGTGGCTTCTTGGTCTTTGCGGATTGCGCGGTTAATCCATGTCCGAATGCTCAGGAGTTGGCAGAGATCGCTGTAACTACAGCGGAGACAGCCAAAGCGTTGGGTGGAATTGAGCCACGTGTGGCGATGTTGAGTTTTTCTAGCAAGGGAAGTGCAAAGCACGAATTGGTAGATAAAGTGACAGAAGCGACCCGTATTGCACATGAGATGGCTCCTGAATTGGCTCTTGATGGCGAGTTGCAGTTGGATGCGGCGTTGGTAGAGAGTGTAGGCGCTCAGAAGGCTCCAGGTTCTACCGTAGCAGGTAAGGCTAATGTGCTGGTATTCCCAGACTTACAGGCAGGTAATATAGGGTATAAGTTGGTAGAGCGTTTCTCTGGTGCGGATGCTGTAGGTCCAATCTTGCAAGGTATAGCAGCTCCTGTGAATGACTTGAGCCGTGGTTGCAAAGTGCAAGATATTGTACAAATGGTGATTATCACCGCCAACCAAGCTATAGGAATGAAGAATTAAGAAGTTTGAATTAAGAATTAACCCATAAAAACACAAATATAGATATGAAGATTTTAGTATTAAACTGCGGAAGTAGCAGTATCAAGTACAAGCTTTTTGACATGGAAACTCAATCTGTCATGGTTCAAGGTGGCGTAGAGAAGATTGGTTTGTCAGATTCGTTTTTACAAATAAAGTTGTCTAATGGTGAGAAGGTGAAAATAGAGCAGCCAATGCCTGAGCATACCGTAGGTATTCAATTGATTTTGAATAGTTTGGTAGATGAGAAGATTGGTTGTATCGCTTCTTTGGATGAAGTGGAGGCTGTGGGTCATCGTGTGGTACATGGCGGCGAGAAATTTAATAAGTCCGTGTTGATCACTCCTGAAGTGAAGGAGATGATAGTTAAGTGTGTAGAGTTGGCTCCATTGCACAATCCAGCAAACCTCAAGGGTATCGATGCTATTGAGCAAGCTTTGCCAGGTGTACCTCAGGTGGCTGTTTTTGATACAGCATTCCATCAGACTATGCCAGATGAGGCGTATATGTATGCTATACCATACGAGTTGTATGAGAAATATGCTATTCGTCGCTATGGTTTCCATGGAACATCTCATCGCTATGTATCGGCGCGTGTGTGTGAGTATTTAGGTAAGGATCCTCAACAAACGAAGGTGATAACAGCTCATATTGGTAATGGTGGTAGCTGTAGTGCGGTGTTGAATGGTAAGTCTGTGGATACATCTATGGGCTTGACCCCGTTGGAGGGTTTGATGATGGGTACTCGTGCCGGTGATATGGATTTGGGTGCTGCTACATATATCATGGAGAAAGAGGGTCTTTCTACCACAGAGTTCTCAAATTTGATGAATAAGAAGTCAGGTTTGATGGGCGTGAGTGGTGTGTCCAGCGACGCTCGTGATATTGAGAATGCTGTTCAACAAGGCAATGCGCGTGCGGATTTGGCTCGTCGTATGTTTATCTATCGTGTGAAGAAATACATTGGTGCTTATGCTGCGGCAATGAATGGTGTGGATGTGATTGTCTTTACAGGTGGTATTGGCGAGAACGATGCTTATATTCGTGGGGAAATCATCAAGGGTCTTACCTATCTTGGCATAGAATTTGATGAGGCTAAGAATAAAGTTCGTGGTGAGGAAGCTGTGCTTTCAAGTGCAGACAGCAAGGTGACTGTTTGCGTGATTCCAACCGATGAGGAGTGGATGATTGCTTCTGATGCCAAGGAGCTTGTGTAAGATTTGAATTAAGAAGTTAGAATTAAGAATTGGGTGCAAGCCATCTTCGGGTGGCTTCCCCAGTAAATATGTACTGAACCTTGAAACCAATTATTTATCAATTATTGCCTCGTTTGTTTACAAATTACAACGAGACTCGTCGTCATGGAGGTAGCATGCAAGAGAATGGCTGCGGAACGCTGAATGCGATTACCACAAAGGCCTTGCATGCGATACATGATTTAGGTGCGACTCATGTCTGGTACACAGGCGTGATTCGCCATGCTACTGCGATGTATAATACGCCAAGCATTGTTAAGGGTTTGGCTGGAAGTCCTTATGCGATAACGGATTACTATGATGTTCATCCTGATTTATGTGAAGATAAGCGTCGTAGGATGAAGGAGTTTACGGATTTGGTAGATCGTACGCACAAGGCCGATTTGAAGGTGATTATAGACTTTGTTCCTAATCATGTATCTCGCGAATATCACTCTACGGCTAAGCCTCGTGGTGTGGTAGATTTGGGTGCGAATGACCATTCAGAGTGGGCCTTTTCTCCGCTGAATAACTTTTACTACATGCCAGGTAAGAAGTTCGCTCCTCACTTTGATATCAAAGGATATGAGGAGTGTCCAGCTCGTGCTACTGGTAATGATTGCTTTACAGCTAGTCCTTCTGTGAATGACTGGTATGAGACAGTTAAGCTGAATTATGGTGTGTATTACGAAGGTGGTGGTGAGAAGCAGTTTGATCCGATTCCAGATACATGGCATAAGATGTTGCATATATTGCTCTATTGGGCAGGCAAGGGTGTGGATGGTTTCCGTTGTGATATGGCGGAGATGGTTCCTCAGGAGTTTTGGTCTTGGGCAATTGAGCAAGTGAAGGAACAATATCCTGAGGTGTTGTTTGTGGCTGAGGTGTATAATCCTCAACTCTATCGTGATTATTTGGCAGCAGGATTTGACTACCTATATGATAAGGTAGGAATGTATGATTATTTGCGTGGCGTAACGAGCAGGAACTGGCCAGCCGATGGTATTACCCAGCAATGGCAAAAGGTGGATGACATCCGCGATCGTATGTTGTACTTCTTGGAGAATCACGACGAGCAACGTATTGCAAGTGGTTTCTTCTGTGGTCGTGGAATGTGCGCTGAGCCAGCGATGATAGTGGCAGCAACGTTGGGTACTAACCCAGTGATGGTGTATGCAGGACAAGAGTTGGGTGAGAAGGGCATGGATGCTGAAGGTTTCTCGGGAATGGATGGACGCACAACGATCTTTGATTATTGGGGTGTAAAATCCTTGCAGGCTTGGGCAAATCATGGAAAGTTCGATGGTGCTAAGCTCGATGAGGAACAAACGTTGCTTCGCAAGTTCTATCGTCAATTGTTGCGTGTAGCGCGTAGTGAGAAGGCGATTACAATGGGCGATATGTATGATTTGACCTATGCACAGTCAGAGGGATTTAATAAGCATGAGCAATATACCTACATCCGTAAGTATAAGAAACATACTGTGTTAGTAGTATTGAACTTTGATGATCGTCAAGTGGATGTACAGGTTCGTATACCACAAGATGCCTTTGAGTATTTGCAATTGGATTCGATGAAGGAGGCAAAGGCTAAGGACTTGCTCACGGGTGAAGAGTATGCTTTCCCGCTTAACCCACACACTCCAGTATGCTTGACATTACCAGCATGGAAGGGAGTGGTGTTGAAAATTAAGAATTAAGAATTTTGAATTAAGAGTTTTTAGTTTCGTACGTGAAGGAATTAGCAGAAATAATCAAGCCATATTTGCGTTTGTTGCGTATTGGGAATTTGGCTTTTATGGCTGTGTTGCTCTATGTGATGGAGAAATGGGTAGCTGTTCCACTATTGAGAAGTCAACTTCTAGTGGAGCAGATGCCTTGGTGGGTATTGACCTTGCTCATATTGAGTGTGGTTTGTGTAGCAGCAGGCGGCTATGTAATCAACGACTATTTTGATGTTAAGATAGATCGTATCAATCGTCCTGATGATTTGGTTGTGACCCGTGTGATATCACGTGATGCAGCAATGCGTTTGTTCCAAGTCCTTACGGTATTCGGCGTGCTAGCAGGTCTTGTGGTCGCATGGTGGTCACGCAGTTGGACTATGCTATTTATCTATGTTGTCATACCAGGGCTATTGTGGTTCTATTCAGCTAGTTATAAGCGTATGTTTCTGGTGGGTAACCTGGTCGTAGCGTTTGTATCAGCAATAGTTCCGCTGTTGATAGCCATTGCTAATGCAGATTACTTGCGTCATATATATCATGCAGCATTGGCATATACTCCAATAGTAGGTGAGTTGTATGTATGGTTGGGTGGTTTTGCTGCGTTTGCGTTTATGTTGACATGGGCACGCGAAATGGTGAAGGATATTGAAGATATAGAGGGTGATCGTGAGATGGAATGTCGTACTCTTCCTATTGTATGGGGTGAGAGAAATAGCAAGATTGTCATAACTACTATTTTATTGATAACCGCTGTATTGATAGGTTATTTAGCATTTTATGTATTGCCATTCCCGCTAGATTGGCAGTCGCTTTCGATGCGCTATATTGTGTTTGGTTTGCTGCTTCCAATCGCCTGTGTATTAGTACTTTTATGGGCAGCAAAGCTGAAGGTAGAGTATCAACGCACACAACTGGTGATAAAGTTTGTGATGTTTATGGGGGTGCTCTTTTCATACGTAATCTGGCAAAATCTATAAACCCTTGAACTCATTGAAGTATAATATTATTTTAGGCAGTCAGAGTCCACGTCGTCGTGAGCTGATGTCGGGTTTGGATATCCCATTTGAGAGTGTGGTGATAGATGCGGATGAGTCCTATCCATCTGCATTGTGTGCGGGTGATATACCTATGTATATATCGCGCGCGAAGGCGCACGCGTACATGAGTCAGTTGGGTGATCGAGATTTGCTGATTACCTCGGATACAATCGTCTGGCTTGATGGCGAGATGTTGGGTAAGCCTCAGGACGAAGCAGAGGCTAGATCTATGCTATTGCGCCTGAGTGGTCATACCCATGAAGTCTATACGGCGGTGTGTTTTTCGGATCGTTCAGGGGTGTTAGATGCGTTTGTAGATTGTACGAGTGTTACTTTTCGCACGCTGAGTGAGAGTGAGATAGATTATTACCTTACTCATTACCGTCCGATGGATAAAGCAGGCGCGTACGGTGTGCAAGAGTGGATAGGCTATGTAGGAGTGTCTCGTATGGAGGGATCGTATTTTAATGTGATGGGTTTTCCGATATGCCGTGTGTACGAGACGCTGTGTAAACTAAATACGTTGCCTGATACGAAATAATTTGTGTATATCAGAAAAAAATGCTACCTTTGCAGTCGATTATAGCATGCATTTATTGATGTTGCGACTATAAGTCGCATGGTTCCATAGTTCAACGGATAGAATACGGGTTTCCTAAACCTTAGATCTGGGTTCGATTCCCAGTGGGACTACTTGAAGAGTTGAGAGTTGGGAGGAGGGTGATACTAGTATTTCTTATATGACAAAATCCAAGGCAAAATTTTATGTTGTGTGGCAAGGTCGCGAAGCGGGTGTGTATGACTCGTGGGCTGCTTGTGAGGCGCAGGTGAAGGGCGTGGCTGCTAAGTACAAGGGTTTTGCTACGTTGGCTGAGGCAGAAGAGGCATTTCGTTCTTCCCCAGATGAGTATTTGAAAGACCGTAGTGCTGAAAGAAATCAGGCTACTGCATTAGCAGATCGCTCGCATTGTTCAGCCGAAGAGATGATAAAGCACGGCGTGATTCTTCCCGCTTTGGCAGTGGATGCAGCTTGTTCGGGTAATCCAGGATTGATGGAGTTTAGAGGGGTGGTTGCTGACACGGGTACTCAGGTCTTTCATCGTGGTCCTTATGTGGATGGAACGAATAATATAGGCGAGTTTTTGGCTATTGTTTTGGGTTTGGCTTATTTGAAACATCACAATTTGCCTTGGGTGCTATATTCGGATAGCAAGACGGCTATTTCCTGGGTAAGACAAAAGCAATGCAAGACGAAACTGGAGTGGAGTAGCAAGAATCAAGACCTGCTATTGGCGGTTCGAGCGGCTGAGAGATGGTTGCATGAGAATACATGGACCACGTTGATATATAAATGGGAAACAGAGCGTTGGGGTGAGATTCCTGCAGATTTTGGCAGAAAATAGCCCCAAAAGTAGTATTTTTTGTAAAACAAAAATAGCAAATGTATAAAAAATTTGCATGTTTCAGATTTTTTGTGTAATTTTGCAACGATTTTGATAGAAACTAATCAATAAAATTAATATTAATTTTTTTAATTATTACTAAAATGACAAAAGTAGGTATTAATGGTTTTGGCCGTATCGGACGTTTCGTTTTCCGTGCAGCTATGAAACGCAATGACATTGAGATCGTAGGTATCAACGACCTCTGCCCAGTAGATTATTTGGCATACATGCTCAAGTACGACACCATGCACGGTCAGTTCGAAGGAACTATCGAGGCTGATGTTGAGAACAGCAAGCTCATCGTTAACGGTAAAGTTATCCGCGTAACTGCAGAGCGTAACCCAGCTGATTTGAAGTGGGATGAGGTAGGTGCAGAGTACGTAGTTGAGTCAACAGGTTTGTTCCTCTCTAAGGACAAAGCACAAGCTCACTTGGAGGCAGGTGCTAAGTACGTTGTTATGTCAGCTCCATCTAAGGATGACACTCCAATGTTCGTTTGCGGTGTAAACGAGAAAACATACGTTAAGGGTACTCAATTCGTTTCTAACGCTTCTTGTACAACCAACTGCTTGGCTCCTATCGCTAAGGTGTTGAACGACAAGTGGGGTATCACCGACGGTTTGATGACAACTGTTCACTCTACTACAGCAACTCAAAAGACCGTTGACGGTCCTTCAGTAAAAGACTGGCGTGGTGGCCGTGCAGCTGCTGGCAACATCATCCCATCTTCTACAGGTGCTGCTAAGGCTGTAGGTAAAGTAATTCCTGAGTTGAACGGCAAATTGACCGGTATGGCTATGCGCGTTCCTACTTTGGACGTATCTGTTGTAGACTTGACCGTTAACTTGGCTAAGCCAGCTACATACGCTGAGATCTGCGCAGCTATGAAAGAGGCTTCTGAGAACGAGTTGAAGGGTGTACTTGGTTACACTGAGGATGCAGTTGTATCAGCTGACTTCTTGGGTGACACTCGCACTTCTATCTTCGATGCTAAGGCTGGTATCGCTTTGACAGACACCTTCGTTAAGGTTGTTAGCTGGTATGACAATGAGATCGGTTACTCTAACAAGGTTCTCGACCTCATCGCTCACATGGCTACTGTTAACGCTTAAT
>JAZLDS010000041.1:0-12042 GCA_045614865.1 Paludibacteraceae bacterium | reverse complement strand
ACTCCATCCGACAACTATCCTACTCTTACTGAGGTAGTTATACCTGCTACGGTCACACACGAAGGCAACACCTATCACGTGACTGCCATTGGAGAAGAGGCATTTATGTTCTGCGGAAATCTGAAGTCTGTACACATGCCTAATTCTATCCGCGAGATTAAAAACTATGCATTCTCAGCATGTACCTCACTCAAAAAGGTTGTCATGGGCAAGTATACCGAAACTATCGGCGCAAATGCATTCAACACATGTCTTGCTATGACCGAAGTAGTCCTCCCACTTTCACTCAGTAAAGTAGAGGTAGCAGCATTTGATAATTGCGACAATATAACCGACATCTACAGCCTTGCTCAAGATGTGCCTATACTTGGTGATCTTGCTTTCAGAAGTTGCTATGGCGCGACAGTACATGTTCCATGCGATATGGAATACTTTTATGCTACCGATGAAGAATGGTCAAAGTTCGACACTATCGTTTGTATTGCCGCTGATTCAGCAGAGGCTTCTGCCGTAATTGTAGTTCCTACAACTAACTCAGTATCAATCACATGGCCCGCTCAAGAAAACGCACATAGCTATACTCTTGAAATCGCCAAGAACGACACCGTTCATTGCTCACTCTTCTTCAATGAAGATGGTAAAGTTAGCCACCTAAGTTATGCACCTGCTCGCAACGGTCACGCGCCTGCACGCTACAACGTTGAGTCAGAAGACGCATTCCAAATCACTATCCTCGGTTTGACTCCAAATACACTTTACGCATATACCATTAACTCACGCAGCGAAATAGAGGGCGAGGACACACTAATAGACGAAGGTACATTCCTCACACTTGGTGGTACTTCTACCGATTTGGAGAATACTATGCTCAATAACCATAACGACAAATTCATCCTAAATGGTGCTATCGTTATCCGTCACAACGGCAAAACATATAGCATTATGGGACAAGAGCTAAAGTAAACAAAGCAAATAAATAACCCTCTGGGTTAAATAATCTTATACAAGCAAGGACAGATAAAGTCTTTGCTTGTATTTTTTTTTCTTAAAAATTTGCACAATTAATATTTTTTTTGTACCTTTGCACGCTATTGTTTAATTTCATTAAAAAATCTTAAAGAATGACACTATTTTTATCTCGTTTTTCGCGTGTAGTATTGTGTTTTAGCGTTGTCTTGGCTTCATTATGTGCCGAAGCTGCTACTCCTCGTTGGGTGCGCCATCATCCAAAGGCAGACAACGACACATATCGCTATGTAGTAGAGTCGGCCACAGCGACCTCTGAAGCAGCAGCTCACAACAAAGCATTGGGTCTGGTATTACAACATGCCATCATGACTCTCGGTCTTCCATATAACTCAAAAGATGTGGAGCAAGCTATTGCGACAGGTTCGCTGCAGAGTATGATGACTGAGTTTAAGATTCCTGTAAATGAGGTATGCCGTTTTAACCAAGCATTGCAAGGTGGTGGTGTACGCGTGTACATCTTGTGCCAAGTAGCAGTAGCAGGTAATATCCAAGTTCAATTCACTGAGTATCGCCACTGCGGCGGAGCAGATGATGGAGACGTTGAGTTGGGCGACCTGCGTCCAGAAGAGTGGAACTACTACGAGACAGACGCTTTCTTCTCTGCTTTCGACGAAATTGACATTGACAAGAAAGTAAGCGGAGAAACCAAAGACTCTCTCGAGAGAGTGGTAAAACAGGACCTCGTGGACTTTCTCAATCTGAAGGATAGCATGTTGATCGGCTCCATCAGTGTTAAGTCACATTTCTACAAGACCGTCGGCCATGCTGTCGCCTTCATCAGCCGCGAAACCGTAACCAACAGTTACGACATGGTAATTGAGGAGGAACTGGATGTTTGCTTCAATTACAAAGACAATGTAGATAGTTATTTGGCAGAAGGCGATCCGCTGGAGGCGAAAGCAGTGTTGACGCGCCTGCGCGACAAGTTAGCAGAAGTAGAGCCTCGTTTGACATTCTTGAACACCTACTCTACTTCTCGTACTGTTACTCGCTATATGGAAGATGCCCGCGAGCTTCGCAAATATATTATGGACACCCAGAACAAGACGGTTAAAGACACTCGCGATCAACGTGCGAACAAAGTTCGTGAGTACGTAAAGATTGCTGAGGATGCTTTGGGCAAGAATGGTGTAGGAGATGCTTTGCGCTACTTATATGCAGCACAAGTAATCTTGGCAGACTTGAAGAATGCTAGCCAAATCAAAGTATTTGACTTGGCTAAAGCCGATAGTGTGGCTGCGAATGTATATGTACCCACAATGATCAAAGAGGTACTAAAGAATACCAAAGTTACCTGCGATGGATTCTTGCCAGGTAGCGACTCTGAAATCAAGTTGAGTTTCCGCTACAAGAATATGCCAGTGACTAGTATGAACTTTACATACAACGCGAATATGGGATGGAGTGAATCCTTCTCTGCACGAGATGGATGGTCTGCTATTTTCCTTCCAGAGAGCAACAAACCAAAGACTCTACAAGTGCGTCTTGAGTATTGCTACGCCGATGAAGCAAACTTCGATGCAGAGTTGCCTATCCTTATTGAGAAGTACAGAGGACGTTTTAATTATAACACCCAAGCTCAGCAAAGCGTACTTATCGAGGAGAAAACCATAGAAGTAGCTACCGCCACTACTTTGGAAGCATCTAAAAACTCTACCGACATGCATCAGAATATTGTAGCCAACCGTGTAGAAGAGGAAGAACACAAGGTAAACCCTACCGATTCTACAGAATTGCACAAAAAAGTATTGAGTGTATGCGAAGCTATCAAAGCAAAGACTGATAATTACGAAACCTTGGCACAATACTTCACACCAGAGGGTTACAAGCAATACAACCGTCTAATTAAATATGGCAGCGCCCGCGTAATCAGTACTGAGGGATGCCGATATGTGAAATTGGGCGAAGAAATTCAATGCCGCAGCATACCTATGTCATTTACATTCTCTAAGGGGAAGAATCAATTGGAAAATGTAGTGTTTACATTTAACAACACTGGCAAGATTGATGGTGTGCAATTTGCATTGGAAGAGCGTGCTGCGCGAAACATCATGGGTAATACAGATATTGACGAGTCCGCTCGATTAACCCTTGTCAACTTCATGGAGAACTATAAGACTGCTTTCTCGCTCCAACGTTGGGATTATATTGAATCCATTTTCTCTGATGATGCTGTGATTATCACGGGTCGTGTATTGCAAAAGAGCGAAACCGTAGGCGATAATCGTCAAACTGCATTGGACAATGTGGTCTATACCCGCCAATCGAAAAAGGAATATATTGATCGTCTCAAACGTACCAAGAAGGAGTGGATTAATATCAAGTTTGGTAACACCAATGTGGAGAAGAGTATGCAGGAAAGTCAGTATGGTATCTGTCTGTTGCAAGACTACTATTCATCCAACTATGGTGACCATGGATATCTATTCCTACTCATTGATGCCACAGATAAGGATCACCCACTCATCCGTATTCGTACATGGCAACCTGAAACGGCTGGCAGTACGCCATTCACAATGGGAGACTACGATCGTCTCATCAGCGGAGGACTCTAAGAGAATTACAAAAAACATCAACAACAATATTAACACAACCTTTTAAAATTACAAAAAAATGAAAAAGATTTTACTGTCAATGCTTGTAATCGCATTGTGCGCATCTTGCGCTAGTAAGAAAGAAGTGTCAAGAACTACAGCTAATCGTGGCGTTAAGATTGAGGTTCCATGCGCTACTAGTGGTTTTGATGATGCAGATTATTTCCGTGCAACTGGTACCGCTACTGCTGTTAACTTGCAAAACGCTCGTCGTGCAGCTTTGCAAAATGCTAAAGCTATGGTTCGCGAGAAATTGGGCGGTTTCGTACAAGGTCTTTCTACCGACTACAGCCGCAACGTAGCAGGTGAGGCACAAGCTTCTAAAGTACAAGGTATCATTGAGGGCGAGTTCGCTACTTTGGTAGAGCGCGAGCTCAACGACGCACAACAAACTTGCGAGGAGTTGATTCAATTGCCTGACGGTTTGTATGAGTCTTGGATTGCTATCCAAATTTCAAAGAAGAGCCTCGTAGAGGATCTCACCAGCCGTCTTGATGACAACGAAGAACTTGAGATTGAGTTCAATCGTGATGAGTTCCGCAAATATGCTGAGGACAAAATGAACCGTATGCAAGAGGCTAAGAAATAATGCAACGCATATAACAACACATCCATTGCACGGGTTTGTGCGCTCACACGAGTGCACAAACCTATGCATTTTTTAATATTCGACGGGGAGCAGATGGAAAGTGTACTTTAGAGATGATTTAGGGGGGACAGATTAACATAGAAATAGAAAAGCACAATTATTACGGGGAACAAAGGAAACGAGGAGGAGACAAAAACGTATTACGGGGATTACAAAGGAGAGGAACTTATTTTGGATTGGAATATAATGACAACAACGATATGAGTAAACGTTTATCTACTTTGATTGTTTTACTGGCAATGGCGCTATGCACATGGGCACAATCATTGACAGTGACAGAAGAAATTAAACTAGTGCCAAATAGTTCAGTACTTGCAATGTACAAGAACCAATTCGGCAAGTGGGAGAAACCTTATCTGGATGACACCTTCCCATATGTGGTTATTCGCATCAAGTTGCAGGGTAATGCACGCGAGGTAAAAGGTGCAAAGAAGATGGTAGGTCTGTATTTGGGTACGCAAACTGCAGTAGAAGCGGTGTGGAAAGACAATGAGAACGAGCTTCTCTTCCTCATTCCTTCGCGCGTACGGCACGTGGAGATTACCTGTGGCGATGGCTGTGCAAAGCAGACTATCATCGATGCTATGCAACTGCATTCGAATATGGTATATTCAGGTGCAGTGCACTATGTTCCTGCGGAAGAAGAAGGTGCTCCCTCTATCTACCAAGCTCCTAAACGTCAGTTCTTCAAATTCTTCGTCACTCCAGCAGATGCTAGTGTGCGCGTACAAGTGAATGGTTCATGGCAACGTTGGCCTGTGGAGGATGGCATGGCTAGTAAGTCGTTGAACCACGGCAAATACAAATACGAAGTATCTGCGGCTAACCACACTATCAGAACGGGCGAGATTGTCGTATCAGATGTATCACGCGAACTTACTATCAACCTTGCACCTAAGTTCGGATGGCTGCAAATCGCTAGTGACTCTATCCTGAATGAAGCCTATGTCTTTGTTACCAATACCGAGACATCTGCTACCCAACAATTGGGACAGCTACCATTAACAAGCATCCCTCAGTTGGACGGCGGATCATACCAACTTGAGATACAGAAAGAGAAGTACAAGACATACTCCGAAACGATTGA
Source organism: Paludibacteraceae bacterium (assembly GCA_045614865.1). Taxonomy (GTDB): domain Bacteria; phylum Bacteroidota; class Bacteroidia; order Bacteroidales; family Paludibacteraceae; genus Colicola. Next base: position 6,683 of record JAZLDS010000041.1, on the reverse strand, counting down.
TATTATTCCGGGCGATACCGTAAAACTCCACCCTCAATTGGAGGCCAACTTCGGCGAAGTGACGTTGACGATTGAGGATGACCCAGAGGCTGAGATCTATATTGATGACCAGCTACTAGGAAAAGGCAAATGGGTAGGTACCCTAGAGAGTGGCAAGTATAGTGTAGAATCACGCCGCACGCACCACCACTCCACCTACACTACTATCGATGTAGCAGACGGAGTAGAAGGACAATCCTTTGTATTGAACGCTCCACTACCTATTTATGGTGCGCTCGTTATTGAAGGATCACCTAACGTCTGTGAAGTATATTTGGACAACCAATCCATCGGCAAAACACCACTGATTGTCAACCAAGTATTGGCTGGCACACATACCCTACGCATTGAGAAGAAAGGGCACCTACCATACACAACAGAGATCGAAATCGACGAGAATGGCGAGAAAGTGGTGGAATATGAGCTCAAGAAAGGTACAGCACCAGCAGAAGAGCCTAAGCAAGTGAATACTCCTGAACAATCCACCCTGAAGAGTCGTGTTGACTCAGCATTAAACACCTTACCTGAGGATGCAACCGATACAACTGCCGCCCCAACCAAGCGAAGAATCCTCAACACCGTTCTGCTTTACGAGGGCAGCTACGACTTCTCCATGAAGGGTGACTCCATTCTTAAGAAGCTCACCCACGGTGCATTCTTCGGCCAAGCATACAACGGTGTGGGTTGGTATCTCAAGGGACGTTCTAATTTCAATCTGCGCAAACCTACCAATGGACTCTCCACCGATAATTACGGTAAGATCAATGGTATTCTGCCTTACTACTCTGGTCGAACAGAAGTGACCGAATGGATAGCAGCGGGTGGTCTGATGCTGGATTTCCTATCCATGGGACAACGCCAAAAGACCTTCAAACGCAGCTCCTTCGGTATTTATTTCGGTGGCGGATACGGCGAACGCAATATGCTATGGCAAACCGTCAACGGCACATGGATCAAATATACGCCTAATAGCTATTCTGGTTTCTGTGGAGATGCCGGTCTTATCATGAGTATCGCTGGATTCTCCCTCAACTGTGGTGCTACCACCATTGGATTCAAATACACCGAACTGCATTTCGGCATTGGTTTTACTCTTTAATGCGTGATGATTATGAAGACATGTAAATATATACTTTTTGCTTTGAGCTTGTGCATCGGTTTTTCCGCTTGCCAAACAGACGATGATGTGATCACTACCAATGCAATCATCACCGCCAATACTACATGCGAATATACCTCTGCTAGGATAGAGTGTACTGTATCTGCTACCAGTGCTAGCTCCGTGAGTTACGTTGAATTGCAGTACTCCACCAGTGCCTCATTCAAAACCTATAGCTCCAAAGGTATGGGCAAGTCAAATGGCAAATACGTACTCAACCTATACAATCTGGCGAGCAACACGCGCTACTATGTGCGTTTCCGAGTATCCAATCAATATACTTCTATGTATTGCGATGACAATCTCATATCTTTCCAAACCAAGCAGCCTACTGCTCCAACGATAGGAAACATCTCGGTAAGCAATATCACTGAGCAATCAGCTGAAGTATATTGCAGCGTTCTCAACGATTGCGGTTCTGCGGTATATGAGCGTGGTTTCTACCTCAAGCCATCCTCATCTGGCAGCTGGACCCACTATATGCAATGTGGCGAAGGTATAGGCGATTTCGCAGGCATTCTGCCGCTCAATGCAGATACAGAATACAATGTCTGCGCTTATGCAAGAAATAATAATGGCGAAGTGACTAGCAATATCGCCACATTCCGCACATTGCCAATACCTTCTTACACCGTTGCACCTACCGTTGTTACTAATTATGCTTCCGACATCAAGTTCTATAGCGTTGTTCTGGGAGGCCAAGTCACCGACGATGGAGGAGAGCTAGTCACCGAGCATGGTATATGCTACTCAGATATAGAATCCAATCCAGACCTAACCAATAGTTCACACGTCGTAATGGGCGGTGGCACTGGAACCTTCGAACAGGAAGTTACAGGTCTCAACGCAGGAACCGTGTATTACGCACGCGCGTACGCGCAAAATAATAAAGGTATTAGCTATGGCGATATCATTACCTTTACCACACGTACAGCTCCTGAGTTGAACACATATTCTGCTACTAATGTTACCCACAACTCAGCACAAGTAGAAGGAAATGTCACTTCCCACGGCAACACCATCACCGAGCGGGGTATATGCTATTCACTAGCTCCGTCTCCTACCACAGATAACTACGCGGTACAGAGCGGCAGTGGTGCGGGAGGATTTGGATGCACACTCTCTGCACTACAACCTGCTACCAGATATTATGCACGCGCGTATGCCATCTGTGCTTACGGTACTACGTATGGAAATGAGATATCATTCACTACCGCTAACTCTACTCCTGCAGTAGAGACTGTCAGCGTCACATCCGTGACTAGCAATTCTGCTACCGTCAATGCCAAAGTCACATCTGATGGTGGATATGCCATCCTAGAACGTGGTGTATGCTATACTACATCTGGCACTCCTACCACAGAAAACGACAGAGTGATCAACGGAGTAGGCATTGGCTCATATAGCTGCCAACTCAGTTCGCTCAGTTCTAACACTACATACTATGTTCGTGCCTATGTCATGACCGCAACAGGTACAGTCTATGGCGAAACACGTAGTTTTACAACCTCTAACTGATATCAACAAAATATATAATCCCTATTAGATAGAAGAACGATGAAACGATTAGTATATATAGTTTTTGCATTAGTAGCATGCACACTGTCCGCAAAGGCAGCCAAGATATATATCAACCCTGGACATGGTAGTTATACTGCCAATTGCCGACCTATGGAAACTATCCCATATCCTAACACTACAGACACCTTGGGTTTCTGGGAATCAAACACCAACCTCTGGAAGTGCCTTGTTATGCGAGATAAACTCCAGGCTGCAGGACATGAGGTAATGATGTCACGCGAGGCCAGTGGAGGACTAAGCGATGGTATATATGACAAACCATTATCAACAATCGCACAAGAGGTAGAAACATTTGGAGCAGATTACTTTATCTCTGTGCACTCTAATGCAAATCAAGATGGTTCCGTTACTAACTTTCCATATTATTTTTACAGGGGCTATACGGATAGCCCATCAGTTACTAATAGTGACAATATGGCTAGTACGGCACATCCGTACCTGAACAAAATTTTTACTTCAGGAATGGAACCTGCATCTAGCAATTCTCAGTTTATCGCTGGTGATATCACCTTTTATGGTTCTTCAACTACATCAAATGGATATACTGGTTACTTGGCAGTATTGAGACACGGTTCTCCAGGATATTCTATTGAAGGATATTTCCACACCTATCAACCAGCACGTCACCGCGCATTAAACCCCGATTGGTGCCGTCAGGAAGGTATTCGCCACTATCGTGGTATTCAAGCGTGGTATGGCAACCCAAATAAAGAAACCCAAGGCTATATCATGGGTTATGTACGTACCAAGGAACAAGAAATCAATCAAACACATTATACGGGGCGTGCTGGAAACGATATCTACATGCCTATCAATGGTGCTAAAGTCGTATTACGCAATTCTGCAGGTGAAATTGTCAAAACAGACTGCTACCACCATGTAGCTCGTATGCTTACCAACCAAGACTACTACACCACCGATAATAACTACAACGGTGTATTCGTCTTCGAAGACCTAAACCCTGGCACTTATACTATATCAGTACATGCTAGTGGTTATCAAGATTATACCGAAACCATTACCGTCACAGCAGACGAAACTGCTTACACACAAATATTCTTAACTTCAGGAACTGGTACAGAGCCGGACATTACGGAGCCGGATATTAAGTGGGAATTGAATGGCGGTCGCGTCCCTGGTAGTGATGTGCCTACCAACGAGGAATTGTGGGAAGAATTTATGAACTACTTTAATACGTACTATCCAACTAATAGTGAAGAAGCTGCTACTCTTACAGTAGTTTTCCCACGCGATACAAGCCTCATAATTGAATACGCAAATACTTTCTGGCCTGGTGGTGTTGACACTGAAGCCAATATTATGACCAATAATAATTCTGCGTATAAATGGTTAGGTGATTATATTAAAGAAATATCAACCATACAAGCCTTCGATGTGAATAGCGAATCTCTCTGGCGTCATTCGTTATGGGCATTCCTAAATAAAACACAACGCACCACTTGGCCTCAAACTGCCGACTTTACAGAGGCAGGTAAACCAGAGGCATGGGGTGAGGCATATCTTATTGGCACAGGTTCTTCTGCTACATTGCCAAGCTCAGTAAGTAGTACATACACCTTGCCAACACCTGTAAGAGAGGGATATTCTTTCGTAGGCTGGTATAACAACGCAGAAGGTGCTGGCACTGCATTGACCGTGCTTCCAGCGGGATGGCAAGGAACATTATATGCTATTTGGCAAGCAACAACCACCTCCACCGACAACAAATGCGGCGATAACCTCTATTGGACACTCATTGACGGCACCCTTACCATCACAGGATCGGGGGAGATGTATGATTATGATTCGAACTCTGCGCCATGGTATAATGAACGTTCAAGCATTGCCGCAATATCCTTACCTCAAGGATTAACGAGAATTGGAGACCTTGCGTTCTATTATTGCTCTAGTTTGACTTCCATCACTATCCCTAACAGCGTAACGAGTATTGGAAATTTGGCGTTCGAATATTGCTCCTCATTGACTTCCATCACTATCCCTAACAGTGTAACGAATATTGGAGATAATGCGTTCCTTTATTGCTCAGGTTTGACCTCCATAGTAGTTAATGACGAAAATACTAAATATGATAATCGCGAGAATTGTAATGCCATCATTGAGACCGCTACTAACACTCTAATAGCAGGTTGTCAGAACACTATTATCCCCAACAGCGTAACGAGTATTGGAAATTGGGCGTTCACTAGTTGCTATGGTTTGACTTCCATCACTATCCCAAATAGCGTAACGAGTATTGGAGATTATACGTTCACTTATTGCTCAGGTTTGACTTCCATCACTATCCCAAATAGCGTAACGAGTATTGGATATTTGGCGTTCTATGGTTGCTCAGGTTTGACTTCTGTCTATTTAGAAGCCCCAACACCTCCAGCACTAGATTCTGATGTTTTCACATCCTCCCCTACCTGTTACATCCCTTGTGGCTCTTTGGCTACCTATCAAGCATCCTCTTGGGCAAATCAAGTTGGTAGTTTTGTGGATGATTGTACGGCAAACACTCCTGCTTCCAACACCCATGACTTCGAGAATACCAATCTCAACGGTCAATGGCAGTTTGTACAATCTGGTCAAACCAACTATTGGATGATTGGTTCTGACGCAGGTTCTACCCCTAGCGGCAGCAACGCCCTCTATATCACCAACGGAAGTGGATACAACTATAGTAATACAAGCAGTGGCACCACTTGTGTCTCTTGGGCATACATACCTGTTTCACTCACTGCTGCGGACGAAATATCCTATGATTGGAAAGGAACAGGAGAAGGATCTTATGATAATTTGCAAGTCTATCTCGCTCCACAAAGCAATTTGCCTACCGCAGGAAATACAACTGTGCCATCTGGTACCATTCAACTCGGAAGCAATCATAATGGAGTATCCGACTGGACAAAAGCAACACACACACCTGGTGTTAGCGGGAACTACAACCTCTGCTTCATGTGGAGAAGCGACCACTCCAACATAGGAACTCCTGCAGCTATTGATAACCTTATCATAGGTTCTTCTTCACCAACCAATCCAAGTTCACACATCTCCTACGAACTCAATGGCGGTGTGACCAATGATTATGGATGGCAAAACAAGAACGATATGTTCCAGGTTTGCATGGAAGATTGCGGTGTAACAGGACTAGCATCGTTGGATGAGATTAAGGCACTTGCCGATCCTTACACAGCTATCTGCGGCAAACTCACCGACGTCACGGGTATGTTGAGTAGCAACAAATGGGATTGGCTAGAAGCATATATCATGAGTGTACAAAATGCAGATGCCACTGCTATTGCTCTAGTTGAAGGCACTACTTCTGCTGCTTGGCGCTATGCAGTCGCTGCTTTCTTCTTGGAGTCAAAACGCTCTTCTTGGCCAGTATCTGCAGACTTCTCTTTGGCTGGTCTAATAGAGGCTTACCAACCCGCTTGGAAACACGGTTTTGACAACCCAACGGAAACTACTGCTGAGTTTGTTCTCAATACTCCTTACAAGGAAGGATCTACATTTGCAGGCTGGTACGCTACAGCTGACTTTTCAGGCAATAAGATAACGACCATTACCGCAGAAACCACTGGTACGCTCTACGCAAAATGGGTAGAATATATCCCTACTATCGCTGAGGTAAAAGCTCTTGCTGATGATGCTGAAACTAAAGTTGCTGGTGTAGTTAACTTTATTTCTGGTAGAAATGTTTACATCCAAGATGCTACTGGTGGTGTGCTTGTTTACACCGCAGAGGAACCAACTTTCCAGGTGGGTGAAAAGATCGTTGCTAAAGGTGTAAAGGTTATGTATGGTGGCGCACCAGAGGTTAATAGTGCAGTTGTTGAGTCTGCAGAACCAGGTGAGTTATTCCCTGCTACTGTATTTGAGAATCTTGCTTTGCTTGTAG
>JAZLDS010000040.1:0-31176 GCA_045614865.1 Paludibacteraceae bacterium | reverse complement strand
AGGAAGTTTCTCCTTTAGAAGCACATGCATCACCTCTTTCTCTTTAGGAGAGATGAATGGTGAGACCATCACAACACCTTTGCGAGCAGATAGGACACAAGCATTCATATAATCGCGAAGTGGTTGCACATTACCATGTTGTTCTGCGTCTATCACCCACATGTTGCGTACATGAACGGGCGCGAAATGTTTACCCTGAAGCAAATGGATATACCCAACGCCACTATAAGTACGCCCAGCGATCTCAATACCATCTTGCACACAGAAGAAACCTGGCATGATGCGTTTGGTAGCGAGGCGCTGAGGGTTGTTGCGGACATAGTTAATCATGCTATGCAATTGTCCGCGGCGAGATAGAGGTCGGATAAAGGGTTTTTCGGCAAAAATGGGATCAAACTGGTATTCATCGATTGCTCTATGTCCGTTATCCCGAATGCCATTCCGGGTAATTGACATAGAATACGTTCGTCCTACCTTTTTCGCGGCTTGCCAAAAACCGCGTACAACGCTCCCAATACCGCTTTCCATGGGGCGTACTACATGCCAAATTGTATGCAAATGGTCTGGCATCAAGCAAAAACTAACTACGCGGACGTCAGGATGATAACGTGGCACCGTTAACAGGCAATCGACCAACTGGTTGCCTAATGCTGTACGCTGAATGGCGGCTTTTTTAGGGTCGTTGTTGGGTATTTGTAAAGTGCCTAAAAGAGGTTCGCGAGTTGGAACCGTGAGTGTAATATGGTATATACCAATCCCTTTCCAAGCAGTTCCTGGTTCTTGCCAATGCCACGTATTTTCATGTTTCGATTCCGCCATGAACTTTTGATTTTGCAGACAAAGGTAGTGAAAAATTTACATTCTTGCAAATTTCAACAAAAAAAATGGAAGAAGCTTTTGCCTCTTCCATTATCTTTTATTGGTCTAGACCAATGGGTTGGATTAGTTGAGCATCAAAGCTGCAACCAAAGAGAGATAAGAATATACCCACAAAAAAAGCCGCAGCGCTCTTCTGCGACTCCCATTATAATTAACTTATTTTCGCCTGCGATAAAACCTTTTACTTTTCACTTGTCGGCGTGTGTGTTAATAAACGCCACGTATGTCAAAATGGAAGTGAACCCCATTAGTTTTTTGTCTAACTTTTGAGGTTCACTTCATTTTTGTTGTATTAGAATAAAAATCCTTATTCTACATCCTTAACTAAACGGACAGATTGACTGCGGTAGCGAGTATCCGAGGTTATTCTCACTTCATCAGAGTCGATAACGATATAATATGCGTAGCTACCGCTCGAAGTGGCAGACCAATAAGCAACAGCAGGGAGGAAGATAGCACCTGATTCCTCGAGTTTTGACCATTGATCTGCTGTGAATGATTGATAAGCGGCATAATAATCTTCACCGTCTTTACTATGAACACCTGATTTAAAGTTCACACCGAATGTGCATACCCAATTATCAGGCAAGAATATCAAACCATTGACACCGTTCACCGAAGCGACACCATAAAGCGAGGATGCATTATTGCGATTGTTCAAGAGATAATTCCACTCATCGTTGGTCAATGTGCGCCATGTGTTAGGAGCATCCGAACCAATTTTATTCGTACCCCAATCAATAAATGAACCACTACAATTAACGTCATTATAGGAGGTATTTGCACCAAAATTATTCGCCCCCGTACTCCAATAGAACTTATCCAACCAACCATTGTAAGTAGAGGATGTTTGTGAGTATCCTAAATAATCCAATTGGCTTTCAGCAAAACGCCATTCGTCATTTGCAGGGTCGTACTGCAAATTACCCTTTGAAAAATTCACTTGCTTGGTTTCTGACACAGAAAACACACCTTCAACTGCTGCTGGCGCTAACATACTGATACTATCTACTACAATAACACTACCGTTTTGGCAATAAATATAAAACTGTGCTGAAGTACTAATTGTCATCATTAAGGCGATGACTGCCATAAAAATCTTTTTCATATTGTTTAATATTTTATTTTGTTCTACTTATAACTCATCACTCATAGTTCATAACTAAATTACCTAACACATCGTACCAGACTTGTTTGCCATCGGGCATGGTGGTACGGATATACAAGCGGCCGTTGTACAACACCTTGTCCGAAGTCGCTTGCTCCAAACTGGACACCTCTTCCAAAGAGCTAATAGTTTCGTCTTTCTCCACCATGGCGAAAGTGATACTACGTACACCCGTCACTTCTGCCTCGGGCACACTCACAGCAAGACTCCCCTTGCTGACTAAGACACTGAAGTCTGTTACCTGGGTGTAGTCCAGTTCTACCACTTGCCTGCTGCCGTCCGTCAGTTGCACCACCATAGCGGGCACGAGGTTGGCATCCTGGGCAAGAAGAGGCATACTTACACTACATAAGAACAGACTTAGTAGAAATAAGGATAACTTTTTCATTATTTATTTTGTTTGTGGGCAATCGGCTCCTAACTGCCCGTTAATGGATACAAAAAAAGCGTGGAACCTTACCTTTGCTTATTCTCTTATCAGAGGTACTGGAAAACCTTTCCTATAAGAATAAGCAAGCAACGCCCACGCTGAATATGAAAAGCCACCAAACAGAGCCGTCCACTGCGGGACGCTCTGCAGGCGGGATATACATATCCCATAAGGGCGTTTACTGCCTTCTTGCTTTGGATAGGTTAGAAAGTTTCCAGTTTTCTGATAACCAAAACAAGCGCTAATAAACGCTTTTTATATTTTATATGTTCACCTCCTATTTAACGTCGGGAGCGACGGTATATGATTCTTCGTCTAATCTCTTACCTAACCCTACTTCTTCGGGTGTACCATTTGTTGCCATTTTTGTTTTGCAAATCGCCAAGTATGGTTGATGAGCAACATTCCCCAGTGGTTGTTCTCTTCGGCGGTAGATTCTTCGATAAACTGCTCTGTGGCCTCAGCCGCACTATCCGAAATGATAAGCAATTGGTCTCCGACCTCTAGTTCGCTGCTTCCCGTTGGCACAAAGAAATCTTCGCCTCGGCGTACCATGATGACGAGCAGTTGGGTATCGAACTTGATGTCTCTTAATGTATTTCCCTGCGCGAGCATGTCTTGTGTTACTTGCATCTCCGTAGCGACCGATTCGACTTCCTCAGGCAAGTCGATATCGAAATGCAAGAGTTTCTTCTGCTCCTCAGGCGGTGTAGTCAATCTCAGTTTTTTCGCCATAGCAGAGAGAGATGTGCCTTGTGCAATCAATGATAGCAAAGTGCATAGGAAGACCACATTGAAGATGAGGTCGGCATGGGGCACTTCGTTCGCTTTGCACATGATGGCAAAAATAATAGGCACAGCTCCTTTGAGTCCCACCCAACTGAGCATGAGTTTGTCATTGCTGCGGTATTGCTTGAAAGGTAGCATACAGAGGAAGACGGAGAGTGGTCTGGAGATGAACATCATGACAATGCTGATGATGATTCCTGCGAGGATAACCTCGAGCTGGAAGAGCTCATGTGGGCGTACCATGAGACCAAGCACCAAGAAGACGACTAACTGGCTGAGCCATGTGAGTCCATCGAAAAAGCTGCGTGTCTGTCGTTTTCGTGTGAACTTACTATTGCCAATCACAAGTCCTCCGATATAGACCGCCAAGTAGGTATTTCCCTTGAGATAGTAGGTAGCGGAGAAGATGAAGATGCAGGCAGTGAGTACCATAATAGGGTATAGCGACTCGTTGCTTAGTTGGGATTTGCGCATGAGACTAACAATCCCCTTACCAAAGATGAATCCCATGACCGCTCCCATAACCAATTGCACCACAATATCCTGAATGACGGTAAGGGCAGTGACGTCACCTTTGGTAGCCGTGACTACTCCGATGAGTGTGGTGGTGAGCACGTATGCCATTGGGTCATTGGCTCCCGACTCGAGCTCAAGGAGAGGCCGTAGGTTATGCTTGAGTCCGATGCCGTTAGTCCGCAGAATAGAGAAGACCGATGCGGAGTCGGTGGATGACATGGTGGATGCCATGAGGAGAGCAACCGGCAAAGTCACACTAGCAATGGCACTGAACCAACCGAAGATATAGTAAACAATAAATCCCGTGATAAGCATCGTAAGCAGGACACCAATAGTAGCCAGTGTAAGTCCGGGATTGATAACAGGTCGTATATCCGAGAGTTTGGTGTCCAGTCCACCCGAAAAAAGGATGATACACAGCGCAATCGTCCCGATGGCTTGTGCCGACCCGACGTTGAGCATATACCCCACTCCGTCTTCATTGACGAGTTTGCCTAGTCCATCAGGTCCAAAGAGCATACCCACAGCGAGGAAAAGGAAGAGCGCTGGGATGCCGAACTTATAACCGATCTTATCAGTAAAAATGCTCGCAAAGAAAAGGAGCGAAAGTACGAGGAGGATGAGTTCTACTTGCATGTTGAAGGGTTGAGATTTAAATTAGATGCCGAAGTATGAACGGATAGCCTCTTTCCAATAATCAAACTCACGGTATCCTTGTGAAATATGCGGATTGCCTTGCATAGGGCAGAACACCACCGTAGGATAACTGCGTACTCCAAAAAGCGCAGCAATCTCCGGCTCTTTCTCAGCATCTAAGGTATAGACATAGATTTTGCCCTCGTATTCCTTAGCCACCTGCTCCAGAATAGGGTGCAACTTCTTACACCAACCACACCAAGTGGTAGAGAAATCAATCAAGCAAGGTCGATCGCCTATATATTTCCATTGGGGTTGTTGACCAGATGTGAGCTCGTAATAGCAGACTTTCTTTTTGAAGTCTTCTGTAGAAAGATAGGTCAATGAGTCAGCCATACAGGAGAGCGCCATAAACACCATCAAAATGATAAAAAATCCTCTTTTTTGCATAATTTTTCTAATTTAGGCTGCAAAATTACAAAAAAAATCGTAACTTTGCAAACTTTTTATTACAAATACAACAAATTGCTAGCGAAGACATTATCACATATAGCCCTTTCATCTCTGTTGCAGGACGTACCTAGCGGACAAATATTTGTGCTCACAGATAGCCATACCCACGAGCATTGTTTGCCCATTTTGTCCCAATTCATCGGTGATATTCCGTATGAATTGCTTCGTATAGAAGCTGGTGAGCACAGCAAAAATCTGTGCACGATTCAGTTGATCTGGGATTTTCTTCTCGAGCATCATGCTACGCGTCAAGCCATCTTGATCAACTTGGGTGGAGGCATGGTGACCGACTTAGGCGGTTTTGCCGCAGCAACATATATGCGTGGTATTCGCTTTATCAATATCCCTACCACTTTGCTAGCAATGGTGGATGCCTCTTCAGGTGGGAAAACAGGCATTGATTATCACGGCATGAAAAATGCAATAGGTACTTTCAGCCCTCCATTAGCTACCTTGATACATCCGGATTTTCTATTGACCCTTCCGGCTCGTGAACTGCTAAGCGGTTTGGCAGAGATGCTCAAGCATGCCCTGATAGCCAGCCAAGATGAGTGGCTACGGATCTTAGAAATACTGGATAAGGAATTGCCGAAAGAGCAGCTTATCAAGGCTTTATCAGCAACGGGAGCATTGCAAAATAGTATAGAGATAAAGGAAGATGTGGTATCCCAAGACCCTCTTGAACAGGGATTGCGCAAGATTCTAAATTTTGGTCATACGATAGGTCATGCTATCGAGGCCTCTTCGCTGGAAGATCAGCATCCAGTTCCCCACGGCTATTGCGTGCTCTGGGGTATGATAGCAGAGGTATATCTCAGCGTAGTGCATGCGGGTTGCCCACGCGAAGTACTTCAGCAGTTGGTACATATTATGCTGCAATACTACGGCAAACCCGAGTGCAACTGCAAGCAACGCGAGAAATTGATTGCGCGCATGTATCAAGATAAGAAGAATACCGCTAACCAACCGCCTAACTTTACTCTGCTCAATCGTATAGCTAAACCCATTATCAATCAGCACCTTGAGGAGAAAGATATAGACGAGGCGCTGGAGTATCTATTTAGCTTGTAGGCAAGAGCATTTGCGCAGAAGCGCATCGCAACTCAATAGGAACAGGGCAGCACATTCTTCTGCCGTTTTTTGTAGCAGCCATATCCATGTGCTGCCGCAGCAAGAAAATCGAAGGTAAGGTTTCATAGTTAATAATTATTATACGTTAAAAAAATAAGGTATCTGCCTTTACAGATACCCTACAATAATTATACCATTCGCGCGTTTTATACCAATCTTTTTCCTACGGCCGCAGCAATAGGTTTCAGCGACGCATACATCTCCCCAAACTGCTGATGATCTAGTTGTTGAGCCGAATCACTCTGCGCACATGCTGGACATGGGTGCGTTTCTATCAACAATCCATCAACTCCCATAGCCGTGCAAGCACGTGCTAGATCAGGCACACCATAGGTGTACCCCATCGCATGGCTAGGATCTAAGATCACTGGCAAATTACTATGTTGCTTGAGCCACGCCACACCACATAAGTCAAGCGTAAAACGCGTGTTGGTCTCAAAAGATCGGATACCACGTTCACAAAGAATGACCTGATCGTTTCCACAACTCATGATGAAATCCGCACAATTGACTAACTCCTGCAACGTAGAACCAAAACCACGCTTCAGGATTACCGGTTTGCCCGATTGTCCCGCCGCAGTCAATAGCCCATGATCATACATGGCTTTTGCACCTACTTGCACGATATCAGCATACTCTACTACTTTGTCAGCATGAGTAGCATCACGCATTTCAGTGGCAATCAGAAGTCCGTACTTCTCGCGCATCTCCGCCAGGAGTTTGAGTCCATCCTCTCCCAATCCACGGAAAGTGTAAGGCGATGTACGTGGCTTGTAGCAACCCGCACGCAAGACACGAACACCCTGCTGCTTGAGCATCTGACACGACTGTTCAATCTGTTCACGACTCTCAATAGCACAAGGACCTGCGATCATGAGCTGATTCTTTTGGTCACCGCCAATATAGGTATCTCCGATCGTAATTCGATGAGTATCAGACATATACTGTTTAGACGAAAGTTGCATATCCGTACCAAACACCCAATAATCCAAAGCAATCTCTTGTAAGGCAGCTGGTAGTTGGGTTAGGGTGTGGTTAGTAATCAACACATAGTACTCGGGTCTTTCCAAGCACAATGCATCAACATATTCTGCATACTCATTCGCGCGCTCACGCGATATATATTTAGGTAAATGAATTATCATGTTTTAAGATTGAAAATCTATAATATGGTGAATCGATATTATGCCTATTATCTCCGAATTTTCATTATTATCCGTCACAGCTAAGGTGGTGATATTATGCTTATCCATAGTAGCCAAGGCATCGCTCAATAGCGCATCTTTGGCAATATACTTGTATGCTGGCGTCATAATATCAGCAGCCGTGATCTGCACATCGTTGTACTTAAGGATCGCACGGCGCACATCACCGTCGGTAATAATTCCGACGCAATGAGTTTGGTCATACACCATCGTCATGCCTAAGTGCTTGTCAGTCATCTCGCTAACAACGTCCTTAAAAATAGCATTTACTTGTACTCGTGGAACATCAGACGTCATGCATTTGCTTACTCGGCCCATCAGCTGTCTTCCGAGTGCACCGCCAGGATGATAGAGAGCGAAACTCTCCGCCTTAAACTTTCGCATCTCCATCAGACAAACCATGAGTGCATCACCCATGAGCAACGTGGCTGTGGTAGATGTGGTAGGGGCTAATCCCAGCGGACATGCCTCTGTATCCACATGAATAGACAAGGCATAATCTGCACGTTTCGCTAGAGGCGAATCCATATTACCCGTCATAGCTATGATAGTGCATCCGAGTCGGTGTAATGGATCGATGACATTGGTAATCTCATTGGTAGAACCACTATTGCTAACAAGAATCGCAACATCTTTTTCACTGATCATACCCAAGTCGCCATGCACCGCTTCTGCCGCATTGACAAAGATAGATGGGGTACCCGTCGAAGCGAACGACGCAGCCATCTTGTGAGCGATGATACCAGTCTTACCAATACCCATCATCACTACTTTGCCTTGACAAGCATACAACACCTCAACTACCTTATCGAAAGTAGCATCAATGCTGTTTTTCAATTTCGTTAGTTCACGAATTTCTTCATCAAATATTTGTTTCGCTCTTTCTGCGTACATATATATAATTATGAATTTCGAATTATGAATTAAGAGCGTTTTCTATTCTCTTTGCTTGCTCTAAGATATCTTGTACTTGATTTAGTCGCACTTGGTTGGCGGCATCAGAGATGGCTTTTTCAGGTTCTGGGTGTACCTCCAAGAAAAGTCCATCGATTCCCACCGCTACTGCCGCACGCAACAGATGAGGAACCATTTCACGATTACCACCTGTCACACCAGTCTGGTTGCTTGGCTGCTGCACAGAGTGAGTAGCATCAAATACCACAGGATAACCATACTCGCGCATTTTTACAAGCGACGTCATATCCACAACGATATTGCCATAGCCAAAACTCGATCCGCGCTCAGTAAGCCAGATTCCCTTTGAGGCGATAAGGCTATTGGGCGATGTGGCGAGTGGATGGTTGGCTTCAATCTTAGCAATGGCACCGCGCATATCCCATGGAGCCATAAACTGACCTTTCTTCACATTAACAATCTTACCTGTTCGAGCCGCAGCTACGAGCAAGTCGGTTTGGCGTGATAAAAAAGCAGGGATCTGCAATACGTCAGCCACTTCGGCTACAGGAGCACATTGCCACGACTCATGCACGTCTGTCAGAATAGGCAACTCAAAAGAGTTTTTCACTTCTTGCAATATTTTCAAACCCTCTTCCATACCTACACCGCGCGAAGAAAGACTCGTACGATTAGCCTTGTCATAAGACGATTTGAAAAACAATGGCATGTTCAATCGGTTGCATATCTCCTTCAACGTTTCCGCTGTATGCATAACGATATCACGACTCTCTATGGCACAAGGCCCTGCAATCAAAAACATAATCCTAAGTTTCTAAACTGTAAACTACTTGGTATAGATACGAATCCAATCAATATCGATCTGTCCACTACCAGCCTTCTGATTTTCAGGAAGATAACTACGTACTAGCATATGAAGTGACTGGCCCGCCAAGGGGTTAGCACTACGAGAAACCTCAAGATTATTCACATAGTTGATGACCTCCTTTTCATTCCATACAAGTGTATAAATAGCTTCTTTTACGAGTTGATCTTGAGGCAGCAAGTGCAACGCTTTTTTAGCGTTGGCAGTGGTCAATGAAATCACTTGTTTCGCCTTACCTGCAATGCGCACCTTAGCTTGCAGCACACCCGTTGCAGGTGCCACCGCTTGTACGGTATGCCACACATCGCTAGTATACGCAAAATTATGCATAACCATACCTTTAGTAGGATGCCAAGCTGGCGCGGTAACTTTCTCTTTCTTGGTTAGAATAGTCCACACGCGATTAGCAACTAGTGTATTTCTACCCTGTGTATAGGCTTGTTGTTCGCTTACATACGAGTGATTGGCTTTGAATTCCTTGCTTGGATATAAAAAGCCCGTTTCCCATGCGCTGGACAATTGTGCAGTCTCGCACTCTTCTGCCCATACATTCTTGTAGGACTCGAGGATCGCGACCTCTTCCTCTGTATGCTGGAAGAAGAACACAATATCTGCATGTTGCTTCAGCTCATTGTATCGTTTTTCTTGCTGGCTCTCCTCAGTAGTAAACCAACGTTTAGGATTCTTCCAAAACGCATTGTTTTTTTGGAAATCTGGATTTTGAATCTGTTCTGTCAACTCCAAGTATTTGGCAACTTCAGGCTTCTCTTTCCATGCTTCTTTCTTAAACAATTTATATAAAACTACCGGTGTAGTCCAACTCAACTGCTTATATAATGCCACAGTGCTACCTTCCTGCGTATCAGCATAGCGCGTAGTGGTAAGTCTAGTCTTGTTAGACTGAAAATCGGCGGATTCTACCAATTGTTTTAATTGATTATATTCCTCCAAGATATTGCTTTTTTCCACGTTGCGATAGCGAATAGCTATTTGTGCTTGCTCCTGCAACCACTGTTCAAACAACTTGGTAGTTAGCATTTTAACCGTTTGCATAGGAATCTTATTTTAACGTGTTTATTTTTTCTATTAAATCGTCTATCGTATCCACGAATAATGGCACATACTGTTCCTCCTGCGGCAGAAATGACAATCTGCGCATATGCTCAGATTGTAGTTTGAGACACTCGTAAAACCCTTGATAATTAAGTATATATATAGGTTTACGATGCTCATCTACTGTACCACTCGCAATTACATCCATCATCTCGTCAAGAGTACCATAACTGCCAGGGAGACATACGAAGCAATCTGCCAACTCCTTCATCTTCTGCTTGCGCTCGCACATATTGTTCACAATATAAAGCGTATCACAGTTGTCTGCCATGCGTTTGGCCTGGATGATTCGCTGCGGAATTACTCCTTCCACCGTGCCACCAGCAGCTTTGGCAGCATTACTCACGCGCGTCATCAATCCGCCTGTAGCACCACCATACACCAGGATATGCCCAGCTTCGGCGATGTACTTGCCCAGTACATCACCTAAAGCCAGATACTCCTCCGGTATCCTGTCTTTCGCACTACAATAAACGGCAATCTTCATTAAGCGTCAATCTTCGCATAAGTAGCATTCTTTTCGATGAACTCACGACGAGGAGCTACATCGTCGCCCATCAACATAGCGATGGTACGATCTGCCTCTACGGCATCTTCGATGGTCACTTGCTTCAACAAACGACGCTCTGGATCCATTGTAGTCTCCCACAATTGCTCATCGGACATCTCACCAAGACCTTTATAACGTTGAGTCTTCACCAATTTCTCATCGCCACCGCAATGCTTCATAATGAACTCCAAACGTTGTTGGTCGTTCCAGCAGTACTCCTTGTAGCTACCCTTGCTGCACAAGTAAAGTGGAGCCATTGCGATGTAGAGGTGACCTTGCTCGATAACTGCCTTCAAGTGACGGAAGAACAATGTCATGATCAAGGTAGCAATGTGCGCACCGTCCACGTCGGCATCGGCCATGATGATTACTTTGTTGTAGCGCAATTTGCTCAAGTTCAATGCCTTAGGATCATCCTCTGTACCAAAAGTGATACCCAAAGCGGTAAAGATATTTCTTACCTCCTCACTCTCGAACACCTTGTGCTCCATAGCTTTCTCTACGTTGAGGATCTTACCACGAAGTGGAAGAATAGCTTGAATCTTACGATCACGACCTGTCTTAGCGGTACCACCCGCAGAATCTCCCTCCACGAGGAAGAGCTCGCACTCAGAAGGATCTTTACTCTCGCAGTCAGCCAACTTACCTGGCAAACCACCACCGCCAAGAGGCGACTTACGCAATACGCTCTGACGAGCATTACGAGCAGCAATACGTGCTTGAGCTGCCAAGATCACTTTCTCTACGATCTTCTTCGCATCGTCTGGATGCTCCTCAAGGTAGTTGCTCAATGCCTCGCTCACAGCTGAAGACACCATACCTGCTACCTCCGAGTTACCCAACTTCGTCTTAGTCTGACCCTCGAACTGTGGTTCTGCCACTTTCACACTGATGATAGCGGTCAAACCCTCGCGGAAGTCGTTAGCATCAATATTAGCATTACCATCTTTATCTTTGAGTTTCGCTTTCTCAAGCATCTTGCTCTCGTCAGCATACTTCTTCATCACGCGGGTCAATGCAGCACGGAAACCAGCCACGTGTGTACCACCCTCGATGGTATTGATATTGTTCACATACGAATACACATTCTCAGTAAAGTCAGTATTGTACAAAATAGCCACCTCTACTGGAGTACCAAACTTCTCAGTGTTCAAGTGAATCACCTCGCTAATCAGCGGAGTACGGTTGCTATCGATATAACGAACAAACTCGCTCAAACCATTCTCAGAATAGAAAACTTCACCCTTGTAGCTACCATCCTCATTCTTCTCACGTCTGTCGGTCAAGCTAATACGCACACCTGCATTCAAGTATGCCAACTCACGCATACGGTTAGCCAAGATCTCGTACTTGTACACAGTTTCGGTAAAGATACTACCGTCAGGCCAGAATTGTACACGTGTACCTGTTCCCTCGCCTTCGGCATATGTACCAATCACGCTCACAGGAGCCAATGGCTTACCTGTTGCATAATCTTGTGCGTGAATCTTACCATCACGACGAACCTCCACATGCAACTTGGTTGAAAGTGCGTTCACACAGCTCACACCCACACCGTGAAGACCACCAGATACCTTGTAACTGTCTTTGTTGAACTTACCACCGGCGTGCAACACGGTCATTACAACCTCCAACGCACTCTTCTTCTCTTTTGGGTGAATATCAACAGGGATACCACGACCATTATCTTGTACAGTAATAGAGTTATCCTCGTTGATTGTTACCTCAATCATACTGCAAAAACCAGCCAATGCCTCGTCTATAGAGTTATCCACCACCTCATAAACCAAGTGGTGAAGACCTTTTTGCGAGATATCGCCTATATACATGGCAGGACGCTTACGCACTGCCTCAAGACCTTCAAGCACCTGAATGCTCGAACCGTCATACTTCTCTTGTTGTTCTACTTGTTGATTCAATTCTTCCATATTGTTTTCTAATTTATATTCTAATTCGTTCCACATTATCCATATATATTATATGGAATATGCTTGCAAAGTTACTATTTTTTTTTGATTCTCACAATATCCTTTTAACGATTTATAACGAAATACGCTCAAATCAAAAATAAACGGGCTTCTCGGCAATAATGAGTTTTTTATTTATTTCAAACAAAATATAAAATCGCTTAAAACGAATATTATTTTAAGCCTTTTATATGACTTGGTGCAGGTACAAACTCTTTCAGATAGAAAGGCTCATAGTATGCCATTTGCTTCACATCAAGCAATGTGGATGTTCCCACTAGCTTACCCATATACTTTGCATGAGGATAAACACTATCGATGAAATGGGCATTAGAGGATGTTATGACTGATTGACACTTTTCCGATCCATCCCCAAAGAAGTATATACTCTTGTTAACCAAATCATCTGCAAAAGATTGTTCATCTATCACCTTCGCCATTACCTCAGTCTGTTGCTCCAGGGCTGGCGTATACATAGCCATATATACCTCCATGCGACGTGCATCCAACATTGGGCAAAGAAGCGCATCAGCAGGTATCTCTTCCGAAACCGCAGCGCAAAGAATCCGAAGCGTATCCACAGGAATCAAAGGTATATTCATACCATAACATATACCCTTAGCAATACTAGTTCCAATACGTAAACCTGTATAACTACCAGGACCTTGCGAAAGAGCTACAGCATCTAATTTCCAAGCATTAGCTTGAGCTTCTGCAAGCAGCTGTTCGATAAAAACAGGCAATTCGCTGGCGTGATTTGCTCCATAGAGATTTTCTCTACTTGCGACAGTTACACCATCTTGACAAATAGCTGCCGAACAGCAAGTTGTGGATGTTTCAATGCACAATACAGTCATAGCTATTAAGAATTTAAGAATTTAAACTTACGCATATCCCGATTGACTATGATAGCGGATATTATAACAGATAAAGAATCGCTGATAGGCCAACTCCACCACACGCCCCAAATAGGTGCGATGCCCAAAGACTGAAATAGCAGAGGCAAGCACACAATGAGAGGAATAAGGAAGAGTACTTGGCGCGTTAAACTTAAAAATATAGCCTTTGGCGCCATACCTATAGAAGTATAAAAATTACCTGTAATCATTGGGAAACCTATCGCAAACATAACAGCAAGCATAATACGAGCCGGAACAATGGATTGGGCAATAAGAATCTCGTCGTGAGTAAACAGGCGAATGAAACCCTCTGGCCATAATTCGCCAAAAAGGAAGAGAGTGGACATCACACATGTAGCACAATAGACTGCTAACTTATAAGCACGAAGCATGCGTGGATAAAGATTGGCACCATAATTATAACCCACGATAGGTTGCATACCCTGCTGGATACCCATGACAATCATCACAAAGAAGAAAATGAAGCGATTTGTCATACCAAAAGTTGCAATCTCCATATCTCCGCCGTAGCGTTTGAGTTGATTATTGAGGACAATAACCACAAAACATGCCGCCATATGCATGAGGAATGGTGCTGTGCCGATACCCAACGCTCGCATAGTAATATCACGCTTAAGACGCCATATACCGCGATGAAAATAAATAACCTCCTTAGGGTTTAAGAAAATTATCATTTCTACCACCACAGACACCAACTGCGATATAATCGTTGCCAAAGCAGCACCACGAACACCCATATCCATCACGAAAATGAAGATCGGATCAAGAATCACATTCAACGCGACAGCCAAGATTGTCGCATACATTGATATACGCGGATGACCTATCGAACGCAACATACTATTGAGTCCATAGTAAATGTGCGTTAGGATATTACCCCATAGGATAATTTCCATATATTCGCGAGCATATACAATAGTTGTTTCGCTAGCACCAAAAGCATACAAAATTGGATCCAACCAGAACAGACCAATAGCCATAATCAACGCACCCAAAAGCACGTTGAGAATAATCACATTCGCTAGCACATCATTTGCCGAACGATAGTCTTTCTCCCCCAATTTGATCGCCACTAGTGAACTCGCACCCACACCCACTAAAGTACCAAACGCTGCACATATGTCCATAAATGGCTTAGCCACAGTCAAACCTGACAAAGCCATCGCGCCAACACCATGACCAATAAAAATAGAATCCACCATGTTATAGAGCGACATGGCAGTCATGGCAATAATGCCCGGCATAGCATACTTGAGAAGTAAGCTACGAATAGATTGCGTACCGAGTTCTGTTATCTTAGGTGCTGACATATATCTTCAAATATTTGTGCTGCCGGATGTCCATCTTGCAAAGCAATAGGCGTACCTTCGTCGCCTCCTTCGCGAATTGACTGTACCAACGGAACTTGTCCCAACAACGGAATATTAAGTTCTTCTGCTAGTTGCTTTCCACCGTCTCTTCCAAAAATATAATAACGATTATTCGGCAATTCTGCAGGAGTAAACCACGCCATATTCTCCACCAATCCTAGTACTGGCACATTAATCTTCTCATTCATAAACATATCCACACCTTTGCGTGCATCCACCAATGCCACTGGTTGTGGTGTAGTCACAACTATCGCACCTGTCAAATGCAAATGTTGTACCAATGTCAAGTGAATATCGCTTGTTCCTGGAGGCAAGTCAATCAAAAAGTAATCCAACTCACCCCAATTGGCATCTTGAATTAGTTGCTTGATTGCGTTGCTAGCCATACCTCCTCGCCAAACCACCGCCTGCTGCGGGTCAACAAAGAAACCTATCGACAACATCTTTACTCCATACTGCTCAATAGGTTCAATCAGGTTACGACCATTCACAGGAGTAGATATCGGACGGCAACCCTCTGTATGAAACATTTTAGGAATAGATGGACCATGAATATCCGCATCCAATAATCCCACCTTGTATCCCATTTTTGCCAACGCAATCGCAATATTAGCAGAGATAGTGGACTTACCCACACCACCTTTACCCGAATGAATAGCAATTACTTGCGCCGCACGGAGATTCTCCACAGAGTCTGACTTAGGAGCCATATTCTGCTTTACAAACTTAGTATGAATATGCACCGCAGCATTCCCATCCACATACGTATGAATAGCAGTTTCAGCTGCTTTCACTACCGACTTGCGAAATGGATCATTGTCTTTCTCAAAGATCAGCGAGAAGGATACTTCCAAACCAGAAATACGAATATCATCTTCCAGCATTCCACTTTCTACCAGATTCTTGCCTGTGCCTGGATAACGCACATGCTGAAGGGCATCAATTATTTGTTGAGGATACATAATTTCTTCCGTATGAACGATAAGTGTCTTTTTCTATATCTATATCAGGCTCTACTAGTTGATCTGCATGCGACAATTCCCAACGCAAATACTTGATAGTCAAGCCACGATCCAACCACTGGTGCTCGTAATGTGTCTGCAAACTGCGAGCTTCATCAATATCAGCACTCGCTTCCGCAGCATACAAATCATTGGTATCCACCAATAATTGATACTTGTTTTCTTTAACCATCGCTTGCGTATAGGTGTAAAGAAACGGACTATCCGTCTTCAGATGAATCAAACCATTTGGTTGCAAAAGTTGTATATAGCGTTGCATAAAATACGTAGAAGTCAAACGCTTAGTTGCCTTTTTCATTTGTGGATCAGGGAAAGTAATCCATATTTCTGCCACCTCATTAGGCGCAAAAAAATGCGCCAACATCTCAATATTTGTTCTCAGGAACGCCACATTTTTCATTCCTGCCAACTCTGCTTGCTTGGCTCCTGCCCACATACGAGCACCCTTAATGTCTATACCGATATAGTTTTTATCGGGATAGCGGGCTGCTAGACCTACGGTATATTCTCCACGACCACAACCAAGCTCCAATACAATTGGATTATCATTATGAAAATACTCCTCATGCCATTTGCCTCGCATAGCTACCACAGGACTACCTTCCACCATCTCACGTGCTCCGCATTGAAACACATTGTGAAAAGTCTCCATCTCCGCAAATTTCTTCAGTTTATTCTTGCTCATGAATTTCTCAAATCAAAATCCTTAATTTTTAATTATTTCCAAACCAATATCCGTTAAGCCACGTAAAGCTTCTTCACGCATACCTTGTTGAACAACAACCTCGTAAGCTCCTTCATGCACTTGCACATGTTCCAAATACGGTAATGACATCGTGTATTTGCTTATTCCATTACCTATCCATCCGCCACGTTCATTTGCCAAAATTGCTTCAATAGTATCACGACGTAGCAAAACAGAATCTTGTCTTATATCAACAAACATCCATAGATTTTGATACGCATACCGATCCGTATGACGCAATGCAATATACAAAGAATACTCTGCCACAGAATCTGTCATCGAAGGTGAAAAGACTACCACAGAATCTGCCTGCCACCCCTTTGACGGAAGAGACTTGAACTCCGTAAACACCACACCTTGCTGACAACCCAGCAGAAGCAAACTAATTATCGTGAGATAAATTGCTTTTTTCATTATTTCTACGTTGATGATTTCGACGATCTGTGTTCTTACCGCCACGATGACCCATATTCTTACTGCTCTTTTTCTTATCGAAGCGAGTTAAATCATCCTGACCAACCACGTTCTGATAATCGATTTCCGCAACCGCCACCGCAGACTGTTTACCACCTAAAGTAATAGGTTTCTCTCCGCG
This sequence comes from Paludibacteraceae bacterium, assembly GCA_045614865.1. Lineage (GTDB taxonomy): Bacteria > Bacteroidota > Bacteroidia > Bacteroidales > Paludibacteraceae > Colicola. The sequence goes on along the minus strand of JAZLDS010000040.1, from coordinate 13,847 downwards.
ACGATTCATATTTAGAATCTCAAGAGCTTGACTTGGACTTATTGTCTCCAAATTAGCAGGATGACGTTGATCTGTAGAATAGGTCACTTCGCCTTTCAACGGATCAGAAGAGAACAAATAATAGGTCGCATCCTTTGTCTCTAATGGCACATTACGTGGAGGCAACTTCTTCACAGCTTCTTCATACACAGGCACTTCGTAATTCAAACAACACTTCAATTTCGCACACTGACCTGCCAACTTTTGAGGATTCAAAGATATATTTTGTACACGAGCCGCATTCGTACCTACAGATGAAAACTGAGTCATCCATGTCGAGCAGCACAACTCTCTTCCACAAGGTCCCGTTCCACCTATTCGCCCTGCTTCTTGACGAGCGCCAATCTGTTTCATCTCAATACGAATACGGAAAGTCTCTGCATATACCTTTATCAACTGACGAAAATCCACACGACCATCTGCTATGTAATAGAATATCGCCTTAGAGCCATCACCCTGATACTCTACATCACCTATCTTCATCTCTAAGCCCAACGACTTTGCCAGTTGACGCGACTTAATCATCGTATCTTGCTCTTTTGCATGAGCTTCAGAAGCACGAGACAAATCGTCATCTGTAGCCAAACGCAAAACATTACGAATCTCATAACGATCAGTATTTATTCGGTTTTTCTTAATCTGAACTGGTACCAATCGACCCGTCAAAACAACCTCACCCAAATCGGTACCTGGATTCGCTTCTACAACAACCTTAACTCCCTTCTCAAGAGGCAAGTTATTGATATTGTGATAATATCCTTTACGGGTATTCTTAAACTGAACCTCCACCAAATCACCCTCTGAACCGGTCCGAGGCAAATCGCTCAGCCAATCCACAACAGGCAACATATGCTTAGGATTATGTTTAACTGCCTTATTTGTAACACGGCAACTACCAGTATCTATTGCAAAATCTTCTTTCATATATCTTTTTTATTATTTTACCAACACTATCATCTGCAAACAAAGATCAAAAAATATTATCTTTGCATTTCCATTTTGACCTATCTGCTGCTCAGCTTTACTCAACTCATCCATCATCTTTTCTACATTACCTTCATGAATAAAAGGCGCAAATCGAACAGAGAACTCACGTTCTTTCTCTGTTTGGTAATTCATCTCTGGACAAGAAAGATTATATATATAGTTTTCGCGGATCTGACGTTGAGCATATTGCAAAAACGCCTTCTGTTTTTCACGACCCACTTTCGAATCCGCCATCTCCAAACTCCACTGACGCAATTTGAGCAACGCACCATAATCCTTCTTCTGACCCACCAACCACGCATTGCGCATAAGCGACACAAAATCATCAAAATACCCCTTATTATCCTCGCTCTCACTCATCGCTCGTAATGCCGTCAAATAACTTCCATTTGCCATATGAGATACATTCCAAGCATCCTTTTCACTAAGCCATGCGTATTCCTTTTGCAGATAATCTGCCATCATCTCTTCACTTAGACGAGGTACTCGAACCTCTTGAACACGTGATAAAATAGTACTCAACAATTGTTCTGGATGTTCACTTACCAGCAAAAAGAGTGTCTTAACAGGAGGCTCCTCCAAAAGTTTAAGTAGTTTGTTGGCACAATACGCATTCATCTTTTCTGGCTGCCAAATCACCATCACCTTATATCCATCACCAAAACTCTTTAGCGACAACTTGCGCAACATCTCGCTACTCTCATTATCATAAATCATTCCCTGCTTTGTCTCCACGCCCAGCACGCGATACCAATCCTCCAAATCAAAATAGATATTCTCCAATACCATATTTCGAAATCTCTCCACATAGGTATCACACACATCACTTTGACTTTCCTTCACAATCGGAAAAGCAAAATGTAAATCAGGATGCTGCAACTTTTGATATTGTAAACAACTCGGACAAACACCACATGAGTCCTCATCTGTTCGATGTGGACAAGCTATGTATTGAGCATAAGCCAACGCCAAACCCAATTTTCCCACACCCGATATGCCAGTAAACAGCTGCGCATGAGCTATACGCCCATCACGAACCGCCTGACACAACTGGCGTTTCACTCCTGCTTGACCAACTATTTCACAAAATCGCATAGTTACACAAATTAGCCTACAAAGGTACAACAAAAATTGCATATATGCAAACAAATCTTTCGATTTTTTACTAACTATTAGCGATTACTTAGTGATTACTTAGTGATTATTTAGTGATTACTTAGTGATTCATATAGAAATATGCTGCTAATCAGCAAAAAAAATATAAAATCGCACTTGACACTTTGTCAAATCATATTTTTTTAGTACCTTTGTGGCCAAATGTACTTTACTTAATTAACATCATGAAAAAGTTTCTACTTCCTTTCCTAGTTGCGTTGCTCTTTGCAAACGTACTTTTAGCCGAAAATCCTAAACACGAATTTCGCGCTACATGGTTGACATCTGTTACTAACATTGACTGGCCTACCAGAAACACTACTGCTGCACAGCAACAAAAAGATCTGATCAACATCTTCGACAAAATGGTTGAGGGAAACATGAATGCCGCTTATCTACAAGTGCGCTCTATGTCTGACGCATTATACAAATCATCATACGAACCTTGGTCTTCAGCACTAACTGGCACTCGCGGAAAAGATCCTGGATACGATCCACTCGCTTTCGCTATCGAAGAAGCGCATAAAAGAGGTCTAGAACTACACGTGTGGGTGAATCCTTTCCGTGTTACTAGTTCTGGTACGCTTTCTACAAGCGACAAACTCTGGAAAAACGCAGGAGATTGGATTATCAAATACGACAATGGATCTTTCTCTGGACAAATCATTGACCCAGGTTACCCAGATGCTCGTGAATACGTAGTCGAAGTACTTATGGAAATTATCAATAATTACGACGTGGATGGCATCGTAATGGATGATTATTTTTATCCTTATGGTGGAACAACAACGGAAGATGCCACCTCTAAATCGTTGTACAAACCAAGTAATGTACAAGACTTTAACCATGACGGAAAGACAGATGATGACTGGAGACGTGCTAATGTTGATAGTTGCATCAAGAACTTATACGATAGAATACAAGCTGTTAAACCTTGGGTACGATTCGGCATGGGTACATTTGGAATTTGGACAACACAAGACAACGCAGCTGACGCATATGGTATCACATTGCCAAGTGGCATCGTAGGTCTTGATGATTATGACGTACAAGCATGCAACCCCGTAGAGTGGATCAAAAATGGATATGTGGATTACGTCAACCCACAACTCTATTGGCCAACCACATCATCCGGCCAAGATTACGATGTTCTCTGCAAATGGTGGGCTAAAGATGTGTGTGAACATTTCTCTGAACAACTATCTGATAATAAAAAGGTTCATTTCTGTGTGTCACAAGCTGCATACCGAGTATATGATAACACCGAAGGTTTCAGCGTTAGCGAAATCCAAAAACAAATTGAAGCAAACCGCAACAACTTATCTTCAGGCTACAATGGCTCAGTGTTCTACAACACAACATCCTATCTGAAAATGTACCAATCTCTTGCACAATCGCATTTTACACACAAAGCATTAATGCCACCTATGGATTGGAAAGTAACAGATAGTTTGGCTGCACCTAGTGATTTGACGCTTTCAGGCACAACCCTAAGTTGGACACACCCAAGTGCAGAACGATTTACCATCTATGCTTATCCAAAAGGGATGGCATGGGGAGTGGCTAAAAAGAAACCTGTCTTCTTACAACAAGTTGTTTATGGCAAATCATTTAATACCAGCTCTTTAGGATCACTCACCAACACCACCATCGCCGTATGCGCATACGACCGATTTGGAGTAGAACATAGTGTGACACTATACAATGCTGCTGAAAATGAAAACCCAAATCCTGCAGAGGAAATCACTTGGAAACTCTATGGCGGACAAATAGCTACAATAGAAGTTCCTACCAACCAACAATTGTGGGAGAAATTCAAAGCCGACTTCGACGAATTCTATGCAAAAATATACCCAGAGTACGAAGTTAAGGAATATCCAATCAATGCTGTTCTCGAACTTACATGGCCAAAATGGGCAGAAGAAGGGTTTATTACAGAATTTATCACACAACACCCTGATTGGATTTGGCTTGGAGAATACATCGAATCTATCTATGGAAAAATAGAAGAAACCAAAATCTGGCGCTTCAATCTATACGCTTTCTTTAATGCAACTAACCAAGTTTGCTACCAAAGTGGACAAGTCATCGAATGGGCTTCTTGCGCAGATTTCACTACTGCAGGACAACCTGAAGCTTGGGGAAAAGCATACCAAGCATTCCACGGAGTAATCCAACTGCCAGATTACGTTTACGAAGAATTTACCTTACCTACTGCAGAGCAAATCTCTCACCCTGATGGCTATCCTTTCCTCGGATGGTGGGACAATGCCGAATATACAGGAGACTCACTCATCGTCATACCAGCATATTGGACTGGCACCTTGCACGCAAAATGGGAGGGACAAACCAACACACCTGTAACCAATTACCCAATCAATACCAATCAAAAAATTGAAATATACGATATTTTTGGACGTAAGATTGGGAACAATACTACCGGAATGCATGGTATTTTTATTATCAAACAAGGTACAAATGTGACAAAAATCATAAAGTAACAACACATATTCAGTATGAAAAAATTATTTATTTTCTTATTTGCTCTAAGTTGCATTAATATCCTATCCTTTGCACAAGAACAGCCAAAACACGAGTTTCGTGCTTCATGGATGACTACAGGTTATGGTCTAGACTGGCCTAGACAAAAAACAGCCGATGCACAAAAGGTAGAATTACAACAAAAACTAGATGCTTTGGTAGCAGGCAACCATAATGCAGTATGCTTGCAAGTACGCTCTTTTAGCGACGCTATCTACAAGTCATCCTACGAACCATGGGCAGACTGCTTAACAGGCACTCGTGGTCAAGACCCTGGTTACGACCCACTAGCCTTCGCCATAGAAGAGGCACACAAACGTGGACTAGAGTTGCACGTATGGGTAAATCCTTTCCGCGTAACACCATCTGGTGTTTTAAGCACAGACGACCCTGTATGGAAAAACGCAGGTCAATGGATTATCAAATACAACAATTCCTCCTTCTCTGGTCAAATCATCGACCCAGGCTATCCTGAAGCGCGTGACTATGTACACAACGTATTCATGGAGATTGTCAACAACTACGATATTGATGGCATATTGATGGATGACTATTTCTATGCATACGGTGGTACCAATAACGAGGATGCTGATTCTCGTTCTAAACACCTCTACAAAGTAACCGATGCGGACAAAGATAATAGCTACATCGATGACTGGCGTCGCGCCAACGTGGACTCTGTGGTGCATAGACTCTACCGTGACCTCCAAAAAACCAAACCATGGGTGCGTTTTGGTATGGGAACACCTGGTAACTGGAGTAATAAAGCCACTGCAGGTTCATACTATGGTATCAGTTTGCCAGCAACAACTGCTATGGAATCATATGACGCCCTCTATTGTAACCCTGTAGAATGGGCAAAACAAGGTTGGGTGGACTATCTCAACCCACAAGTTTATTGGTCAACTACCGCTAAAAAGGGTGATTATGATATTCTTACTCCATGGTGGGCAAAGAAAATTTGTGAACACTTCTCTAACAAACTGCCTAACGGTCAAAAAGTACACTTCTTTGCATCACAAGGTGCATGTTATGCGTACGATTCAGATGGAATGGAAGGATATAATGACGGTGTGGCTGAAATCCAACGCCAAATTGACGTAAACCGCGCTAATCTATCTTCTGGTTACACTGGTTCTGTACTATTTAGCACTTCTTCTGCTATTCTTATGCGTAACGAATTGCGTGAATCACACTTTAAATATAAAGCATTGCCACCTGCAATGAGTTGGAAGTCAAAAACCACATTAGATGCTCCTACAAATCTCACAGTTAAAGATACCGTTTTGATTTGGGAGCATCCTTCTGCAGAGCGCTTTACTATATATTGTTATCCACGCGAAACCAAAAATACTTCTACTAAAGCGACCAGCTCTACCATACCAACACAAGAAGAGTTGTGGGCTAGCTACAAAACAGCATCAGGGTTGACCGGTCTGGGTAATTTAAGCGAAATTACTGCTCAAGAAACTCCATGCAAAGTAATTTGTACAAAACTAACAGCTACCGAAGTACAAAAAGCATTTGCTAACACAGACTGGACATGGTTGAAAAATTATATCACCAAAGTACAAAACTCTCAAAAGGGCAACGCTGTTGCTACTAGCACCGTTCCTGAGTTGACAGACGACCTTACTACCGCTGCATGGCGTTATGCTATCGCAGCCTTCTTCCTCCAAACACAATATGACGCTTGGCCATATTCAGCTGACTTCACCACCGCAGGTCAATCATCTGCTTGGGGACCTGCATACCTAGGAGAAGAAGAGGGTTCAAACGACGATAGCAATACCGGCAACGATAATAGTGAAAATAGCGATAACAATATCACATCCAATACTCCTGCCCCTGAATATCTCAAGACTGTAGTATATGGCAATAGTTGCCGATTAGACGGATGGGGGGATCTCAGTCAATATACTATTGCAGTATATAGTTACGATCGCTATGGTGTAGAACATGCTGCTGGCTATTACGAAGGAACTGAGATTTATGAACCTAAAGTAGCTATTTACTGGGAGCTTGATGGAGGTACAGTAGATGTGACATTACCTACTTTTGTTACTGAACGTTACGTCTTACCAATTCCTACCAAAGAAGGATATGAATTCGGCGGCTGGTACAATACCAAAGCTATGCGAGGAAAAAAGATCACAGAAATCCCAGCCGGATGGGAAGGAACATTGTATGCAAAATGGACAGAAACAGAACAGAAACCTGAGATCGTATGGGAACTCAACGGAGGTAGTATAGATGAAGATCTGCCTACTTTTGTAAGAGAAACATATGTTCTCCCTACCCCATACAAAGAAGATAATGATTTTGATGGTTGGTACTCTACTGCAGATTTCCAAGAAAACACATCCTTGACAGAAATTCCAGCTAATTGGAAAGGTACACTCTATGCAAAATGGAAGCCTACAACAGCCCTCCATTCCATCTCAATTAACGAAAAAATGGAGGTATACGACGTTATGGGACGATTGGTAGGCACAACCCTTCCTTCTGGAACAGGTATCTTCCTCGTGAAACAAGGAAATAACACATACAAAATAGTGCTATAACCAGGAAGTGTACATCATAAAAAATGCACATATGTAAAAAAAACAAACGAAAATTTATTTTCCAATAACAATTTCTTGCATATGTGCATTTTTTGTAGTAACTTTGCAGCGCAATAATTGAAACTATAAATAATTACATATAATATGAATACTTTACTTAAAAACCTTGGAGCAATCCTTGTTCTACTTGGAGTAATTTGCTTGGCAGTTTATTATTTTGGAGTACAAGTAAATGCTTTGTTAGTAGTAAGCATGGTATTGGAAGTAGCAGGTTTATTTGCTCACGTACTTCTCAACAAGCGCTTTCAATAAGCACAATACTTATCTGTCGCCGTCAATTATCGTATGGCTGAAAACACCGACGCAATCAAGCAACATTTGACGGGCATGTACCAAGATTGGTTCTTGGACTATGCTTCGTATGTTATATTAGAGCGTGCCGTCCCCGCGATTGAGGATGGTCTTAAACCTGTGCAACGTCGTATCTTGCATGCAATGAAATGCGTAGACGATGGGAAATACAATAAGGTGGCTAATATCGTCGGTCAAACTATGCAATACCACCCACATGGCGATGCTAGTATTGGTGATGCATTGGTACAACTAGGGCAGAAGAATCTATTGATAGATTGCCAAGGTAACTGGGGAAATACCCTTACCGGAGATGGTGCAGCTGCACCTCGTTATATAGAGGCAAGACTTAGTAAATTCGCTTTAGAAACAGTCTTCAATCCTAAGACTACTCATTGGATGATGTCCTATGATGGTCGTAAGAAAGAACCTATTAACCTACCTATTAAATTTCCTTTACTTCTTGCTCAAGGAGTAGAAGGTATTGCCGTAGGTCTTAATTCCAAGATTCTTCCTCATAACTTCTGCGAAATTTGTGATGCAGCGTTAGCACATCTACGCGGTGAAGAGTTCCAACTCTATCCTGATTTCCCAACAGGTGGTGAGATTGATGTCAGCCGCTACAACGATGGCGAACGCGGAGGTACTGTGCGTATTCGTGCTAAGATTCAAAAATCCGATGATAATCGTACACTAATTATTACAGAGATACCATTTGGTACTACCACCACGAAAATCATCGAAACAATCATGCGTGCTGTACAAAAGGGAAAAATCAAAGTACGCAAAGTAGACGATTTTACCGCAGAAGAAGCACGAATAGAAGTACAATTAGCACCAGGTAGTTCATCCGATAAAACTATTGATGCACTTTATGCCTTCACTGATTGTGAAATCAATATTTCTCCTAACTGTTGCGTCGTACAAGATAAGAAACCAATCTTCACAACTATCAGCGAATTACTTCGCCTATCTGTTGAGTATACTAAATCTTTGCTCAAGTGGGAGTTGGAAATAGCTAAGGCAGAATTGGAGGAACAATATTTCTTCACGTCTTTGGAGAAAATCTTCATTGAAAATCGCATTTACAAAGAGGAGGGATACGAGAATGCTCCAGACAAGGAGAAACTGATTATTTTTGTAGACAAGGCCCTTGACCCATGGAAAGATAAACTAATCCGAGAAGTACGTCGCGAAGATATTGAGCGCCTCTTTGAGATTCGTATGATCCGCATCACACGTTTTGATTCAAAGAAAGCTGATGAGTTAATGCGTGATTTAGATAAGAAAATTAAAGCTACAATCAAGAATCTCAAAAACCTCAACGACTATACTATAGCTTGGTTTGAAGCTCTAAAAGAAAAATATGGAGCCAAATATCCTCGTCGCACAGAGGTACGCAACTTCGCAAATATCAACATTAAAACGGTAGTAGAAGCTAACGAAAAGCTATACATTAACCGATCAGAAGGCTTTATTGGAACCGGTTTAAAGAAAGATGAGTTCCTATTCAACTGTTCTGATATTGACGAAGTCATTATCTTCCACAAAGATGGAAAATACAAAATTCTCAAAGTAGCAGACAAAGTTTTCGTAGGTACGGATATAATCCATATCGACATTTATCGTAAAAACGACCACCGAACCATCTACAATGCTATCTACCGAGATGGAAAAGGAGGTATATATTATATGAAACGCTTTGCCGTTACTGGTGTAGCACGCGACAAAGAATATGATCTCACACAGGGCAAAACAGGCTCTCGTGTGATGTATTTTACAGCCAATCCTAATGGCGAAGCGGAAGTTATTCGCGTAGCTCTTAAACCTGCGCTTCACCTCAAGAAATTAGAGGTAATAAAGGATCTAAGTGAACTAACTATTAAGAGCCGTACAGCACGAGGTAATGTGCTGACAAAATACGATGTTAAATCCATTACGCTCAAGCAAAAAGGGCACTCTACACTCGGAGGACGTAAGGTGTGGTTTGATCCTGATGTACTTCGTCTTAACTATGATGGACAAGGTATGTATTTGGGTGAGTTTGTGCAGGATGATCGTATATTGGTGATCACTAATAATGGTAGCTATTACCTCACCAATTTCGATTTGACAGCGCATTTCGATCAGAATATATGGCGTATTGAGAAGTTCGACAGCGAGAAAGTGTGGTCGTTGGCTATGTGGAATGCCGATTTAGGTTTCTATTACGGCAAGCGTTTCATGTTGGATGCACAAGCTAAGCTGCAAAACATGTTGGGCGAGAATAGCGATAGCAAAATGGCCATCTTGACCGACCGCGAAGAGGCTGTGTTCAAGATTACTTTTGCCGATGATACGAAAACACCGATGGAAGTAATTATGTCTGAATTTATCGAGACCAAATCTCCAAAAGCTAAAGGAAAACGCTTCTCTATTTTGGAAATAGCAACGATAGAAGATATTACTCCAGAGCCAGAAATAGTAGAACCTGAACCAGACGAAGAGGAGGGTGAAGATACTTTAGAGCCGATAGAAGCAGTGACAGAAAATAATACATCAATTGTAGAAAAATCATCAGCTCCAACTGTAGATGTTCCTTTTACCATCACTAACGAGGTACCAGAAGATAGCAAACCCGTAGAGGAACAATTGAGTTTATTCTAAATAGAATATATCGTATAATAAAAGGTTGCCTACAGAAGTGGCAACCTTTTTATTTATATTTTTAGAAATATTTATTTCTTGATAATCTTCTCTGCGATTTGAACGGCATTAAGGGCAGCACCTTTGCGAATTTGATCACCTACACACCAGAAAGTCATACCATTCTCATTGGCTAAATCCTTACGGATACGTCCCACATATACATCATCCGTACCGCTCAAGTATAATGGCATAGGGTATGGGAAGCCACCTTTGATTTTTTGTGGATCATCCATCACTTGTACGCCTTCTGCATTAGCGAGAGCATTGCGTACTTGTTCTGGAGCAAGAGGACTCTCTGTTTCTACCCAAACAGCTTCAGAGTGTGCACGTAAAGAAGGGACACGTACACAAGTTGCAGAAACTGCAATATCTGAGTGCATAATCTTGCGAGTTTCGTGATACATCTTCAACTCTTCTTTGGTATAGTCGTCGTCGCCAAAAACATCAATCTGAGGGATAAGATTATATGCCAATTGATAAGCGAACTTCTGGTGCTTAACTTCTTCACCATGAATAGCTTGACGATATTGTTCTTCAAGTTCTGCCATAGCACTTGCTCCTGCACCAGACGCTGATTGATAAGAAGAAACATGAACACGTTTGATATGTGAGAGTTCCTCTATTGCTTTTAAACAAACTGCCATGATAATAGTGGTACAGTTTGGATTGGCAATAATACGTCTTCCACCTTCTTGCAGGGCTTGTGCGATATCATCAGCATTGAGCTCTGGCACGACCAATGGAATCTCTGGATCCATGCGAAAAGCTGAAGAGTTATCAATCATGATTGCTCCGTAGCGGGTAATATCTTCAGCGTATTCTTTTGATACAGAACCACCCGCAGATACAAAAGCAATATCAATACCCTTGAAGAGATCGCCGTGGCGAAGTTCTTCCACAGTATATTTTTTTTCACAGAAAGTATATGTAGTGCCCGCAGAGCGCGCAGAACCAAAAAGTCTGAGATTAGAAATTGGGAATTGGCGCTCAGCCAAAATCTTGAGGAGCTCTTGCCCCACAGCGCCCGAAGCGCCTACGATAGCTATTGTCATAGTAGTGGAATTATATGGTTATTGTCCGTCTATTGTCCGTGAATAGTGCGTGTATTGTCCGTGATAGATAGTCAAAATAAGGCTGTCCGACCAAAGTCAAACAGCCTTAAAGAAATTAAACAAGAGCGATTGTCAAATCCTCACCCTCTGTGAAAGATACTTTACCCTCGCGAGCCAACCAGCCCAAAGCGAGATAAAGTTCATCGTTTTTCAATTTTGTAGCTTTCTTCAAAGCCTTGATTGTGAGAGCACCACCTTGCAATGCATTCCAGATCAAACCTGCGTTCTCACCAATTTTAGTTGTAATCATAATACCTTAAAAAATAAAACAGTTAATATATATCATGCGCTCCCGCGCACTTTTTCTATTCTTTTTCAACCTTCTTAAAGAGTAAACATGCATTTTGTCCTCCAAAACCATAGTTATTACTCATCGCATAAGCAATACTACGAGTTTGAGACTTATTGAACGTAAAATTAAGCCCATAATCAATATTTGGATCCTCATCACCGTCTTCATGATTAATTGTCGGTGTTACAATTCCATCTTGCATAGAGAGTACCGAAATTATTGCCTCAACTGCCCCAGCAGCTCCCATTGTATGTCCTAACATTGATTTGGAAGATGTAATATTGATGTTATACGCATACTCACCAAACACTTCTTTAATTGCCTTTACTTCAGCAATATCTCCAATTGGAGTAGCTGTTCCGTGCGTATTAATATAATCCACATCCTTTGGATCTATACCAGCTTCTTTAATAGCGAGTTGCATGGCATTTTTGACGCCATTACCTTCAGGGTCAGAAGCTGTAAGATGATAAGCATCCGCTGTCAATCCTATACCAACAATCTCAGCATAGATATGCGCCCCTCGTGATTTAGCATGCTCGTATTCCTCAATGACTAGTGATCCAGCTCCCTCTCCAAGAACAAATCCATCACGTGTAGCGGAGAACGGACGGCTAGCAGTTCGCGGTGAATCATTTCTAGTTGACATCGCGTGCAAGGCATTGAAGCCCGCAATTCCAGAAACTTCAACTGCCGCTTCGCTACCGCCCGTAAGAATAACATCTGCTAATCCCATTCGTATTTGATAGCAAGCATTAGCAATAGCATGTGCGGATGAAGCACAAGCAGTTGTAGTAGCGAAATTTACTCCACGGAAACCATGGCGCATAGCTAGCATTCCAGCAGCCATGTTAGTAATAATCATCGGTATAAAAAATGGGCTATATCTCGGTGTACCATCTCCAGCACCAAAACCGGCGATATTGGCATCTAAAGTATTGATACCTCCCATTCCACTACCATAGATCACCCCACAACGCAATGCATCCTCTTGAGTAACATCAATTTGCGCATCTTTAATAGCCTCATCGGCAGATTTAAGCGCATAATGAATATAGCGATCATAGCGACGTACCTCCTTCGCATCAAGCAAAGTGGACATATCCAAACCTTTAACCTCGCAGGCAAATTGTGTTTTGAATTTAGATACGTCAAAATGTGTAATCATAGCAGCCCCACTCATACCATTGAGGAGGTTCTTCCAATTGGTCTCCACATCATTTCCCAATGATGTAACTAAGCCTAGCCCTGTGATTACTACACGCTTATATTGCATATTCTACACACCCAAGGAGTTTGTGGATATCCACAAACTCGTCATTGGTAAAAGTCGAAATACGTTGTGAGTTATGCTTGAAGCTTCTCAATGTAAGCAATAACGTCGTTTACAGTGTTGATCTTTTGAGTATCCTCGTCTGGAATAGAAACACCAAACTCCTTCTCAAATTCCATGATCAACTCTACAGTATCCAAAGAGTCCGCGTTGAGATCCGCTGTGAAGCTTGCCTCTGGAGTAACTTGTGACTCTTCAACGCCCAATTTATCAACGATAATTGCTTTAACTTTTGATTCAATAGCTGACATAATAATTAATGATTAATTAGTTAGTATTTATTGTTAAATTATTCTATTTTTCAAAATCGACTGCAAAGTAACTACTTTTTTTTGGAATATGCAAATTTTTGGGGATAAATGTGCTTTTATTGGGCTATTTTGAGTGATATTTCACCTATTCTAGCCCCAGCTTTTCCTGTTTGAGCCAATAAAACGGATTCTCCACAAATATTCTCAACAAACAAATTTTCCACTATTTTATGGGTGTGTGCACCGATGATTACGTCAATATTTTTTGTTTTTGAAGCCAACTCTATATCAGAAATTCTATCAGTACCCATAGGGTGTGTTCCTTGGTGGCTTAAGCATACAACAACATCACATTTTTCTTCCTCACGAAGGATATCGGCAACCTCCTGGGCCTTAGCGATAGGGTCTAGATATTTTATTGGCGCGAAATTCTTTTCGGCAATCAAGCTAGTAGGATTCACCCCAAGTCCAAAAACTCCGACCCGTACTCCTGAGCGTTTGATAACCGTATAAGGAACAACTACTCCCTCTAGT
>JAZLDS010000039.1:0-35476 GCA_045614865.1 Paludibacteraceae bacterium | reverse complement strand
TCCTTTGAACAGACCAGTACCGAAACTGATGAGTACCAATGCTGCAATCATCGCGCCCATAGCGGTGCCGCCTGCGCCCAGAGGAATTGCCAGCAATACATAACCTGCAAACATAACCATAATACCGATGGTTACGCACTTGCCGTAGCCGATTTTGTCAGCCAAGATACCGCCTACGAGTGGGAGGAAATACACCAACGCGAGGAAGGTAGAGTAGATTTGACCTGCTGTAGCTGCTTCGAGTCCGAAGTTAGCACGCAAGAAGAGCGCAAATACGGCCAGCATTGTGTAGTAGCCGAAGCGTTCGCCTGTGTTGGCAAGAGCCAATGCAAACAGACCTTTGGGTTGATTTTCAAACATAATTTTGTTGAGTTTTTAGTTAATATTTTGTTTCTTTATTTTTGCTGCGGAAAGTGCACCATAAAATGCGCCGCAAAGTTACAAAAAAAAATACAAATAAGCAAGTAAATAGTACAAAAAAATATTTTGAGAGGTTTTATTTGTGTATTCACTTTTTTTTTTGTACCTTTGTAGCGATTTTGGAAGATTGGGTTTTAAACCCAGAGTTCCGTTTAGACTTTTAAAATTCTCAAACTTTTTAAAATTTATAAAACGTATGACAATGACTAAAAGCCCTTTGCAAATTGCTCGTGCTGCGTATCAACCTAAGATGCCAGTGGCTTTGCAAGGAAATGTGAGCCTTAAAGAAGGCGCAAAAACGCAGTCTGTAGCTGATCAAGAGGAGATTCTCAAACTCTTCCCTAACACCTATGGAATGCCTGTAATTGAGTTCGAACCTACTGTTGAGGTTGCTGCTGTAGAGGCCTTTAATGTGGGTGTGATCCTTTCTGGTGGTCAAGCTCCTGGTGGTCACAATGTGATCTGCGGTCTCTTTGACGCACTCAAGCGTATCAATCCTGAGAACAAGCTTTACGGTTTCTTGGGTGGTCCTAGCGGTTTGGTAGACGGTAAGTACGCAGAACTCACTGCTGACATCATCGATGAGTATCGCAACACGGGTGGTTTTGATATCATTGGTTCTGGACGTACCAAACTCGAGGAGACTGAGCAATTCGACAAGGGTATTGAGGTTTGCAACAAACTCGGTATCAAAGCTGTTGTGATCATTGGTGGTGACGACTCTAACACCAACGCATGTGTGCTCGCCGAGTACTACATCCAAAAGAACTGCGGTATCCAAGTAATTGGGTGCCCTAAGACTATCGACGGTGCCCTTAAGAATGAGATGATTGAGACTTCTTTCGGTTTCGACACTGCATGTAAGACTTTCGCTGAGCTTATCGGTAACATCCAACGTGATGCTAACTCTGCTAAAAAATACTGGCACTTCATCCGCCTCATGGGTCGTTCTGCTAGCCATATCGCGCTCGAGTGCGCATTGCAAGCACAACCAAACGTATGCCTCATTTCTGAGGAGGTTGAGGCTAAGAATATGACCCTCAACGAGGTAGTAGAGCAAATCGTAGAGGTAATCGTGGCTCGTGCAGAGGCAGGCCTCAACTTCGGTACTATCCTTATCCCAGAGGGCTTGATCGAGTTTATCCCAGCTATGCGCGTCTTGATCCAAGAACTCAACGATATGCTCGCTGAGAACGAGGAGTTTGCTGCTCTCGAAGGCGACGATGCGAAGCGTGAGTACGTGAAGAGCAAACTCACTGCTGCTTCTTGCGATCTCTATCGCAGTTTACCAAAGGGTATTGCTAAGCAATTGACCCTCGATCGCGACCCTCATGGTAACGTGATGGTAAGCCAAATTGAGACAGAGAAACTTCTTATTGAAATGGTACAAAAACGTCTTGCTCAACTCAAGGCTGCTGGTACATACAAGGGAAAATTCGCTGCTCTTAACCACTTCTTTGGTTACGAGGGTCGCTGCGCAATGCCATCTAACTTCGATGCAGATTACTGCTATAGCCTTGGTAATACTGCTGCCCATCTTATCGCAGCAGGTAAGACTGGCTACATGGCATTGGTGAAAAACTTAACCAAGCCTGCAAGTGAGTGGGTAGCTGGTGGTGTACCTGTGACCATGATGATGAATATGGAGCGTCGTCACGGTAAGATGAAACCAGTGATCCAAAAGGCTTTGGTTGACCTCAATGGCGCACCATTCAAGTACTTGGCTGCTCACCGTGCAGACTGGGCTGACCCACAACTCAGCTACATCTATCCAGGTCCTATCCAATACTATGGACCAAGCGAGGTGTGCGATCAACCTACACGTACTTTGATGCTTGAGCAAGAAGGCAAGTAATTGTTTGGAGTTTTACATCGGACTTGAGACAAATACAATTATTGATATTATTGATGGTTCCGAGTATCTGCCTCGCGCAATACTCGAACCATCAGTTGTATATAGCTTATGCGACACGCGATATGAGCGTGTGGGAACAGTATATTAATTCGGCAGATTGGGATAGTTTGGATACGGAGCAGAGGAAGCAACTGCTGAATTATGAATATGGTTTTTCGGCATATTTGTTAGGAGTCGATGTGGAGAAAAGCAAATTTCTTATTCAACGTTTAGCTGACCATATCGAACAAATGAAAAGCGTATTGCCTGAGGAGAGATATTGTGCCTATTTAGCGAGTGTATATACCTATCGGTTGGCATTAAACAAAAATCAATTGATGAAATACGCCAAAGCTATCTATAGCAATGTCGAACGTGCAGTGGAGTTGAATCCCAATGATCCGTTTGTGCTCTCTATGCAGGGGAATGTGGAGTTCTATAGTCCTTTTGGTAATAAGAAGACGGCATTGGGATGTTTTCAGAAGGCAGATAGTTTGTATGCCATGGTAGGGGCTGAGTACGAACGCTGGAATAGGCGTGCTGTGCAGTTGACCTATATCCATTGCTTGAGTAAACAGCGTAGGAAAGGGGAGGCAATAGCGCTATGCGAGGAGTTGTTGGCTGAAGAACCAAATAATGTGAATTTTCAACGACTATTGGAGGAATTACATGCGGCAAATTAAAAATCCATGGATAGGTATAGATGGCTACAACTGTTTTGGGTGTTGCCCTACCAACCCTTATGGCGTTAAGATGCGTTTTTACGAGGACGGACAAGATGTTGTCTGTTTTTGGAAACCTCAAGATTGCTATCAGTCATGGATTGATACATTGCACGGGGGAGTTCAATCGGTATTGCTGGATGAAGTGTGCGGCTGGGTTGTCGCTCACATACTAAAGGCCTCGGGCGTTACGGCGAAGATGGAAACACGTTTTCGCAAGCCGGTAGCCATTAGTCAAGAGTTTATAGAACTGCGTGCGCGTTTGCGCGAGCAGAAACGTAACATAGCTATCGTGGATGGCGAGATACGCAGTGCGGAGGGGGAGATTTTAGCGGAATGTACTTGCACCTATTTTGCTTTTGACGCGGCACATGCTCCAGAGCAAGTGCCTTACAACCCAACAGAAGTAATTGGAGAGGAATTAACTAGGGAGGAAGTATTAACCAGTTTAGAGTTGAATGTTTAATGTTGAAGACAACTCTAAATTCAAAATTCTTAATTATTTATGAAACACCATTTTTTGCATTATATGGATCAAGTGATCCAGAATAGATGGAATGAAGTTGCATTTGCCGACTATGGCGAGAAAAAACAATACACCCACGGCGAAGTGGCTCAACAGGTAGAGCGTTTCCACAAACTTTTTCGTCTAATGGGAATCAAAGAAGGCGACAAGATTGCTATCGCTAGCCGCAACTGCTCCAATTGGGTAGTCAGCTACATGGCAATCCTTTCTTACAAAGCAGTAGCTGTAACGTTGCTGCAAGATTTCAAGGCAGATGATTTAGCGCGTCTCATCAAGCACTCTGATGCCAAGATGCTTTTTGTAGGCCCGTTCGTATGGCGCGAACTCCAACATCAAGAAATACCAGAACTTGAAGCCATCATCTCAATGGACGACTTCTCGTTTATACATTTGGCAGATCCTTATAAAGGCAATGTAGAGCATGTGATGAAAGAAGAGTCTCTGCTTACAGAAAACACCTTCTTCTCATTAGTGAAAGACGGAATGATTGACCTTGACTCTATGGCGCTCATTAACTATACTTCCGGCTCAACCGGTTCGCCTAAAGGCGTGATGATCAGCCATCGTTCACTTAGCAACAATGTGGAGAATGGACAGCATATCCTGCCTGTAGAACCAGGTCAACGAGTTGTATCCATGCTCCCATTGGCACATATGTTTGGTCAGTTGGCGGACTTCCTCTATCCTTTCAGTGCGGGTGCGACAATCTACTATCTAACCAAAACCCCAACCCCTAGCATCTTACTTAAGGCAATGGCTGATGTTAAACCATACTTGGTGGCTACGGTACCATTGGTGATAGAGAAAATCCACAAGAAAAAACTCGATCCACTATTGTCCAAAGCTGTGTTGAAATTCTTCTGGTACACGCCTGGCATAATGAATATTATCCGTGGTTATGTCAAAAAATCGCTTGTGAAGGCTTTTGGTGGGCAAGTACGCTATTTCCTTTGTGGTGGTGCGGCGATGAACCCTGTAGTAGAGAAATGCTTGATGGATGTCAACTTCCCATTGTCTATCGGTTTTGGTATGACCGAGTGCGGACCATTGGTCAGCGGTACGGTGCCTAAGTATTTCCGCCGTCGTAGTTGTGGTCAGCCAGTACCAAACATGGAGGCAAAGATTGACAATCCTAACGAAAAGGGCGAAGGTGAGATTCTTGTTCGCGGAGAGAATGTGATGATGGGCTACTATAAGAACGAGGAAGCTACTCGTGCTGCCTTTACAGAAGATGGATGGTTGCGCACAGGCGACTTGGGTTACATGGATAAGAAACAGTTTATCTATATCCGCGGTCGTATTAAATCAATGTTCCTTGGTGCGAGTGGGCAAAATATCTACCCAGAGGAGATTGAGGATAAACTCAATAACCAAATGGGTGTGGCAGAGTCTGTAATTGTAGAGCGCGAAGGAAAACTCATTGGTCTTGTGTTCCCAGACGAGGATCAAACCAAAAACTTCTCATTGGATGAACTAACTCGTTTGATGAAAGAGAATCTCAAGAAGCTCAATGATGCATTGCCTTCTTATTCTCGTGTACACGATATCGAAATCAAGGAAGAACCATTTGAGAAGACTCCAAAGAAGAGTATCAAAAGATTCTTATATAAATAACAAAAAGAGAGTTTCAGCTCTCTTTTTTTTACCACTCCATTGCTTGGAGTTTATCTTCCATTTGTAGCCATTCGTCTCTTAGTCGTGCGGCGGTATCGAAGTCAAGATTCTTGGCTGCTTCTAACATGGCTTGACGTTGTTTCTCGCTGGCTTTCTCAAGTTCCTTTTTGCTGTACTGTTGCCATGGAGCGGACTTCCAACTGTCTTGAATCTTTTGCTCCAAAGCAGCTTTCTCTGCTTGTTCTTTGCGCATAAGGGCA
This sequence comes from Paludibacteraceae bacterium, assembly GCA_045614865.1. GTDB lineage: Bacteria > Bacteroidota > Bacteroidia > Bacteroidales > Paludibacteraceae > Colicola. Next base: position 30,040 of record JAZLDS010000039.1, on the reverse strand, counting down.
ATTAGCGGACTAGACTCTATCACCTTGTTCAGTGCTGTAGGTGTAATACCATGTTCCGTGTTATAGGCAATTTGTTTTTGACGACGTCGGTTGGTTTCGTCAATAGTCTTCTGCATAGATGGTGTAATCTTGTCACCATACATGATAACCTTGCCATTGACATGGCGTGCTGCACGTCCTGCGGTTTGTGTCAGTGAACGATGGTCTCGCAAGAAACCTTCTTTATCAGCATCCAAAATAGCCACGAGGCTAACCTCTGGTAAGTCCAATCCTTCACGAAGCAGATTGACACCGACCAATACATCATACAATCCCTTGCGCAAATCTTCCATAATCTGGATACGTTCTAGCGTATCAATGTCAGAATGAATGTATGCAGAACGCACACCATATCGGCGTAAGTATTCGTCGAGTTCTTCTGCCATTCGCTTGGTGAGAGTGGTAACTAGCACGCGCTCCTCTTTGGCTACACGGACACGAATCTCCTCCATAAGATTATCCACTTGATAATCACGAGGCCGTACCTCTATTTCTGGATCAAGCAAGCCCGTAGGGCGAATCAATTGATCAATGAAGATTCCCTCTGAACGCTTCAATTCGTAGTCGGCTGGAGTAGCTGATACATAAATAGTCTGTCCTGTTTTATCTTCAAACTCCTCAAAAGTGAGTGGCCTATTATCACGCGCAGCAGGAAGACGGAAACCATATTGTACAAGGTTATCTTTACGGGCTTTGTCACCTCCATACATGGCATGAATCTGCGGAACGGTGACGTGGCTCTCATCAATAACGAGTAGCATATCCTTAGGGAAATAATCCAATAGGCAATAGGGTGGTGTACCCGCTTCACGTCCGTCAAAATAGCGGCTGTAGTTCTCTATGCCTGAGCAATAACCCAACTCTTGAATCATCTCCATATCATACTTAACACGTTCTTCAATGCGTTTAGCATAGAGAGGTTCGCCGATATCATGGAAATACTGCACTTGATTAGCTAGGTCTAGTTTAATCTGGCGAATAGCATCAGCCTGCTTGTCTGGGTTCATGCAAAAGATAGTAGCAGGGTAGATATTGTAGGACTCAAATTCCTCAAGTACTTGATTGGTCACAGGATCAATGGTGAACATACCGTCAACTTCGTTGCCAAAAAACTCGATGCGTAGAATATAATCCGAATAAGCTAGAAATATGTCTACCGTATCACCTTTGACGCGAAACTTACCACGTGTGAGTTCATTGTCATTACGCACGTACTGTGAGTTGACAAGTGCATGTAAGAAGTCAGAAACATTGAAACTCTGATACTTTGAAACTTCGATACACGACTGACTAAAATCCTGTGGGTTACCAATACCATACAGGCAACTTACCGATGAAACCACTACCACATCCTTGCGCCCGCTGAGCAGGGAAGATATTGCACTTAGGCGGAGCCGATCGATTTCCTCGTTGATACTCAAGTCCTTTTCTATATAGGTATCAGTGGAAGGAATGTATGCTTCAGGTTGGTAGTAATCGTAGTAGGATACGAAATATTCGACGGCATTGTTGGGGAAAAACTGCCGCATCTCGCTATAAAGCTGGGCTGCTAGTGTCTTGTTGTGGCTGAGAATTAGAGTGGGACGATTAATCTTTGATATGACATTAGCCACGGTAAAAGTCTTACCTGACCCCGTTACGCCTAGTAATGTTTGTGCTGGTGCACCGCTATGAATACCATCCACCAATTGGCGGATGGCATCGGGTTGATCGCCCGTAGGCTGGTATGCGGAATGCAACTGAAACATTTGATGATTAGTATGTCAAATACAATTTTCCAGACTTGATTTTTCGCTCGTCGTTTTCAAAGAAAACGTAGTAGTACATCTGGTTGATGCTAGGCAGAGTGAATTGTGTGGTGGTGGAATGCACATCCATCAGATACTCTGTGCCGTCAGCATAGGTTTCCATAATCACATCGTTTTGGCTAGACTCGGTAAGTTTTTGGTAATATACCAATTGTCCGTATGCTGTATAGATTCCAATAGAAACATTCTTACGTATCGTAGCTACTGCGAAGTCCATTGTTCCTGCAATATGCTTGATAAGGACATCGTTGTTAGTCGGTGTCTTGGCAGATTGAATAGTGGTTGGTACGAAGTGAATGGTATAAGTAAGTTCTGTACCATCTGCCGCTGTGACATAGATCTCATTGGGTATGGGAAAACTAATAACATAGGTAGCACTAGTGTCTTGTGCCTCTACTGTGACTTCAGGAACAACATCGTTGATATAATAGGTGTATTCAGTGATCGTAGGATCAAAGTCTCTCAATGGTACACTATCTAGCATAATCATCTGTAGGTAGGCATTGCTGCTAAGCTGTATTTGCTGTTCGATAGTGTAGACGTCTACGGCCTTTTGGTCGTCTGCTGTGACTTGGATGGTGATTTTAGAGCCGCTTTCGGTAATTAGTATTGTAGCGTTGGAATCATTGGCGATAGCGATAACATCTTCCACACTAGCTAGCATCGTAGGGTCAGAACCGATAGGATATTGGATGGTGTACTCTTTCGTGTCTGCATGGAAATCGAGCAGTGTATCTCCCTTAATAATGATGGTACGTAAACTACAATCATCGTTGCGCTTAAAGATAAATCGTAAGTCGTATTCGGATGCAGAAATTTGATCGGGAGCATTGACTGTGAGGCGGATAGTAGTTTGCATTTGGCCACCTACTTCGTTGTTGAAGGTATCGGTACTAACTGTCTGTAGCGGATGTCCAAGTTCATAGGTGATAGTAGGTAAACTGTTCGTTCCATATGGAAGATAGATGTCGTATTGGAATGAGTCTACTCGGAACCCATGCAAGATAGTATCGTTAATGTAAATAGCCTCCAAGAGTGCGTATTCAGAAAGTTGTCGTTGGAATACGATGGTGTAGGTAGCATGTTGTGTGGAGTCTTCTGCAGTAACGTGAATAAGGGTAGTATCTCCTCGTTCGATGGATACGGTCTGCAAATGATGGGACTTTTCTACAAAGACATTAGGGGTAGGTTGCTCCTCTTGTAGCATAACCAAGTAATTCAGATTATCTGAATTGTATCCATCGAGTGCTTCTCCATTGATGTAAATTTGCTTGAGTGTCACATCGGTAGAGAGTGCCTTGGTAAATGTAAAATAGAGATGATAGTATCGCACTAGTCCATTTTGAGCAGTTACTTGGATTGTTCTCTTCCAACCTAGTTGTGTAGTGCCGATAGTGTATGGCATAAGTGTATCAGATACGGTCTGATACTCATCTCCCATATCATAGCTGATAGCTGGTGCTAGCGAATCGCCCACTGCCAATGGCATAAAGTATTCTTGTTGTGCAGGTTGGAAATTCAAGAGCGAATCCCCCTTGACATAGATCATACCTAGAGAATCGCATGTAGACATCATGATCTGGTATTGGATAGTATAGACATTCTTCCTACCCGACATAGCGAAAACCTCTAATTGTGTGGTAGTAGTAAGGGAGTCGGTTTGAATAGTTGTGACGTTAACGGTTTGCCATTCATCCGCTGAGTCATAGATGATTTCAGGGAAGAATGTGGTTCCTACAGGTAATATGTAACTATAGTAGAAGGAATCAGGACGGAAATTAGGAATAGTGTCTCCATCTGCATAGATAGCCAGCAGAGTGTCTGCATGCGAGTATGTCAGGTTGAAGACAATCATATACTGAGATTGAGTACTATCTTGCGCAGTGACAAATAAGGTCTGCTGTAGGTCGCCAGTGATAGACGTTTCTACATGTTGTGTGGACTCCTGTGTAACATATTGTATGGTAGGCATCGTTGTTCTTCCAATAGGCAATTCAACGAAATAATTGTATTGATTAGGAGTGAATCCTGTCAAGCTGTCGCCATCTAAGTAAATCATAGCTAGTTGGGTATTGTTAGATAGCGGAACATTAAACAGGAAAGAATATGTATTGTTGCTGATACCGTCCGGTGCGGTAACAACCATATCGATAGTCCAATCATGTATAGAAGTCTGTACTTGTTGCCCGCTCTCTCCGATGATAGCTGCGATTTCCGGCATCGTAGTTGTTCCGATAGGGAGATTGATGTTGTATCGCTGTTGCATTGCGGAGAATTGCAATTGTGCATTAAGTTCAGGATAGAAGTCCGTCATAGGTTTTCCATCGAGTAAGACGTTGGATAATGTAGCATTTGATGATACTGGCAAATGATATACTTCAATCTGGTATGTGTTGGTGGTTACACTGTCTTGTGCTACGACGTGTAGATAGTATACGATGCTATCTTGTGTGAGAGTAACGGTTTGGAAATTATCATCCGAAGCCCAAGTAATATTGACATCCTGTTCTTGTGTTTGAATTGAATAGAAATGTCGTTGTGGCTCAAATCCTTGCAGAGCATTGCCGTTGATGAGGATGCTATTAAGTGTGGCATTGTGGCTGGATTCTGCCTGGATATGCAACTGATAAATACTAGTGTGTTGCTTATCTTCAGATGTTACGATGATATTGGTTGTTTCACCTAGTTTGCCAAGTTCCAGTTCTACCAGCTGATGTGGTGCGGATGTGGTATATTCGATATTTGGAATTGTAGGTTCTTGCTCTTTCGCGTTGTCAGCAGGTAGAATGATGGTATATGACAGACTATCGCTACGGAAATATGGGATGGATAGTCCATTTATGCGTATATCATTTAAGAAAGATGAGTTGCTCAAATGAGGCTTGATAGCCAATTGGTAAGTATCGCCGATAGAGCCATCTTCTGCTGTAACAACGTATTGGTAAAGTAGGCATGAATCGGTAAAGAACTGGAGTACTTTCAACTTTTGTGCACGTTCATGCATAACAGTTTCTAAGATGGTTGCTGAATCAGTATAGTAGGTATAATCAGTAGTTTTCGGATTAAACCCATCTAATAATAGCCCATTGATAGTGATTGCATGTAATGTAGCGTCATCGGACATTTCCGCGCTAGCAAAGTTAATCGTATATGTGGTATCGTTATCAGCAGAAATAACTTTGATTTCCACATATGTAGGTGTTTGCTCCACAATGACAGAATCAGAATTGATGCTTCGTTTGAAACCAATGTTATAAGGGCGTTTGTCTATAGTATAAACAAACGTATTACTGTCAAATCCTTGTAGTTGAAGACCATCAATTTCAATTTCACTGAGAAGTGCGTTACTTTGGATAGTTGGTTTTTGCAGCAGAATGCGATATGTGCCTATCGTACCATCTTCGGCAGTGACGATGAGTACACCATTGTCGAGCGCTACAGTTTGACCATCCATTTTCTTTTCAAAATAGATAGCAGGCAGCTTGTCCGCGATGATGCTGTATTCTCTTTGTGCAGGATCGAAGGTAATTCCTTCTGCAGATAGTGCTGCTAGTTCGGTATCGCTGGACAATGGACTAGTGAACTTGATGGTGTACATTTTTGTTATAGCAGTGTACTCCGTCATTACCTTAATAGTATAGGTGGAATCCTTGTAGGATATTGAAGCTCGTTGGTGTTTGTTGGATAAAACAGGTTGAATATCAGGCAAGGTTTTCCTATTGGAAGGCAGAGTAATAGTATAATTTGTGCTATCTTTGTCGAAGTTTGGCAAACTGATGTTATCAATGCGGATGCCTTGTAGTTTTGCATCTTGATTCAGTTTTCGTTTAATGTGGAGTGTGTAGTTTGTATAGGTTCCATCTTCGGCATAGTTAATGATCTCAGCATTGCGAACCGCGTAGGTACCATTTATAGTTTCATCACTCCATGAAACATCTTGCGCTTGATCGCTGACTTCACCGTAGAATGTAAGATGTGGTAATTCATCGTCCTCGATAGGCTTATCCAGAGTAAATTCGTTGCCATTTTGGATTGTTTTAATACCATTCACGTAAATACTATCTAGTTTGCTACTATATTCAAAGCGAACGTAGTCAACATAGAGATTAGCAGTATAAGATGCCGTAGGGTATTTTCCGGTAGCATCAATAATAATATCCATACCCGATATCAATTGTCCACTGGTATTAAGTGGTATTTGTACTTCTGAGTATGATGAGATCTCATTCTTTTGTCTGTAATCCACTACGTGTGCAGAACCGTTCAAATTGTAAAATTTGAATCTAAATAATGCACCATCTCCAGCGGCATCGGTGTATTGGTAATTGATTCTAGCCTTATCTGGTGTGTTGTGGAAACTGATAAATCCGTGTGGAATAACGCGCGTACCTCCAGCTACTGCAAAGCCGCTAGACATCTCACCCAAGTTTATAACAGCAGGTACTGCTCCTGCTAGGGCTGCCCAATTGGTTGTTTTTAGATGTACCGCAGAGTTTCCATCTTTGCTAACGGTATTTCCTGCTTTTGCAGTTTCAAGGTATACATCTAGTTCATCTCCAGGGGCGTTCCAGTAAGTAGGCTTGTCTGTGTTAGAACTGGAAGTTTTAGTCCACAGATCAAATTCGTTATTAGGAATTTTCTCATTGTTGTAGTGGAAGTATATCGTATAAGTGTTCGTATAGCCATCTTTATTAATTGTGGCGGTCCAATGCCATAGATCGCATGTGGTTGTTACCTCTGTGCCATTAGCTTTATGAGTCGTAACATTAGGTGTTGTCGTAGTTGAACGGTTATGGATGTATGAGAATCGATTCTTATTGAATCCAGTGACTAATTCACCATCCACAAGTATGCTATCCAAAACGGCCGGATTTTGTGTGGAAACCTGTGGTACAATAGTGTATACCAAAGCAGGCTCTAATGGACGATTGGATTGGACAGTGATAGTTGTTTTATCCTTTGTACCTCCAGGTGCTACTTTTACGGTTTGTCCATCAAACATCTTTTCATATGCAACGGTCATTGCTGTTGCACCATATGGCAGATTAATTGTGTGATATGTTATATTCGCATCTAGGAGGGTGTCTAATTCGATGATTCGGAGTGACTTTAATATATTTTCAGCAGGTGACGAAGTCGCTTTGAAAGTCAAATTATAGGTACGTTGACTTCCGTCTTCTGCCGTTACGATAAGCTGACTAGTCTCCCCTATAGGTCGATTTATATAGCGAATAGTTTGCTCTTGCTCTTGTCCTTGGTAACTTAGTAGAGGCGCTGCTGTGCTTCCTTCTGGAAGTAGAATGACGTATTCTGTAGAATCCGCATGGAAATTGAAAGGAACATCCATGTCAATATATTCCAATGCTGTGTTGCTAGATAGGCGCACTGGGAAGTGGATATAGTAATCTTTCTTCGCTGATTTATCTAGCGATTCTACATGAATATGAGTTGTCTCGTTGATAGCGCTGTGGTAGGTGGTGATGATTTGGTTTTCATTTCCTACAGGTTGAACGCATGGTACAACTCGTGTACGCCACTCTAAAGTGTCAATATAATAGGTAGTGTCTTTGTGGAAGTTAGCAATAGATACTCCATCAAGCAGAATATCCGTTAAGAACGCACTATTGTCGGTGGTATATGTATAGTTGATTTTATAGGTGCATGAAGTGCCATCCTCCGCGGTAACTACAATATTTTGCTCAGTTGCACTAGCTGTATATATACCTACGTGTTGTTTATCGCGTGATTGTACATGCACTCCAGGCAAAGCTCGTCCTTTAGCCAAAGTTAATGAATACTCCAATTGCTCAGCAGAAAAGTTAATATCCATGCCCTCTACTTCGATGTTCAACAAAGTTGCATCGTTGTATTTTTGTTTGTCGAATGTGAGTACATATTGAGTAGTATCTCCATTGATGGCTGTTACTGTGATACCATAGTGTGTGGCATCTATAAAACCAGCCAAGGTACTTTGTCTAGTATCTTGTTTCTCATAATTTATGCTTGGAATATCTTGACCAGCAGGTACCTGAATGGTGTATTGCTTTTTCTCTGGTGAGAAATTGGCTAGTGGTTGATTATCAATGTATATAGCACGCAAGCTCGTACTGTTGCTCTCAATATGGTGTAGTGTGATTGTGTACTGGTTTTTATCGGTATCAGTGTTGACGTATAATGTGATGATATTCTTATTGCGTAGTACAGATACGGATTGGTTTTCAGCGCCAGCATAGGTAACAATAGGGAGAGTATTATCGTATGTAACTTCGTAGTCAAATATGGTAGGAGAGAAATTCTCTAGTAGCTCTCCATTGACAAAAATGCTGTCTAATAGAGCGGTATTGGTGCTAGGATCACCGATAAATTCGATTGTGTAAACGTTGCCCGATGCAGTTTCTGGTTTTACATAAATCTGTGCAGAACCTGCTCCATGAGGAGATATGATAGTAATCTGTTGTCCTTCTTCTTTTTCTGCGGTGATGGTTGGACAACGATCTTCCTCAAGGTGTACGCTATAGGAGAAAATATTAGGATCAAAACCTTCCAGTGAATCACCGTCAAGTTTAATCATTTTGAGGAATGCACTCTCTGAACGTTGGATAATAAATGTAATGGTATATACGGATGTAGTGCCGCTTTCGGCTGTGACAGTTAGCGTATGTACATTGTTATTCAGCAAACTAAATACCTTTTGTGAATCATCGCCTTTTTGATATGTTACGGTCGGGATATTGGTTACTCCCATAGGTAATGTGTCAATGTATTCTAGTTGTGTAGCACTAAAACCATCAATTTCTTGTCCATCAATATAAATCATTGCCAACGCAGCATTGTCTGATGTCGCAACTGAGAAGTGCAGTACATAAGTTTGACTAGCTCCAGATTGTGGTCGCACCGTGATTCGATAGTCTCCATTGATGCCTCCAGAACGTACTGTGACCGTTTGGTATTCATCAGACTGCTCGTAAGTGATAACAGGAAGCTGGGTGGTACCCTGTGGTAATGGGCAGTCATATTCTAGTATTTCAGGGTTAAAATCCTGAAGGGGTGCTCCATCTAGATAAATCATCTTTAATGAGGCATTGGTAGCTTGTTGCACCTTGAATGTGATCTGGTATTGTGTAGTATTACCATTACCTGCTATAACTGTAATACGCGTAACGCCATTTACACCTCCTGTTGTGATGCTAACGGATTGATATTCATCTCCTTTATCGAATGTTATCTCAGGGAATTCGGTTGTGCCAATAGGAAGAATATATGTATAACTAATCTTGCTAGCATTGAATCCATCTAGTGCTTCTCCTCCTACATAAATCATATTTAAGGTAGATATCTCAGAAACAGCCGTACTAACTGATATCTTGTATTCGGTCGTATTAATACCATTTCCTGCTACGACGTTCACCTTGCTCATTCCATTGAGTCCACCTTCTGTGATGGTAACTTGTTGTGTACTTTCTCCCTTTATATAGGTAATGGCAGGCAACTCACTGGTGCCTATTGGCAAATTGACATAATAGGTTGTTTGTTCTGGCTTGAAAGCATTAATTAAATTCTCGCCCATCTGCAAGTCCTTGAGATAGGAGTAGGAAGATGCTTCAAGTTTGAAGGTTAATTTGTAAATTTTTGGTGTCGGATTGCCAGGCGAAGATACTTTGATTTGATACGTACCTCCATCGATGGTAGATGGTTGTATGTATTCTATCGTTTGAGCTCCATCTGGATATGCAGAGATGGCTCTGATTGTTGGCATCGTAGTTGTGCTGGTTGGTAGCGATACGCGGTATATAGGTTGGTTAGGAGTGAAGCCAGGTAGACTTTCATCGTTTATTAAGATATCCTTCAGCGTATTATCAGACAATTGTCCAACTTTAAATGCAATAGTGTAGGTTTTAGTTGTACGTGTATCCGCTGCGGTTACTTTAATTGTAGCCGTGCCAGTTACTGAAGTCGCCTGTGTAATTTCTACAACTTGTTCATCTTCTTGCTTATCTACACTCACTACAGGTGCTTGGCTTGTGCCGAATGGTAATTCTATTGTGTATGTGAGTAATTCAGGGTTGAAGTTAGTAATAACCTGATCATTAACAAGAATACTAGCTAGGCTTGCGTTGTTGCTGGCTTGGCGAACAAATTTAAGTTTGTACGTAGTACTACTCTTGCCGTCTTCTGATTTGACAGTAATAGTGGTTGGTGCTCCATCAATTTCACCTTTATTGATAGTAATCTCATTACCTGACAATTCACGACCTAAGAAATTGACAGATTTTCCACGTGCATTAGTTAATGTACCTATACCACGATAGGCTTTGATATCTGGAATAGATTCAGCATTTTTTCCTAATGAATAAATTTGCTCTTCAGTAGATTTTGGATTAAAACCTTTCCATTCTTTTCCACCAATGGTAAGTTTCTGAATTTTTGAAGAATAAATCAGTTCTACATCATCTACATACAATGAATTTCCTACATACAAACCATCATTAGCTCGGAAGTTTGGGTAATTACTAGCCGAGAATATGACGTTCATCATGGTAGGAATATTGTTATTCATATAGTAGATAGGTACACGGATATTTGTCCATTCTCCATATGTTTTTCTTTCGCGCCACATACCTTCGGCTATTTGATCACCTTTTTGATCCGAACCACATTCATTTTCGTCTAGGGCAATACGAATATCACTCTCTTCGTTGGTATGACTGATGCTGGTACAACCTCCGTCTTTTCCTCTGTACTTACTACCTTTTGCAGTTCCTGACCAAGCGTAATAAAGCAGGTAGAAATCCTCTTTGTCGGTGTTGTTTCCTGTTCGCTTAATCCATACAGACATTGTGTCAGGACGGTACTTCCAACTGATACCACCATATGTTCCTGCAGTGGCTTTGCCGATTTCTGTAATACTTGGTAGGTATGTCCATGGATGACCTAAAGAGAAATAGCCAGGTGCTGGTTCGGTTATACCCATTGCTCCCACCTCTTGATCTTGCACCATCATAGAGTAGTTGCCGCTATGACCTGCTTCGCGATGGGCGAAGTTGAATTTGAATCCCACTTGTGTTACATTGCTGGCATACCAATCTTTGAGCTGTATATTACCATCATATTTCTCTCCGCTCCAATCTTCAAATCCCGCGTTGGGGAGCTGTTGCGCAGACATTGGGTTAAATACACTCAAAACTAGGATCAATACTACAGAGTAAAGTTGCTTCATAAATCTATATCTTTTTGAAAAATTACACAATAAAAAGTCCATATTTTAAGATTTTTATGATAAAATCAACTCATAAAAACCCAAAATAGGGCGCAAAATTAATATAAACAAATGGAATATGCAAATTTTCGCGCACGTACGCGCGTTTTTATTAATTATGTGTACTTTTTTCCAAATTTTTCACATCTACAATGTCTTACTCTTTTTAGCCATTAGGCTGTCCTATAAGGAACAGACATATGTAAATATGTTATTTTTGACACAATGCAATGAATGGGCAGTAGTCACAAGAATGTGATTCCGTCGTAGGATGAAATGGAATATCGCGATTAAGTATTTCTGCAATCAAATCCAATAACTCTTCCATGAACTCTTGACGCAATGCTTGATCAAAGATTAGCGGAGCATCAGAGTCTTTTCTATGTACACAGGTTATAGCTGATGCATTAGAAAGATGACGAGTTGTATATACATATGGAGCTACATAGGGATACTTCTCGGCAGTGATAAGGCTATACAACATGGTTTGCAAAATTTGTGATTTACCTTTGTTGCGCAAGACGTAATTTTTTGATTCATTATTAGTTACAACTCCAAATACGTCTGCCATAGAAGTGTATTCTAGGTCCGTTTTACCTGTCTTGTAGTCTATAATGCGAGCTATATTAGAATAGAGATCTATACGATCAATAGTACCTTTTATGACAAGATTATTAGGTAGGGTATACGTTACATTTTGTTCCGCACATAGAAATAGAAAAGGGGCGATATTCGCATCATAATCTAATATATTCTTTACATAATTTCGTACCACACATTCAGCTAATAAATCACCTTTTAGATCTTGTAGTGGTAATAGATTGTTCCAGAAATGGTCGTCGTTGATTTGGGACTTTAATTCTTCTATGACGGATAATGTGATATTCTTATTAATAAATGGGGTGTATAGATGCTGCATAATGGCATGCAACACGTTACCAATGGTTAGGTCACTGGCAGAGATGCTTTCGTCTTGCTCAGGCTCTGCGATTCGTTCTATATATTTGTAATAGAATTGTTTGGGGCAGCGTAGATACGTCGTTAGCGCAGAGGCAGATATTGTGCGTAATTCATCAATGCGATTATCCTTTTCTATTGTTGGAAATTCTTTTTTAGAAGTTATACATCCTGTCAATGAATAGGCAATTGTTTCCTGATGAATAGGGATTTGATACTGCCATTTTAATTGGTACAAGAACCGTGATACTTCTCCGGAATGTGTTTCGTCTGCAGTAGAGTTTGTAATGAACCATACACGTTTGGCATACGATAACATTCGATAAAAGTTGTAGGCGAAGATGGCGTCCTGTCGCTCTGGCGTTGGCAAATCAAAGCCTTGTCGTAGGGTATATGGGATAAAGCTATTACCTCCTGAGCGACCTGGATAAAGATCGTCATTGAAACCGGTGATGATGATGTTGTCGAAATCAAGTGCTCGCGTTTCCAGAACGCCCATTATCTGTAGCCCGTCTAGCGGTTCTCCTACATAGGGAATTGTACTCTCCAACGTTAGCATCTTAAGTAATTGCTGCATGTCAGCTACGGAAAACGAAATCTGTGTGTATGTGTTGATTGCATTGTCCAACTGGTCAAGAACTTTGGTAAGTTGGTATACACCTTCGGAATTTTCGTTATTAATCTGGTCAAGAAGATATTTTCTCATCTGCAGAACAAACGCATTGGCTTGTTTCGGCATGGGAATCAATACTTGTTCTGGATATGCAATGGGCATGTATAGTGAGGTGGCACGTAGCGGATAACCCATCGTGACATTAATCTTACCAATATTTTTTGGTATAGCATGTAATAGCGGTATCAACAAATGTTCGTCCGGCAACACTATCGCTGTACGTGTTAGATCCTGTGTGTCATCTGGGATGATACTTGTTAATATGCGATGTATCTCGTGTACTTCTCCTACTGTAGATGGGACAGAGATGAGATTCATTTCTGGCGTCTGATAAGGATTCGTTGGGACAACAAATCTAGACTTAAATAGTCGCAGATTTTCTTCTTTAAAGAGCGATGCCCTGTTTTGAGGATCATATAGGTAAGGACTATCGTAATCAAAATAAAAATCTGCGATGCCTAACTCTTGCAAACGGATCATCAATTCGCGCTCAGATGCCGTCAGTGCATTAAATCCTAGAAAAACGTATTGTGACCTAAATCGCGAGGTCGGGATATCTTCCCAGTGTTCTAATACTTCGCGATGCAACATACCTTCATATGCCAAACCCTCTTCTAGCAGATTTGTATGCAATGCTGTATATAAAGGAAATAGTAAATCCCATGTATTTAAAAAACGTTGGTGTAATTCACTATTGGGATATTTGGTGTCTGATGCATGGAAGTCGTTCCAAAATCTTGCTAAGGCTTTGCGCTGATTATTGGTTAAATAACTATAATGTGTTTCTACTGCATGCCAATCGCGAACTGAAGCATACAAAGCCTCTACATGTGGAATCAAATGGTTATCAATCTCAGAAAAATCAGCCAGCATCATCTTCCCCCAATAGATGAATCGATCTAAGGCTTCTGGTGCAGGATGCAAACATTGGTACTCAGAATAAAGACGCAATAACAATGTGAGAGGATCTGCAATTTGCAAATCAGATAATTCTGCAAAACACTCGTTGATGCTAATGATGCGGGGGGAGAAGATAGGCTTCTCTACATGTTGAGCAATGTATTTGCGAAAGAACAATCCCGCACGATGATTGGGAAATACAAAGGTATAATGCGACAAATCGTTTCCGACCTCTCGGAGAAAAATCTGTGCTATGGATTGTAGTTTACTCTTCACGGTTATCTCTCCTAAATGGATATAAGCGCAATAGTATTCGTTTTATTTTCGATACCATAGACCATGTTTTGCTAGCAGGTGGAATCTCCATCAATAAGGTGTCAATATCAGGACCACATGTTAGCTGTTCTGGATATACTACCATGGAGCTATAATTCATAAAGTGCTCCAATAACATGGTTGGTATTTGCTCAAACAGTGGGTTGTAACTAGCAGTAGATTTGCGTGATGATAGCAATATCAACATATCATTTTCCATGATAGTTTGGGACAGAATACTGATTTCTTCCCAACCATCCATAGTGCGAAAAGATGCTCGTAGATATTTACCAGGACGGCGACACATTATTTGCAAGGCTGCCTGTGTGTCTGGATGTGCATAAAATATAACTTTTGCTCCTAATTCACCTGCTAAACGACGTACTAATCCAAAGCAGGTGATAAAGTCACGCTCCTTCTCTGCATAACGTGGTACTGCCACAACTAGACGATTGATCGTGTTGATTGGTTGTGCTTCGTGATAGACGATTACAGATTTACTAGTGTGCTCTACCATATTGGATACATCTACCCAGTCTGCGGATTGGGCTATCTCGATGTTATCAAGTGAAGCCATCTCGCCAATTTCACGCAATGTTGGCCGGAGATCCTTTCCCACAGATGTGAGCAGCCAATAGTCATCCTCATGATCAGATACCAACTTTGCACTCTCAAGCAGGGCTAACTCCTTAGACGCATGTTCGGTTATGAAACTAGCAGTGGTACAGAGTACTAAAATCATCAAGACCGAAGCATTCAATACCTCTGCTGATAAAATCCCCATTTGATATGCAATTGTAGCAATTGCTAGAGTGCCTGCTGCTGTAGCATGTGAAAGACCAAAGATTAGTTGTCTTTCATGTTTGGAAAAACGAAATACGCCTTGTGCTATCCATGCAGATAATGCTTTGCTTATCAATTTTGTGGCAATCATAACCACTGCTATAATTGCGGTTGTCCAACCACTCCAAAAGGCATGAACGTTAATCATCAAACCTACACTAATCAGAAACAGTGGCACGAAAATACTATTCCCCATAAAGTTGATTCGGTTCATCAGAGGTGAACGGTTGGGGAGTAAGCGATTTAGTGAAACGCCACAAAGGAACGCACCCAAAATTCCTTCTAAACCTGCGATGTTTGCTAGAAAGGCGCTAAGTACGAGCATCAACATGACCACCATAAATTCCGATATGGGATCTCGATAGCGTTTGAAGAACATTCGTGCATAGCGAGGGAAAAGCCACAAAACGGTGAGCAAAAAGATGGCAACAAGAGATAACTGAATGATATAATCCCTGGTACTTTGCTCTGTACTGCTCATCCCCTCTACTATTGCTAAAACGATAAGAGATAGGGTAATTGCCATCATCGTGGCTCCCACAGTAATGTTTACTGCTACATTTTTTTGTACGCCATACCGGCTTACAATCGGATAGGTCATTAATGTGTGGCTACCATACATTGCACCGAGCAACATACTAGGCAACCAACTAAAATGTAGGAGATATCGACTAGTAACAATACCTAACCCAAATGGAATAAAAAATGTGCATAAACCGAAAAAGAACGAGCGATACTTGTATTGCTTAAAATCATTGATGTCTATCTCACTGCCAGATTGAAACATGATATAAAGCATTCCTAACGATCCTAGGATCTTGATGCTCGGACTCTCTCCTACCAAATTTAAAACAGAAGGACCAATCAATATTCCCGCCAAAATAAAACCCACAATACTTGGTACGTGAATCTTGCGACACGCGAGCGGTATGAACCAGATGATGCCAATCACGAGGGTCAGTGTTAATAATGGCGATAGATTCATGGTTTATTTATTGAAAAAATGAAAAATGTACGCTACCGTAACTACGCTGCTCTATAAAATGTGGGTGAGAATCGAAATGGTTGTTTTTTGAATGTTCTAATACAAAATAACCACCTTCTTTCAAAATCCCTTGTTCAAATACTAAGTCGGGTAGGGTTTCTAATGTTTCTAAATCATAGGGAGGATCCGCATAGATGAAATCATATTGTATGTGGCATGTTTTGACAAATTTGAATACATCGCCCCGAATTAAGTGCAAATTTCGTACTCCCAATTGTTTGCAGCACGAGATGATAAAATTCTGTTGTGTATGAGCCATCTCTACAGCAGTCACTTCTCGTGCTCCGCGTGATATGAACTCCAAGCCTATTCCACCTGTACCCGCAAATAGATCCAACATGTCTACATCCTCAAAATCCATACGATTTGTGAGAAGATTAAATAGACTTTCCTTTGCAAAATCAGTCGTAGGACGTGCTGTAATATTTTTAGGGGGCATCAATCGACGCCCCCTAAATGTTCCTGAAATAATTCTCATGAAACTTTGAATCCTTCAATTCTTAATTCAAAATTCTTGATAAATATTACTCCCAGTTACCTGCATTGTTATTTGGAGCATCTACAGATCCTACTTTCAAACCAGGATAGTGATCCAATTTTTCCTCTTTGTCTATCAAGTTAATACGCTCTTGATTGTTGAGATCATGGAGGTAGGTGTTATAGTGAGCACGAATCTCAAAGATTGGTACCTTGATTCCTTGTGATGTGGTATAACCATTATTGGTTTCTACCTCATACTTTACATTGTCTGTGTAAGGAATGTAAATAATCTCACCAATAGTTTCTTCTGTATATTGACCTTTGTAGAGCGCTTGAATCATGTTTGTCATGATGGTATCACGACGGAAACCTTGCAAACCTGTAGCTTTTACTTCGCGATCTTGCTCCCAAATGTAGTTATACAATAAATCAAGACTGTCTGCACCCTGGAATTTCATCTTACGTTGTGCTTTAAGACGTGCGCGCTCCAAAATTTTAGCTGCCTTATTTTCGGTCATACCATCTTCCAATTGTTTCTCAGTCAATGAACCTACTTTGAAGACCTCTTTCTTTGGAGTGGTTTTGAGATAATCTACCAGTGAGTCGAGATCAGCTGTAAAATAACCCTTGTCCAAACGGAATTGAGCTTCGGCAGTACGAAGGCAAACAAGATTGTTGATTACTTTTACTTCACGTTGTACGCGAGCCTCTTCAAATTGAATTGGGGTTACAACACTTTTCACGCAAATGAAAGCCATAAAAATTACGGCTACACCTAGCAAAATACGGATAATAACTTTTGTATTCATGATAACTTAATTTTATATTCTAAGCACGTGTTTCGACTGGAAATTATAAGAATTTCCATAAAATCGCTGCAAAATTACTAATTCTTTTTCATATATGCAAATTTTTTTGTAACTTTGCAGCCGAAAATAGCAATTTTAGGTTACTATGGCAGCAGAAGACAGCAATAAAGTTCTATACGATATTCTCACTGAGCGGTTAGAACTCCTCCGTACTCTTGATAAAGAGGGCGATTCGGATCGTCGCCGCCACGTGGCGCGTGAGACTAAAGAACTCCATGCTCCTCTGGCACACCGCCTCGGTTTGTATGCCATTAAAACAGAAATGGAGGATCTGTCTCTTAAGTTCCTGGACTACAAAACCTATAAATACATCGCGCACGCACTAAACGAAAAGAAAGCGCAGCGCGATGCGTATATTGAGTCTTTTATTACACCGCTAGAGAAGAAGCTCAGAGAGATTGGCTTCCAATTTACTATCAAAGGTCGTCCTAAATCTATCCATAGCATCTACAATAAGATGCAAGCGCAGCGCTGTGACGTGGATCGTATCTACGATCTCTTTGCTATACGTATCATTCTTGACTCCCCATTAGATAGAGAAAAATTGGATTGTTGGCAAGTGTATTCCATTATTACGGATATGTACAAGCCTAATCCGAAACGCTTAAGAGATTGGTTGAGCGTACCTAAAGAAAATGGGTATGAGAGTTTGCATACTACGGTTCTAGGACCAGAAGATAAATGGGTGGAAGTGCAAATCCGTACAAAACGTATGGATGAAATAGCGGAGAAGGGAGTTGCAGCGCACTGGTCATACAAAGGAGTGGATGGAAATCGCTTAAATACGGATGCCCAGAGTGTATATGTTTTTACACCTACAGGCGATCTCAAACGCCTTCAAGCGGGAGCTACTGTCTTGGATTTTGCATTCTCTATTCATAGCGATGTAGGTTGTAAATGTGTGGGAGGGCGTATCCGAAACCAGAATGTGAGTATTCGTCAGAAACTTCAGAACGGTGACCAGGTGGAGATTCTAACAGCTCCTAACCAAAAACCGACTGCAGA
This sequence comes from Paludibacteraceae bacterium, assembly GCA_045614865.1. Taxonomy (GTDB): domain Bacteria; phylum Bacteroidota; class Bacteroidia; order Bacteroidales; family Paludibacteraceae; genus Colicola. Next base: position 11,850 of record JAZLDS010000039.1, on the reverse strand, counting down.
TTGGTTGAATGTGGTGGTTACTAGCAAAGCTAAGAGTAAGATTCGCCAATCACTCAAGGAGGTAGAGTATCGCAATGCTGCGGAGGGACGTGAACTACTAGAACGCCGTTTTAAAAACTGGAAACTAGATTATACCGAAGGAGATATTTCTCGTCTTGCACTTAAACTAGGCTATAAGATTACGACGGACCTATATCAGTCAATTGCTTTGGGAAAAGAGGATCTATTGCGTATCAAAGAGGTCTTCCAAATGATGGATGAACCGCGTCATGACTTCCGTGATAATACGCCATATGTGCCTAAAGATCCGCAGGAGGCTTTGGCACTAGAGGTGGATATAAATGTCAAGAGTGTAGAGTATAATCTTGCAACTTGTTGCAATCCACAACCGGGTGATCCTATATTTGCATTTATTAGCATCATGAAAGGTATTCGAATTCATCGTTTCGATTGCCCAAATGCCGATAATATGCGCGAAAAATACCCTTATCGCATGCTTCCAGCCCGTTGGGCAAAAAAGCCATAATTAAAAATTCATAATTCAAGATTGAACCCTTATCCTTCCATATTATTAAGTGATGCTGTGCAGCAAATGGCTTCATTGCCTGGTATCGGTCGTAAGACGGCGTTGCGCCTAGTCTTGCATCTGCTACGTCAGAGCAATAAGGATGTAGAAGCGTTTACTGGTGCATTATCCAAATTGAAACAGGAAGTCAAGTATTGCCGTGTTTGTCATACTATTTCTGACCAAGAGGTGTGCCCAATTTGTCAATCACATTCACGTGACAAACAAACGGTTTGTGTGGTGGAAAATGTACAAGATGTGATGTCGATTGAGAATACGGGGCAATACAATGGTTTATACCATGTTCTAGGTGGAATTATTTCGCCCATGGATGGAATAGGGCCTTCGGATATAGAGATAGATTCATTGGTGTCTCGCGTGCAAAATGATGATATTCACGAGATTATACTTGCTCTTCCTACTACAATGGAAGGAGATACCACCAACTTTTATATATATAAAAAATTGCAGAACCTAAACAATGTTACACCTATTAAAATATCTCAAATCGCTCGCGGTGTAGCTATTGGCAATGAGATAGAATATACCGATGAGATTACCCTTGGACGTTCTATTGTTAACCGAATAGAATTTAAACTCTGAAACATAATGAAAAAAAACATCATTAAATCCCTCAATCTGTACTACTACGGTATACTGATTCTTACGCTTATTTCAGGAAGTTTAGCGTATTTTTTGATTATGAAGGACATCATCGTTCCGATTAATCCAATGACCTTATTTGGTCAAGTACTGCAGTATCTCGTCATCTTTGATGCTCTGCTGACTATTCCTACTGGCTTGTATCTCTGTAAACGCCAATGCACAAAGTTGGCTCAACTTACCGATGAAACAGCTAAACTCAATGGTTATAAGACTGCTGCTACTTGGCGTATTTTGTTGGTTGGTAATACAATGGTTTTTGGAATAGCGGCTTTCTACCTTATGGGAGCTTACCAATCCATGTTGTGGATATCTGCCGTATCGGCTATTGGTTGGTACTTTACAAAACCATCTGAGGCCAAACTACAAGCAGAACTCCAACCGCAACAAACCGATCAAGAAAACTACTAAAAATAGATATAACCCATTCAATAAAATTCTATGACAATTGCAATTGATTTTGATGGGACTATTGTAACCCATGCTTATCCAGCAATCGGAAAACCAATTCCATTTGCTATTGAGACACTTAAGAAACTTCAGCAGGAAGATCATCACCAACTTATCCTTTGGACATGTAGGGAGGGGGACTTGTTGCAAGAGGCAATCGATTATTGCGCTAAACGAGGGTTGGAATTTTATGCAGTTAATTCTAATTTCCCAGAGGAAACAGCTGACATCGTGCGTGCTCGTAAACTAGAGGCTGATCTCTTTATTGATGATCGCAATCTAGGTGGTATCCCTGATTGGGGAGTAATTTATCAGATGATCCATTCCGGCAAGCATTTTCAACCTGCTCCTGCCAATATTATGACAGAAGAACCCCAACGTAAGAAGGGGCTTTTTGGCTTATTTGGATAAGAATAATTCAGAATTCTTAATTCAAGAGTCATAATTATGCTCCGTTTGCGTAAAATAGAGCCTTCTGATCTTCCTTTTCTCTATCAATGGGAAAATGATGTTACGATGTGGGCGGATTCAGATACACATAATCCGCTCTCTCGTCATGATTTGCGCCAGTATATTGAGAATACCACAGGCGATATCTATCGCGATGGACAGTTACGCCTTATTATAGAGTACGATGAATCAACCTCTGTGGCATCATCGCATCGTATAGTAGGATCTATCGACCTCTTTGATTTTGATGCGCGCAATCGTAAAGCGGCTATTGGTATGTATATAGCGCCTGAAGCGCGTGGCAAGGGTGTGGGTAAACAGGCGGTACAATCACTGTTGGATTACGCTTTTGGTTTTTTACAATTGCGTATGCTCTATGCCATCATTAGTGTGCATAATGTTGCATGCTCGCATATCTACGAACAAATGGGCTTTACTCCTTCTACGCCTCTTGTAGACTGGACACTAGAGGGAGATGCTATCCTTTGGCAAAAAAGGAAATAGGGTACTTTATAAAAGTACCCTATAATATGTTTGAAATAGTGGTGGCTTTTTCTTAAGTGTTCTACCAACTCGCATACCACTCGATAATCACTTGCCTGATGACGGGTGAATGTGCTGATCTTTTCCGTATTCTCTCTGTTCTTCTTTCCGTTTTCTTTTCCTATAGTAATCCCGTTACCACCTCGTTATCACTTTATACTTCTCAGATCGAATTAATATGTGCGTGCGCGCTCGCACGCATGTCGTGCGCGGTACTTATAATAAAATGTATTGGTGATTACACTATCGTACACCATCCTTGTTTATCTTCCGTTCGCCCGTATTGGATATCTTGTAGTGCGTGGTATAGTTTTGTGAGTATAGGACCAGAATCTCCAAAATGGTATATTTTATTTTTGTCAGGGTCAAAAACTTTGGTGATAGGTGAGATTACACATGCTGTACCACATGCAGCGGCTTCTTGTATCTCAGCCAATTCCTCTACACGAATACGGCGGCGTGTTACTTTTATGCCCATCTCACGCGCCAATGTCATCAGCGAGTCATTGGTAATGCTGGGCAAGATTGCACTTGAGCGAGGAGTCAAATATTCTACTTTTTCGCCTGATCGCTTAATACCAATGAAGTTCGATGCTGTGCACTCGTCAATATATGTATGTGTTTTAGCATCTGTAAACATACATTCATACCCCATAGCGTGTGCAGCTTCGCTAGCACGGAAGGAAGCAGCGTAATTTCCCCCGACTTTCCATTGTCCTGTTCCTTGTGGCGCAGAGCGATCCACGTGACGATTAACAATAAATGGAGTCCCTTGAAAACCATTTGGAAAATATGGACCAATAGGCGTTGGAATAATGATAAACTCGCAATCTGATCCAGGACCTACACTAATCTCTGGGGTGGTCGCTACTAATACTGGACGGAAATACAAAGTAGCTCCAGTTTCATAAGGTGGTAGAAAATCAATATTCTTTTGCAATGCCAATAATATCGCATCGCAGAATATTTCTGTAGGTACTGGAGTCATGAGTAGCCCCTCGGCGGAGCGTTGCATACGTTTGGCGTTTTCCTCCATGCGGAATATTCGAACGCTACCATCCACCCCTCTAAATGCTTTCAGCCCTTCAAAACACTCTTGCCCATATTGTAAACCTGTTGCTGCCACATGAATACGCATATACTTATCACGTGTAGCATATGGCTTCTCCCACACGCCATTGCGGCAAGCAGAGCGAACAATATAATTGGTCTCTGTATAGTGAAAAGTCAGTTCTTCCCAGTTTATATTTTGCATATTTGTTAACCGTTAATTTCTAAACACGAATGGTGTCGGCGTTACTAAACTAATATTAGAGGCGTTTCAGGTCCGTATTCGAACAATAGATCCAATATACTATGTCCTTTACCAAAACATGGTTCTAAATCCAAACATTGCCAATCAGTTGTAGTGATTAATCTAGTTTCTTGTCTCTTGATTGCTGGCTCTTTATTTGTCATCAAACGAATAATAATCTCATGCAACCCTTCATTCAAATCGATTAGGAACTTTGTCTCCTTTTCGTAGAACGGACGAAAGAAGTCTGCATAATAATCAAAGTAGGGAGTACGCTTATAGGCGCTTGTTAGTGCAATCCAATGTTGATGTTGCCATCGTTGCTGGTAGCTGATTTCCACATCTTTAGTTAATTGCTTGCTATCTGCCCGCTTTACAGGTACCGACAGCGTAAGCAATTCTCTTCTCCTCTCCTCTCCGCCTAATTGTCTTATCGCCTCATTGCCCACGGGCAGGCTAATCGTGCATCGATTACGATAGGTTTGTTTGGGAAAACTCTCCATAACCTCAATCTGTACATTCGATGGATCGGTTAAAAAACGGCGATACCACTCCGTGCTACCCATATATGTCGTCGGCAAAATTGTCATCTATATCCAACAGATAAGCGGCTTAATATCTAATAGCGTGGTATCTTTTTTACTCAAAATGACTCAATCCAATTCTCTTCCAACGGATATGTCCCTTACCCCATGAATTGTCTTTCTCGATACTGAGCCAAACGAACATTGGACGACCAACGATATGATCTTCAGGTACAAACCCCCAATAGCGGCTATCAGCAGATTTATGACGATTGTCGCCCATCATCCAGTAATAGTCCATTTCAAATACATAGGGTTCGCCTATTTTCATAGGTTTGAACTCATATGCATCTGCAATGCGTTTGTATACCCAGAAATTCTCCTCTGTAATCATTATGGTATCACCTTTTGCAGGGATGTAGATAGGCCCGTAGTTATCGCGCGTCCAATTGTTGTGCCCCAATGGATAAACCTCTCCGCCATTTTCCTCGGACTCAACATCTACACTCTGTACGTGGATGTTCTTCTTTAATTCAGTTTTCATTTCTTTGGTTAGAGGTAGGTGATACACACCATTTGCTAAAGTGTTGCGATCCTCCTTTGATACCCCTAGTTTGCTCAAATAGCTATTCCCTAGTATATGGCCATCTGTTTGGACGATATAGTTGTATTGTAGATAAGGGTGCGTAGGCTCTGCTATTCCGTTAATATAGATTACATTATCAATGATTTGCAAACTATCACCAGGAGTACCTACACAACGCTTTACATAGTTCTCACGTCTATCTACTGGACGTACTACGATCTCGCCAAATACATCCTTACGATTCTCTACTGTTCGTTTACCATAATAGTGGCATAATGTATAATAATCGGGATTCTGCATCTTAGTACAGACAGTGTCGCCTGTAGGGAAGTTAAATACAACAATATCACCTTTCTCTACCTTATCCCAACCTTTAAGACGTTTGTACTCCCATTGTGGTTTTTCGATATAGCTTTTTCCTCCACCTAATAGAGCAGGCATTGTATGTTGTACCAGTGGCATTGAAAGTGGAGTGTTGGGAACACGGGCACCATAACACATTTTATTCACACACAAGAAGTCCCCTACACGCAAGGTTTTTTCCAATGATGAAGTAGGGATCTGGTAATTCTGGAAAATATATAGATTGATAAAATATACCGCAACCAACGCAAAAAGGATAGCATCTATCCAAGAAAAAATCGTGTATAGTACCGAATTTGCGTGCGGGTTCTTCTTTTCTTCTTTTGTTCCATCGGCTATCGTTGGTTTATATTTTTTCCACCAGTTCCATGGAATGTATTTGGTGGTAAACATATCCATAATTATAGGCAACAAGACTAGCCATCCAAGACTAGCCCAATCACCCCAAGCAACCCAAATGATAAATGCGATATACACAGCACTCCACAATCCACATGATATCCAGCCTTTTGTGTTTACTTCTTTGATCCTATTTTGAAATGTCTTCATATATATACTTTGAAAATACTGAGATAATTTTAATTTCTTGTTAAGTTTTTATCTTGTCCAAAAATAACTTCTTGAAAATCGTGCCAACCCGTTTTCCCCTTTAACCATTCAGCAGCTATCACAGCGCCCAACGCAAAGCCTTTGCGGCTTTTAGCACTATGGCTAATACTGATAGAATCAACTTCACTATCCCATACTACGGTGTGAATACCCGGTACTTCACCCTCACGAATCGATTCTATGTCTTCTATTGCCAATCGATTGTCACCAATTGCCTCTTGTAGTGTTTTTGCGGTACCGCTAGGAGCATCCAATTTATGGATATGGTGTACTTCTGTCATGTGTGGAGTGTATTCTGGATAAGAGTTCATCATCTTTGCCAATTGTGTATTGAGTGCAAATAGTATGTTCACGCCAATACTATAGTTGGATGACCATATTAATCCTCCTGCAGGAGTTTGATTCTCGTCTAATTCTAAACTATTAATCCTAAATTCATCTACATCCCATCCAGTTGTTCCGCATACTACAGGCACACCTACTTGCCATGCCTGAAGAATGTTGGTTCTAGCTGTCTGTGGAGTGGTAAATTCAATGGCTACATCGGCAGATGCAAAGGCATCCGATGCGAAATCAGCAAGATTGTTTTGATCAATGATGCATACTACCTCATGTCCTCGCTCAAGAGCAATGGCTTCGATGATATGCCCCATTTTACCGTATCCTATTAGCGCAATTTTCATTTTTATTTCTACTTAATGCGTATAAACAGCGTGCAAAGGTACAATTTTTTTTGTAAATTTACAAATTCTAAGGAAAAATTTGTGTATTTAAGAAATTATTAGTACCTTTGCGGGACAAAATATTGAATTCTATGAAACAAATTATTTCTACCTCGGAGGCACCTGCTGCAATAGGTGCTTATAGTCAAGCTGTTGTGGCAAATGGAATGCTATTTGCGAGTGGTCAATTAGGTATAGATCCATCTACAGGAGAGTTTGCAGGTGCTGATTTTCGTAGTCAGGCTGAGCAGGCTGTCAAGAATGTTGCTGCTATATTGAAAGCCGTGGGTACAGAGGCTAGTCATGTGGTTAAGACGACAGTTTTTCTTACTGATATGGCTAATTTTGCCGTATTGAACGAGGTTTATTCTACTCTTTTTTCTGCTCCGTTCCCTGCTCGTTCTGCAGTCGCTGTGGCTGCATTGCCTAAAGGTGGCCTCGTTGAAATCGAGGTGTTAGCGGTATTAGGATAAAGATAGATAATCGTAAATTACGCTCTGATCGTTAATCATTGTTGCTCTAATGGATATACTTCTTATTATTTTAGGCGCAATATGTTTGTTGCTTGGTATAGTGGGGTGTGTTGCGCCTGTTGTACCTGGAGTGCCTTTGGCGTATGGCGGTTTATTGCTGTTGCATTGGACGGATAGAGTGCAATTCTCGTGGCAATTTTTGGTGATTTGGGCCGTATTCACCGTGATAATCCAAATCTTAGATTACTTTATTCCTGCATGGGGAACGAAAAAGTTTGGTGGAACCAAATGGGGAGTATGGGGAAGTACGATCGGACTTCTAGTAGGTATGTTCTTTGGGTTTATAGGTATTGTAGCAGGGCCATTTGTGGGTGCTGTGTTGGGAGAAATGCTTTATTTCAATCGTCATCGACATACTATAAAAAATACCGATGAAATGGGAAAAAACTCTCAATTGAACCAAGCAATTCGTGCAGGTTTTGGCTCATTCGTTGGCCTGTTTACGGGTACAATTTTGAAGCTCATATGCTGTGGCATGATGGCATTCTATTTTGTACGAGAATTAGTGTGAAGATTATTAGTGTAATGTTCTAATGTTTTGATTATGTGTAATGTGCTTGATAAATGTGCACGTTAAAATAAATGCAATATGGCGCAATCGTTAAGTCAATTATTTTTTGAGGCGACTGGTAAAAAAGTGGGCGAGCAGACTGCATTGACAGCCTCTGGTAGTAATCGCAGATACTACCGAATCGAAAGTGAAGACAAGAATGCTTCGCTTATTGGGGTACAGGGTACATCGCGTGATGAGAATCATGCTTTTCTTTATATGGCAGAGCACTTTATGAAGAAGGGTTTAGATGTTCCTAGGGTCTTGGCAGTTAGTGATGATGAGATGAATTATGTACAACAGGACTTAGGAAATGTGCTATTGTTCGATTATATTGCAGAGGGAAGAAAGACTGGAGTGTTCAGCCAGAAAGAGAAAGAGATGCTCCGTGCGACGATGCGTGCTCTAGCACGTTTCCAGGTAATAGGCGCAGAGGAGTTTGACTTCAATCAATGTTATCCCCAACCTGAATTTAATCTGCGTTCAATCCTGTGGGATCTCAATTACTTTAAATATTGCTTTTTGAAAGCGACAGGACTTGAATTTCAGGAAGATAAACTGGAAAACGAGTTCGAACGTTTGGCATATATCTTGTTGCAAAACAGGATGAATGCGTTTATGTACCGTGACTTCCAATCACGCAATGTGATGGTACATACCAACAAAGAGGGAGGTGAAGTTCCTTATTTTATTGATTTCCAAGGTGGACGAAGAGGACCTGTTTTTTATGATGTAGCATCTTTCTTGTGGCAGGCTAAAGCAAACTTCCATCCTGATTTGCGAGAGGAATTGGTAGAAGTGTATCTGGAGGAACTACAGAAATACATGCCTGTTGAGAGAGAACTGTTTTATGAGACACTGAAGCACTTCGTGTTATTTCGAACGATGCAGGTACTCGGAGCGTATGGTTTTAGAGGGTATTTTGAAAAGAAACCACACTTTTTGCAATCTATACCATTTGCTATTGATAATCTGCGTCATTTGCTCAAGCACGCAAGCGAAGACTATCCGTATCTAATAGAGGTTTTGCAGAAAATGACTGAGATGAAACAATTCAAGGATGTTGGTGTTCGCAAACCTCTGGTTGTTAGAGTAATGAGCTTTTCGTACAAAAAAGGAATCCCTGCTGACCCATCAGGTAATGGAGGCGGTTTTGTATTTGATTGCCGTGCGGTCAATAATCCAGGTAAGTATGAGCGATATACGCATTTTACGGGTATGGATGAACCCGTTATTCAGTTCCTAGAAGAAGATGGAGAGATGTTGCCATTTTTGGAACAGGCTTATCAGTTGGTGGATTTCTCTGTGAAACGTTATATGGATCGAGGGTTCCAAAATTTGATGGTTTCTTTTGGATGTACTGGTGGGCAACATCGTTCTGTGTATTCCGCGGAAAAAATGGCAAAACATATCAATGAGAAGTTTGGTGTGGAGGTGCAATTGATTCATCGTGAGCAAAATATGGAACGCGTCTTGAATGCAAGGGATTAATTAAAAGCTTGGTTTGGGGCGATTAAAAAGTATAATAGATTATAATGTTGTTTGCGATTTTATTTTCATTACTGACTACAATGTCGAATGGGATGTTTCATACATCCTACGAAGTGAGCGTGTCTGCGAGCGCAGATACCTGTAATCTTGTGGTGGATTCCATGATTTATTATTTGCAAACGGATCCTGAGTTGTTGTCTGAACATTTTTTCTCTGGACTGGGCAAACAAAGTGAATCGGGTAAGAATGCATTCTATCTAGAGTGGAAGGAGTCTACCTATAATCCAGAACAGCAATATAGTCGTTTGTTACTAGATGTCTTGGTGAATGAAAAGCCATTTTTGAAGAATGTGGTAATCGAGAGCATGGTAACAGATACTATGGCTGGAGCACAAAGGGATATTCGAGTGGATATTCACTATGCAGGTTCTCTACTGAAGGAAGCTTACGGAACATTTCATGTATCTCCAATGGATGAATGTACCGCTAAGATAGGAATGGATGTACACGTTAAGTTCGGGTGGTTCTTTCGCATTTTTATAACTCGTAAAGTGTATTCCGAAACAATAGATTGGAGATTAGCACGCTTTGTGCAAAATCTACAACTCACTGCTGAGGGGGAGAAGCCAGATGACGAATATTGGGAAGCCATGGATAACCAATAATATGTTCAAAAATAATTGATTTGTGATTAAAAAACAGCCACTTTGTGCACAACAAGTGGCTGTTTTTATATTCTACAACACTTTTTTGCAATAAATTTGGTAGATTGCAATAAATTTCGTACCTTTGCATGTTGATTGTGTAAACTAGGTAAAATATACAACAAAAACAATAATAAAAACAAAAAACTTTTAAAATTATGATGTGGTTAAAAGATTCATCTATTGGCCGTAAATTGGTGATGAGTATCACTGGTTTGGCTTTGGTGCTCTTCCTTTTGTTCCACGGTGCGATGAACCTCGCACTTGTGTTCTCGGAGGAGGCCTACAACGTGATTTGCTCTATCTTGGGAGCAAACTGGTATGCATTGATCGCAACCTTGGGCTTGGGCTTCTTGGTGGTGGTTCACTTTGCATACGCACTTTATCTCACCATCCAAAACCGTATGGCTCGCGGTAAAGACCGCTATGCTGTTACTGCTAAGCGCGAAGGCGTTGAGTGGGAGTCTGAGAATATGCTCGTTCTTGGTTTTGTGGTTATCGGTTTCATCGTGCTCCACTTGGCTAACCTTTGGTTCAAGATGCAATTCACCGAGATTATGCACATGTGTGGTGCTCACCACTTCGGTGTAGAGATGATGGGTACTGTTTACGAGCCAACCGATGGTGCTGGCCTCGTTAAGGCATTGTTCACCACTCCTGTTTGGGGTCAAGTGTACTGCGTGCTCTACCTCGCTTGGTTGGTAGCATTGTGGTTCCACCTCCGTCACGGTGTATGGTCAGCTCTCCACACCATGGGCTTCAACAACCTCAAATGGATGAAGCGCGTTAAGTGCATCGGCACAGTTGTAGCTACTCTGGTATCTGGTCTCTTCGCTGTAGTAGTTCTCTACTACCTCGGCATAGGTATCGGCATGCTCTGCGCATAAAACAAGTGCCTGCGGCACGTTGTATATCCTGCGGACGTTACATATCTTCGATGTTGTTATGTTGTATGTGCCTTGGCACGTTATCAATATTGGTAACACAAATAACTAAACAACGCGGCGTAGCCGCATGTAACGCAAAGCAAAAAACGTGAGCCGATAGGCGAACCTATAACAAATTTTGACAAAAATTTTCAAAACATATGGCAACAAAAAAACAAACTGCGCAGGTAATCACTCCTGAAATGGCGAAGATTCCTGCTGGTCCATTGGAGAAAAAATGGACTAACTACAAAGACCATCAGAAGTTGGTCAACCCTGCCAACAAGCGTCGTCTTGACGTGATCGTGGTTGGTACTGGTTTGGCTGGTGCATCTGCTGCTGCATCACTCGCAGAGATGGGCTTCAACGTACTCAACTTCTGCATCCAAGACTCTCCACGTCGTGCACACTCTATTGCTGCACAAGGTGGTATCAACGCTGCGAAGAACTACCAAAACGACGGTGACTCTGTTTACCGCCTCTTTTACGACACAATCAAGGGTGGTGACTACCGCGCTCGTGAGGCTAACGTTTACCGCCTCGCTGAGGTAAGTAACAGCATCATCGACCAATGTGTGGCTCAAGGTGTTCCTTTCGCTCGCGAGTACGGCGGCTTGCTCGACAACCGTTCTTTCGGTGGTGCGCAAGTATCTCGTACCTTCTATGCTAAGGGTCAAACAGGTCAACAACTTCTCCTCGGTGCTTACTCTGCACTCAGCCGCCAAATCGGTAAGGGCAAAGTGAAGATGTACAACCGCCACGAGATGTTGGACGTAGTAGTTATCAAAGATGAGAATGGCGAGAGCCGTGCACGCGGTATCATCGCACGTAACCTCGTTACTGGCCGCATCGAGCGTCACTTCGCTCACGCTGTGGT
>JAZLDS010000038.1:0-3802 GCA_045614865.1 Paludibacteraceae bacterium | reverse complement strand
AAAGAGAGCATTTGCTCCTCGCTATAATGATTGCGTAGCATATGCAAATCCCAGAAATCTTTTTTGCGGCCACCTCTTGATATTACATCCATTTTCATCGCAACAATGTCTTCTACTGCAGCCATACGGATTGTGTCAAATTGTTCTTGTGGACGGATAAAAGGGTCGGTATAAAACAAGTCAAGCTTTACGAAGTCATCCTTAGAATTGCCAACCATATACGATGTTCCGAAGCCTACAATATCGCCGCAGTCGCCCAGACAATATGAAAACTCACTACGGAGAATATCTTGCAATAGATGGAAGTCCAACGAGCCGTATTCAGCATCAGTAAATAGGTCTATATCATCAGACATACGATGACCATAGCGTAACGATAGTGAAGTACCACCCACAAGACGAAATGGTTTGAACTCTTCGATCTCCATCAGACGTTCCAATGTGGAACGGAGAATAGGTTTTACGGTCTGATATTGCAACTCTTTACGCTTCATAGTCCAAATACTGTTTTATGTTTGCTTTTATATTATTTTCAAATGGTGACTTCACTTTTAGGTTGATGTTATCCAATATGACATCACGACCATAGAAACGAATAACTTCCAGTATCTCCTTCTCATTTCCTCGCTCAAACACACGATTGATTACATATCGGCTATGTGCAGTAAAGTCAATATTCTCAATCTTTGTATCCCAGAATATTGTGCTACGGAATTTTGTAAGGTCAGGGCGATGGTTTTGTGATAGTTTACGCTTCTCCTCTGCTATATCATAGTACACCTGTAGAGTCATTAAGAAACCTTCCTCCAAACCGAGAGCTTGCTCAATACGGAGGGACAGAGGCGTATTCATTGACCTTCGTCCACGAATAATGGCACTCAAAGTCTGTGGATGTTCGCCAACAGACTCGGCAAACTGTCCACTTTTGAGTTTTCTATTATCCAACTCTCGCTGCAAGAAAAGACCTGGGTGCAACCCTTTTAGTATTTCAATCATCCTATTCATACCGCAAAAATAAACATTTTTGTTTATAAAAACAAATTGCGAGCCAAAAAGTATTGATACCCTGCGAAAGTCTGAAAATAAATTCAACTTTCGCAGGGTATCGAGGCATATAGACTACACCTCAATAAACTTCCCGCCATCGAAACCGCCGAGATTCTCACGGTAATAGACATATCCGAGCTGGTTGCAGACAATGCGAGTATTGCCGATTGTTGCATCTATGTTGGCGTGCGAGTGTCCGAAAATCCACGCATCGATACGATTATCAGCGATGAAGTTTCCCAGCTCCGTTGCAAAGGCACTGTTCAGTAGACTGCGTTTGTGTTCCGGTGCAACGACCGCCATTGTGGGCAGATGGTGTGTTACCACCACGATATGCTCGGCTGTACTCTCCGCGACACTCCGCTTGATAAAGTCTAGACACTTCTCGTGCTCGGCGTTAAAGTCGGCAGGTGTAAAGCGACGACCATTGTACATAATCTGACGAAAGTCGTTCATACCTCGATGCACAAAATACTCGTCCTCGGGGCGAATGTGCGACCAAAGGGTTGAGAGGATAAAATCGACATTATCAATCCTCACAACCTTGTTTTGGTGGTAATGCACATTTGGCAGTATCTTACGACTCCAACTATCGCCATAGGCTAACACATCGCCTTTGCCATAAAACTCGTGGTTACCGGGCACCAACAACACCTCTCGGTAGTTTGCCGAAGCCCACTTCCAGAACTTCAAATTTGGCAGCGTTCTATCGCGAAGGTAACCAGTATCACCTGCAAAGACCAAAACATCGCCAGCAACCTCAAACGGCTCACTCTTTATAAATCTCGAATTATCCGACAACTCCAAATGTATATCAGATGCAAATTGTATTTTCATAAAACTTATCCTCCTTATTTCCTTATCTTTTCAAATTGTTCTACTTGTCTTTCTATTATCCTCTTTACCTCCTCAAATGATACAGGGGTAAAGTTGTTGTTATCCACTCCAACATCATATTGTGTCGGGAATAGCATATGTAATCTAGGCGCATCTATGCCGGTGTTTTGCTTGCTGGCATGCACATGGCCGAATAGCTGCCAAGTATCTCGATATGCCCCACCATAGCACAAGAAGGGGCAGTGGTTGAGATATATCTTCTGCTTCCCAACCTCGATGTGCATCTGCATTGCGATATGCTCAAAACGACTATAATATCCTTGCCTCAAATTCTTGATGTCGTGGTTGCCGACAATCAGGTAAATCTTACCATTAAGCCTATTAAGGATATTAGTCCATTCCGCCGAACCTCCTAGACAAAAGTCGCCAAGATGAAAGATTATATCGTCAGGACCGACTACGCTATTCCAGTTGGCTATGAGTGTTTCGTTCATAACCTCCACATTCTTAAATGGCCTACCACAGAAGTTGATAATATTGGAATGGTAGAAGTGAGTGTCGGATGTAAAGAACACCTTATCTCCATCAAATTTGTAATTCATAATTTCATTGTTTACCGCATCACTGCGTTGTTAATAATAAAGTTTGTTATTGCCATTGGACGGAATTGATGGAGAGGTTAAGCATCACCAATGGGCATAAACAAAAATCGTTGAAAAGTGAGGAACTTTCCAACGATTCTTATCTATTCATCGCAACTGGGATATTTGCATCTATAATATCCTTGCTCGCGTATGTTTCTGTTGGATAGTATTCCCGATAGAATCTGCGGTTTTGACGCTTGAAATAGGCGCACACAGAACACCTTCAAAGCGTTTTACGCCCTGAACTCGTCCAATAGTCGTAAGCAATATGTGCATTCTATTCTGCTGCATTTTAGTTTCTATTTTATCCCATATCGGGAGTGCAAAGATAGTGATTTGATACGCTTCTTCCAAAGATTTTACGCACTAATCTTCAGACAATTAAGCTATATACTAAAGTATATACTTTCTGGTATTTGGGGGAATGATTATGGTCTTTACACTATTTGTACAACTCTGGGCGTCTGCGTTTGTTTTCGTCTTCAATCATTTGATTCATCTCTGAATCAGGCGCGACAACTTCATACTCAAATGCTCTTTCAAAAGCAGATCTTCCAGCCTCCGTCATCAAGCCTCGGTCTTCGAGATCCATACATCTATCCAAATTCAGTTGTGTCCAATGGCTTTTAGGGCGGCGAGGCGAAAGGCGTTGAACCAATCTGCCATCTGGCAGGCGTTTGAGAGTGGAATCTATCCAGCCGAAGCATAGAGCCTCTTCTACAACTTCGATGTATGGAATGGCCAACCATTCTGGGCATTTGCTACGATAGGTCACCACCCAACAACACTTCTCTTTGCAATGGTTATCAGCAAGCCATTGTCGAAGCTCGGAGCGATCCTTAAAATGGAGTAGATTGATTATTTCCATAGTGCCATATATATGATACAAAGATAGCAAGAATTTCAATAAAGTGAACGAATAAATAGGTCACGAAGTAGTCGTTTGCCTGAAATTATCAACCCATCATAAAATATACATAAACAGCTCATAATCTCTATTATATGATAGTTTGATCGTGGTTTGCGTTTTTGCAAAATGACTTCTGATGCGGGGTTGTATTTGTATAAAAGGTTATGATTTTTGAGTCTAGGTTTTTGGGGATTTTATTGTACGGTTTGTGGGTGAGGAAAATGCAGAAATCTTTGTACAAAACGAGTACACACAATGTTTTCTTCTGGACATAGTAAACATTGTAATTGTCGCATAATCAATACGATATAAAGCATTAGGCAAATCAACATTAGATTACGAACAGTTCGGAAAAAATCACAAA
>JAZLDS010000037.1:0-25798 GCA_045614865.1 Paludibacteraceae bacterium | reverse complement strand
GCTAAAGGTATTAAGGCAGATGGCTCGATTTATATCTCTGACGGCACAATAGATATTACCACATCCGGTAAAGGTAAATGGGATAGCACGGACATGGAAACCAAAGCTGCTTCATGTCTCAATAGTGATGCTAATACCGTTATATCTGGTGGTACACTCACTCTTAAAAGCACTGGTTCGGGAGGTAAAGCAATCAATAGTGATGGCACGCTGACTATCTCTGGTGGTACAATTGTGGCTGCTACTACGGGTGGTCTTTACTATAATAATGGCTCTACTGAAAATACCAATTATACGGGTAATACGGATAATGTGAATAGTAGTTATTATTCATCGCCTAAGGGTATCAAGGTGGATGGTGCGATTACTATTTCGGGTGGTAATACAAATGTGTCTACCACAGGTCGCAATGGTGAGGGTATCGAAAGTAAGAGTACCATTACAATTTCTAATGGTCAGGTGACAGTCAATGCATATGACGATGCTATCAACTCGGCAGGAGATTTGACCGTTACAGGAGGTTATGTGTATGCACGTGCAACGAATAACGATGGTATGGACTCTAATGGTAATACATATATCAAGGGTGGTTTGTGCTATGCTATTGGTTCTAATTCTCCTGAGGTGGCTTTTGATGCCAATTCGGAGCAACAAAAGAAATTGTATGTACAAGGTGGCACACTGATTGCAGTAGGAGGATTGGAGAGTGGTGCACAAATCTCAGGTGGAACTTGCAAACAGGCAAGTTCGATGACTGCTAATTCGTGGTATGCATTGTACAATAGCAGTGAGTTAGTGGTAGCATTCAAAACACCTGCGACATCATCCTCTAGTTCTGGTGGCGGTCGTCCTGGTGGCAGTAGTAGCAGTGGTAAATTGGTGGTATATACGTCCTCTACTCCTGCGTTGAAGTCGGGTGTGACGGTTAGTGGCGGCACAACGTATTTCGATGGCGCAGCGAATATAGGTGGTAGTGTGAGTGGCGGAAGCAATGTGACATTGAGCAATTATACCAGGTAGCAGTGGCCCAGGCGGCAGACCTTGGTAAGATTGAGACTCTATAAGGCAAAGTAACGGTTGCACGTGTGTGCGACCGTTGTTTTTTATTGTACTTAGGAATGATAATATAAGTAAATGTAGCAAAATAACTAACTAATCACTAAGTAATATCTAACTAATAGCTAATTGTTGGTAAGTTATTTGAAAGGGGAGGTGTGGGTAAGGTATAAGAATAAAAAAAATCATACAAAAGAGAGGATTCTTTGTATGATTTTTATTTTCGTGATCCGTGCAGGATTCAAACCTGCAACCCCCACATCCGTAGTGTGGTACTCTATTCAGTTGAGCTAACGGACCATTGCTTTTCGAAAGCGGGTGCAAAGGTACTGCTTTTTTTTGATATGACCAAATAATTTCAAAAAAAAGTGTTCTTTTTGTATAAAAAATTGTATATATGCAAATAAAAGCGTAACTTTGCAGAAAAATTGTGCGACATGAAGAGAGTAATTTTAAAACTGGCGTTTGTTATAGTGCTACTATTAGTAAGCTCGGTATTTATTTTTTCGGCTCCCCCTATGCCTGGGCTAAATTTGAAAGAGCCTCAGCGTAATCGTATTCCATTTGCGGTAAATGTAGAGGTAGGGGATCGTATAGTAAAACGCAGTTTGGTGGATGAGCAATCTTCTCCGTCGATAAATCTAGCCCCTCGTGGATTGTTAATTTTAGCGAATTTTTCAGATACAACTTTTGCTGCAGTCAATACTCAGCAAGCTTTTGATTCATTGGCAAATGGAATGGATTATTCGTATAATGGCGCTACAGGATCTTGTAAAGCGTATTTTACGGAACAGTCAAATGGACAATATTCTCCATGTTTTGATGTGATAGGTCCTGTGAAATTACCGCATACTTCTGCTTACTATGGAACAGATATAGCGAATGATGAAGGGAATGATAGGTATGTTGTTGATTTTGTGGTAGATGCATGCAAAGAGGCCGATAAATTGGGTGTGGATTTTACACAATATGATAACGACGGTGATGGTGTGGTGGATTTTGTGTATATCATTTATGCGGGTTTTGGCCAAGCAGATGGTGGAGCAGAAAGTACCATTTGGCCACATAACTGGGATTTGTTATCCGCGTTGTATTATAAGAATACTAATCAAACGGAATATTATGCGTATTATGATGAGAATGATAGTTTGAATTATAATTTGCCTATGCTGGATGGAAAAAAACTTTATACTTATGCATGTTCTAATGAGTTGAAGTATAGTACAAAATTACGTTCTGGCATTGGACTTATTTGTCATGAGTTTAGCCATGTACTGGGTTTGCCAGATTATTATATAACTAATTATTCGTATACAAATTTTGAAAAGTATACTCCAGGTGCATGGTCGTTGATGGGTTATGGCAATTACTTAAATGGTGGTAATACACCTCCAAACTTCTCAGTATATGATAAATATTATTTGGGTTGGTTGGAACCACAAGTATTGAACAAAGCGGGTGAATATCAGTTGAATGCGGATGGCGAGAGTGGATATTTGTTGGCAAAAAACGATGTGCATGTAGAGGAAGGCGCCTATCGTGCGGATACTGTTTATTATATTGAGAATCGCCAAAAAGAAGGTTGGGATGAGTACCTTCCTGGACATGGTATGTTGATTTGGCGAGTAATGTATGATGCAAAGAAATGGTATGATAATTCTCCAAATGATTTTAAAACTCGTTATCGCTTGATGTGTGCACAAGATGGAGATTATCCATATATCACAAGCGGAGAGAAACAAGAGGTTCCATTCCCTGGTTCCACTAATCAAACAAAATTTTCAGGCTTTGAAGCAAATGGTCTGGAGAATATACAAGAAACATCAGATGGAGTGATAACATTTACTTTTTATACAGAGAATAAGACTCCAGTGGAGAATGTAGGCGTGAGTGTTGGCTCTTTGTCAGTGTGGTATAATGTGTTAGGACACCCAATTGATCCAGCAGTATACAAAGGAATTGGTATCAAAGATGGAAAAAAATATCTGCTCAAGTGAGCAGATATTTTTTTGTGATATTAGATAGTATACGCAGTATACATATGCTGATACTTAGTGACTTACTTGCATGATGTTGGCGAAGACACCAGCCGCTGTAACTCCAGCTCCTGCACCATAACCGCGAATCATCATTGGGTAATCGTGGTATCGCTCTGTGGTGATTAACACGATATTATTAGATCCTTCTAACTGGTAGAAAGGATGAGCACTATCTACAGTTTCAAGGCTGACAGATGTTTTCCCTTCTTCCATTTTTGCTACAAAACGCCAGTGTAATCCGTTGTTCTCTAACTCTTTGCGTCTTTTTTCAAAGTCTTCATCTAATTCTGGGAGATTCTTCCAGAAATCCTCTAGAGATCCTTGGAAATACTTTTCTGGGACAAACAAATGTTTCTCTACATCGTCTTGTTCAACTTGGTATCCGGCCTCACGAGTTAGGATAACTAATTTTCGAATAACGTCTTTTCCACTTAAGTCAATACGTGGGTCAGGTTCGCTATATCCTTGTTCTTTTGCACGTCGAATGGTCTCAGAGAAAGGGACATCGGCTGCGATTTCATTGAAGATGAAATTCAATGTGCCACTAAGAACTGCTTCGATGCGGAGAATCTTATCTCCAGAGTTTCGAAGGTCGTTGATTGTACCAATGATAGGAAGTCCAGCACCTACGTTTGTTTCAAATAGGAATTTTACTCCGCGATCTAAGGCAGTTTGCTTTAGTCGCATATAGTGAGGATATTCAGAAGATGCGGCAATTTTGTTTGCAGTGACAACGGATATGTTATTCTCTAGTAATGAAAGGTAAATGCTTGATACTTCGGCACTTGCGGTACAATCTACAAATACGCTATTGTATAGATTAGCCATTTGTAGAGCAGCTCTTTTGATATTGAAGGTGGTAGTGTTTTTTTCTTCTTGTTTGAGCTGTTCGCGGTAAGTATTGAGATCTAGTCCTTCTGCATTGAAGATAGCAGTACGGCTATTGGCAATACCAACGACATTGAGTTGTAGATGTTGCTGTGTAAGTAAGGTGGTGTATTGTTGTTGTATTTGTTTGATGAGTTGTGCGCCTACAGTACCTACTCCACAGACAAATACGTTAAGTACTTTATTTTCGCTGAGGAAGAAAGAGTCGTGCAACACATTCATTGTTTTGCTGAGTTGCTGTGCAGGAACTACAAATGAAATATTAGTTTCCTTAGCACCTTGTGCAAAAGCGATAACACTAATACCGTTTCTACCGAGTGTACCAAATAGTTTGCCTGCAATTCCAGGCATGTTGTGCATATTTTCTCCTACGATACTAACAGCAGCTAGCCCTTGTTGTACCAACATTGGGTACATAGAACCAACTTTGATTTCCTCTTGAAATTCTTGCGTGAGAACTTCTACTGCTTTTTCGCAATCAGATTCTTGAATACCAAGTGTGGTGGAGTTTTCAGAAGATGCCTGACTGACCAAGAATACAGAAACACCAGCATCAGCTAATGCGCTGAAAATGCGTTGGTTAACACCAATAACTCCGACCATGGATAGACCCGAAACAGTGATAAGTGCTACATCTCGGATACTACTCAATCCTCGTACATAGCGAGTACAATCTTCTGGTTTTGCTTGTATGATGGTTCCTGCGTTATCAGGTGAGAAGGTGTTTAAGATACGAATTGGAATGTTCTTTGCACAAGCAGGGTAAATGGTAGGTGGATAAACAACCTTTGCTCCAAAGTGGCATAATTCGGAAGCTTCAACATAGCTTAAACTCTTGATAGTGTATGCGTTAGGGATTAGACGTGGATCTGCCGTCATGAATCCATTAACGTCTGTCCAAATTTCTAACACGTCTGCTCCTAAGGTGGCCGCAAGAATAGATGCTGTATAATCGCTACCTCCACGTCCTAAGTTTGTGATTTCGTCGGTCTTGCAATCTTTCGAGATGAATCCAGGGCAGACAGCAAGGTGTGGCATTGGTGCGAATGCTTTGCGTACTAGATTTTCAGTAAGTTCTGTGTTCAGCAAAACCTGTCCTTGTTTGTGGTCAGTTTTGATGAATTGCAAGGAATCTTTTCTTACCGCTCCAGGTAAAGCTGCAGTCACGATGCGGCTACTGAGTTGCTCTCCGTAACTAACGATTACTGCCTCTGATTTTGGGCTGAGGTCTTTGACAAGGTGTACGCCAAAAAGTATGGAGCGCAATTCGTCAAGAATACCTTCCAGTTCGTGGCAGAGCATCTGTTTTGTTGTGGTATTGGCAATGAGTTCATTGACCATATTTATATGTCTCTGACGAATAGCCTGATAGACTTCCATGTAGTCCTCTCGGTCTTCTAATGCCAGATGAGCAGCCTTGAGCAGTTGATCTGTTATGCCTCCAAGAGCGCTAACCACTACGATGCAATCATCGTTTTGCTGAGCGATGATGTGTTGTATTTGATGAATACTTTCTACAGAACCTACGGATGTACCTCCGAATTTTAGTACTTTCATGATAGCCATTTTTTCAAAAAACCCGACAAAGGTACAAAATATTTGTGATTTAGCAATGTGTAGGTGTAATATTTTTTTTGATTTTTGATTTATCTTCAATAAATCATGCTTATATGTATATAAATAACTAATTAATCACTAATTAATCACTAATTAATCACTAACTAATCACTAATAGTTTATAATAATTAAGAATTTTGAATAGAGAATTTTGGATGAAGAATTCATTGAAAAATTTGTGTGAATGGAAAAAAAGTTGTATATTTGCAGCGTGAAATAAAAAATAGGATTTATGACTTATTTGATTTTGACCATTATGTTAGTCCTATTTGGTGTAGGACTATTATTGGCAGAGATGTTTCTTCTGCCAGGTTTTGGTGTTGCTGGAATCTTTGGTATAGGTTCTTTGATTGCAGCTGTCGTTTTGGCTTATTTGAAATTGACCGCGTTGTGGGCATGGGCAGGACATGTGACTCTAATCGCGTGCGTATTGCTCTGTGGTATAGCAGTTTGGGCGTTTTTGAAGAGTAAAGCGATGGATAAAATGGCTCTTGATGCAAAGATTGAAGGCGGCGTAGATATGCCTTCAGCAGGAAAGCATATGGAAGAGTTGAAAGGGGAAAATTAACCAATAAAAATCGAGTAATATGGAAGCGGCAGGAATTTTGCAATTTGTAGGTATTGGCATGTTGGCCATCCTTGTGATTATTTTCTTTTACTATGTTCCATTCATGCTGTGGATAAACGCAGTAGTGAGTGGTGTTCACGTATCATTGGTTCAGCTCTTTTTGATGCGTATTCGTAAGGTACCTCCTACACGCATTGTAAACTGTCTGATAGAGGCTCACAAGGCAGGTTTGACCGATGTGAAACGTGATGGTTTGGAGGCTCACTTTTTGGCAGGAGGTCACATAGAGCGTGTTGTGCATGCATTAGTAAGTGCGAGCAAAGCGAATATGGCCTTGACATTCCAGATGGCAACTGCGATTGATTTGGCAGGTCGTGATGTATTTGAGGCGGTACAAATGTCTGTAAATCCTCGCGTGATAGATACTCCTCCAGTGACGGCAGTAGCGAAAGATGGTATTCAGTTGATAGCTAAGGCTCGTGTGACAGTTCGTGCGAACATCAAACAATTGGTCGGTGGTGCTGGTGAGGATACAATCTTGGCTCGTGTGGGTGAAGGTATTGTAAGTTCGATAGGTTCATCTGATAGCCACAAGATGGTTCTTGAGAATCCAGATAGTATATCTAAGTTGGTGCTTAGCAAGGGTTTAGATGCAGGAACTGCGTTTGAGATTTTGAGTATTGATATAGCCGATATAGATGTGGGTAAGAACATTGGTGCTCAATTGCAGATGGATCAAGCTCAAGCGGATAAGAATATAGCTCAAGCTAAGGCAGAGGAGCGTCGTGCGATGGCTATTGCGACAGAGCAAGAGATGAAGGCTAAAGCGCAAGAGGCCAAGGCGAAAGTGATTGAGGCAGAGGCCCTTGTGCCACAGGCGATGGCAGAAGCTTTCCGTAATGGAAATCTAGGAATAATGGATTATTACCGTATGCAAAATATTCAAGCAGATACAACGATGCGTGAGGCTATAGGTAAGCCAGCAGGTGCGTCGGAAAAAAAGAAATGATTTGTTAGAACTTTTGTAGAAGAGAAGAATAGCAAACTTTCATGTGGGAGTTTGCTATTTTTTTAGTCATCATTTGCACATATACTTTTTTTTTTGTACCTTTGCACCCCAATTGTAAATTGGGGAATTATCGGTAAAAATACTTATAAATTGGTTCGATTCGCTTACATATTGCGTGGTATTCTCGTTGGCATGTTTGTCATCTGTAGCGTAATTGGTGTGTGTGGAGCAGATAAGACTGTTCCAGCGGTTATGCGAAGTTGGCAATTGGACAAGTGGACGGGTATAGCTGATACATTGTCGGGTATAGATTCTTCGTATATGGATCTTCCTATGCGTAGTGCGTTGAACGATTATTCCATTTCAAATGTGAGCAACTCAAACTTGGTATCTCCGAGTCAGTCGCGTATCTATTTTGACAGAAATAATCAGGTGGACTTCTTGTTTGCAGAAGCGTATGCGCCCTATATCATTACTCCTCAGCAGGTGAAATTCTATCATACGACAACTCCTTATTCTACAATAAGTTATAAGAAGGGTTTTGTGACGAATTTGGATCAGAATGAATTGAGTTTTTCGTTTACAGGTAATGTGAGTAGGCGTACAAATTTGGGTATGACGATCGATTATCTGAATTCGTACGGCCGTTTTGCCAACCAAGAGGGTAAGACTCTGTTTGGTTCTGTGTTTGGTAGTTATAATGGAGATCATTACTCGTTGCAATCATCGTTTGCGTGGAATACATTGAGTAACTTTGAGAATGGTGGTTTGCAAAATCCGGCAGATTTACAGGGAGTCCTGAAGCCAGAGGACATGCCTGTTCGGATGCGTGGAATGTCCGCATTTCGATATTTGTCGGGTTATTTGAATCACTATTATAGTATCTGTGTGGAACGTGAGCGTAAGGTGAATTATAAAGAGAGAGATGAGGAAGGTAATTGGGTGAAAAAAGATTCGATCAAGATAGAATACGTGCCAGTGACGACATTTCGGCATATCTTTGAAGTGAATGATGCGACAAAACGTTATGTAGAAAAGTCCGCTCGTCAGAGTATTTTGCCAGCGATATATAGGGATTCTTTAGCGACGAAAGATTCTGTAGCATGTCTGAGTATTAAGAATACGTTGGCAGTCACTTTTGAGGAGGAGTTTAATACCTGGTTGAAATTTGGTGCTGTGGTGTATGCGATGAATGAGACTCAACGTCATGTGATGATTGATACGTTGGTACCAGTGCCACCAGTAGGGGATACAATATATAACCTGCAATGGACGAATAATACATATATAGGAGGTTCGTTGTACAAGAATAGGGGTCAGTATGTACACTATGGTTTTGATGGAAATGTGTGTTTGGTGGGTTATAAATTGGGTGAGTTTCAAGTCAATGGACATGTGGATGCAGGTTTCCGTTTAGGAAAGGATTCTATGACAATTGCTGCCAAAGCGTTTTTCCGAAATGAGACTCCAGACTACTATTTGCAGCATTATCGCAGTAATCATTACGAGTGGGAGAATGCATTTCAGAAGACATTGCGTCTGCATGTGAGTGGTGAAATGGCATATCCTACACAATGGGTGAAGCCAAAATTGAATGTGGGTTTTGAGAATATAACAAAGCATATTTATTTTGATAGCAACGGTTTACCTCAACAGGATAGTGGTAGCATTCAGGTACTATCGGCAGATTTACAATTGGATATCACCACTCCTTGGGTGAACTTGGATAACCATGTTATCTATCAGCACTCGTCATCTGATAAAATGCCACTTCCAGCGTTGACCTTATATCATAATTTGTACTATCATGGTTGCTGGTTTAAGGCGTTGGATACGCAGATAGGTGTCGATATGCGCTTCTTTACGAAGTATTATGCCCCTATATTGAATCCGGCTTTGGGACAATATTGCCTGCAGAATGTGGAGCAGGTTGGTAATTATCCTGTCATGAATGTATATGCAAACTTTTATGTTCGTAATTTGCGTTTGAAATTATTCGTTCAGTATCAGCACTTTAATGATTCGTTTATGAATAAACAATATTTTGAGATGCCTGGTTATCCGATGTCTCCAAATATGTTTAGAGCTGGCGCTGCATGGCATTTTTACAAATAAACCTATAAACCTTAATATACATTATTATGCAACAAACAAATAACTTACATACGATTCTTCTCTATGCTCAGCAAGAGGCTCAGCGTTTGGGGAATACAGAGGTTCTCCCAGATCATTTGATGTTAGGTATACTACGCTTGGGCGATGGCAAAGCGTTTGAATTGCTGATGCAAGCAGGTTTGAATCCTGTAGAGCTTAAGCGTTCAATAGATGAACGTTTGATGCAGAGTAGTACTAGCGAAAGCGTCAAGATGTCGCGTGCGAGCGAGCGGATCTTGCGCTTGATGCTCATTGAGGCAAAGTCGTATCATGCAGAAGAGTGTGGTTCGGTGCACTTGTTATTGGGTATTCTGCGTGAGCGTGTAAATTATCCAGCAATGTTCGTTGAGCAGCAGTTTGGGATTGATTATGAGCGTATAGAGGGACTATATCCTAAACCCCAACCGTTACCTCAGGATGGTAGTAACTTGGATTCAGAATATGCTGGAGAGCAACCTTTTAGTTGGGGATCAAAAAATCAAGAGCAAAAAAATAAGGCGAGCAAGAATGGTACTCCAGCATTGGATAAATATGGTCGAGATTTGACTTTACAGGCTAAGAATGGCGAGCTAGACCCAGTAGTTGGTCGTCAGGCTGAGATTGAGCGTGTGGTGCAGATTCTTTCGCGTCGAAAGAAGAATAATCCTATTTTGATAGGCGAGCCAGGCGTAGGAAAGTCAGCTATAGTTGAGGGGTTGGCTCTGCGTATTGAAAGTGGAGAGGCAGTAGCATTGCAGGGTAAACGCATCGTGTCATTGGATGTTGCGAGTATGGTGGCAGGTACGACGTATCGAGGGCAATTTGAGGAACGCATGAAGTCAGTAATCAATGAACTTCATAAGCATCCTGAGATTATCCTATTTGTAGATGAGCTTCATACCATAATGGGAGCTGGTAATGCGCAAGGATCGTTGGATGCCGCTAATATTCTAAAACCAGCATTGGCACGTGGAGAGGTTCAGTGTATAGGTGCAACGACGATTTCGGAGTATCGAAAGTCTATAGAGAAGGACGGAGCATTGGAACGTCGTTTCCAAAAAGTGATGGTTCAACCTACTTCTGTAGAAGAGACTTACGCTGTTCTTACGCGTATAAGTGAAGTTTATGGAACATTTCATCATGTACGATATACGGAAGAAGCATTACATGCTTGTGTAAAGTTGACAGATAGGTATATTACGGATCGATTCTTCCCCGATAAAGCGATAGATGCGATGGACGAAGTGGGCGCATGGAAAAGAGAGTTAGGTAAAGCAAAGGAAGAAGGAGAAGTACAGGAGGTAAGCGAGTCAGATGTGGCATTTGTAGTGAGTAGGATGTCTGGAGTTCCGGTGCAACGTGTGGCTCAGGCAGAGGGAGAGCAGTTGCGACAAATGAATAAAGTTCTCAAGCAGCGAGTTATTGGTCAAGATAAAGCAATAGACTTGATTGTTAAGGCAATACAACGTTCTCGTATGGGATTGCGTAATCCGAATAAACCTATTGGTTCGTTTTTCTTATTGGGACCAACTGGTGTCGGCAAAACGCATATGGCTCAATGTTTGGCAGAGGAGATGTTTGGTAGTCGTGATGCTATTGTTCGTTTTGACATGTCGGAATACATAGAAAAGCATACTGTTAGTTTGTTGGTGGGTGCGCCTCCGGGCTATGTAGCGCATGAAGAAGGTGGTAAGTTGACAGAGGCAGTACGTAGAAAACCTTATTCGATAGTTCTATTTGATGAGATAGAGAAGGCTCATACTGACATTTTTAACATCTTATTGCAGGTGATGGATGAAGGCCGACTGACAGATCGTCAGGGTCGTGTGGTGGATTTTAGAAATACCATCATCATAATGACTAGTAATGTTGGAACACGTCAGTTGAATGATTTTGGTGTGGGTATCGGTTTTCAGTCTGGTGAAACCGATGAAAAGCAGACAGAATCTATGCTAACCAAGGCATTGCATCGCACATTTCCTCCAGAATTTGTGAATAGGTTAGATAATGTTGTTGTGTTCCATCCTCTGAACGATGATGCTTTGGCACAGATTTTGACGCTAGAATTACACCCTTTGCAATTGCGTTTGGAAGCAATGGGATACACATTGCAACTGACAAATAAGACGAAGAAGCGTTTGTTGGAGGAGTCGCGTGATCGTAAATACGGTGCGAGACCTTTGAAGCGTGCTATTCAAACATTGGTAGAAGATCCGATAACAGATATATTGTTGTCTGGAGAAATAGAAAATAAAATTATAAAAATATAAGAGATTATGATTCAAGAGATTACAGATGCTAATTTCCAAGAGATATTAGCGGAGGGAAAGCCCCTCGTGGTTGATTTTTGGGCTCCATGGTGTGGTCCATGTAAGATGATGTTGCCTATCGTAGAAGAATTGGCTGCGGAGTATGAAGGCAAAATTATAGTAGGTAAACTCAACGTGGATGATAACGATGAGACTTGCTCTGCATATGGCATTATGAATATTCCAACAATCTTGTATTTTAAGAATGGAGAGTTGGTAAATCGTAGTGTAGGTGCAATGCGTAAGCCAGATTTGCAAAAGCTTTTTGAGGAGATTTTGTGAGAATTTTGCAAAATTATTTGCACAATTGAAAAAAAAGCAGTAATTTTGCACCCTAATTGCCTTTGTAGGCACTAATTTGTGTGCCTGCATGGGTAGTTTTTTGCGTGAACAGCCTTGAAAGAGGCAGAATATGCACGAGGTAGCAATCATAAGATTGTGATGGTCTGGTAGCTCAGCTGGATAGAGCAACAGCCTTCTAAGCTGTGGGTCTCGGGTTCGAATCCCGACCGGATCACAAAGTAATGATAATTATGACTTTTGAATTCAGGATTATCGTTGCTTCTCATCATTAACTATTAACAATTTAACCATTAACTGTACTACATGCGTCAGTTAAAAATTACTAAATCCATTACTAACCGTGAGTCAGCCTCTCTCGACAAGTATCTTCAAGAGATAGGTCGTGAGCCGTTGATTTCGGTAGATCGTGAGGTGGAGTTGGCTGGTCGTATCCGCAATGGCGATAGAGCTGCCCTTGAGGAATTAACACGTGCCAATTTACGCTTCGTTGTCTCTGTAGCAAAACAGTATCAAAATCAAGGACTTAGCCTTCCAGATTTGATTGATGAAGGTAACCTTGGGCTTATTAAAGCGGCAGAAAAATTCGATGAGACACGTGGCTTCAAGTTCATCTCATATGCTGTATGGTGGATTCGTCAATCCATTCTACAGGCTCTAGCAGAGCAAGCACGTATTGTGCGCTTGCCACTAAATCAATCAGGCTTGCTCAACAAAATTAACAAAGCATATCAACGCTTTGAACAAGAGAATGAGCGCAAACCAAGCGCAGAAGATTTGGCAGAGATTTTGGATATCCCAGCAGACAAGATTGCAGAAACGCTAAAAATGTCTGGTCGTCAAGTGAGTGTGGATGCTCCTTTTGTGGAGGGAGAGGATAACAGTCTAATTGATGTGATGGTCAATGAGGATTCTCCAAATGCAGATCACAGACTGATTAATGAGTCGCTTTCTAGAGAGATAGATCGAGCATTAGAACAGTTGACCCCAAGAGAGGCTGATATTTTACGTTGTTTCTTTGGTATCGGTGTTCCAGAAAAGACTCTAGAGGAGATAGGTATTGAGTTGGATCTTACGCGTGAGCGTGTACGTCAGATTAAAGAGAAGGCAATACGCAAACTGAAGACAAGTTCTCGAAGTAATATTCTAAAGACATATTTAGGATAAGGATAAAGAAAAAGACTGCTTAGGCAGTCTTTTTTTGCTTATTGATTTGACTTGTTGGCAGTGGTAATGTATGAGAATCAAAAAAGCGTATCGAGTTGATACGCTTTTTTTATATGTTTCATCTAGGTATTTACTAGTAGGAACTAGCAAATACCTATGAATGAATTAGCAGATTATTTCGCCGCTTTCTTCTCTTTGCGACGAGCGATAGCCTCTTGGATATCGTAAGCAAGAGGTGTTGCAACGAAGAGTGTAGAGTAGGTACCTACGATAACACCCAACATCAATGCGAATACGAAACCACGGATAGTCTCACCGCCGAAGCAGAAGATTGCGAGCAATACCACGAAGGTTGACATAGATGTCGAGAAGGTACGGCTAAGTGTATCGTTCAACGCATTGTTGATATTGAGGTTGAGTTCGCGTTTTGGATAAAGACCTTTGTATTCGCGTACGCGGTCGAAGACAACTACGGTGTCGTTGATAGAGTAACCGATGATAGTCAAGATTGCAGCGATGAATGATTGGTCAATTTCCATAGAGAATGGCATTACCTTCCAAAGGAGTGCATATGCACCCAATACGAAGAGTGCGTCGTGTGCCAAACCAACCAAGGCACCTACAGAGAAGGCGAAGTTGCGGAAGCGGAGAAGCACGTAGAGGAAGATTCCAAGCAATGCAGCCAAGACGGCCCAAACAGCAGATTGAGTAATGTCATCAGCGACAGCAGGACCAACCTTTTGTGATTGCATGATACCCACTTCTGGGTTGATTTCAGTAGATTTGAACTCGTCAAGTGTGATATCCTCTGCTAGGAAAGGTTTGCAACCTTCATAGAGCAATGTTTCGATAGTAGCTTCTACGTTGTCAGAGTTGTCGTTGATGAGGAAGTTGGTGGAAACACGTACTTGGTTTGCGCTACCAATAGTAATTACGTTAAGTGCGAAATTTTCCTCGTCGTTGAGCTCTGCTTTAGCAGCCATGAATACATTGTCGAGCGATGTATTAACCTCTTCTGTATTAACGTCTTGTGCGAAACGGATGATATAGTTGCGACCACCAGAGAAGTCAATACCGAGGTTCAGTTTACCGAAGAAGTGTGGGTTAAGAGCAAGTGCACCTAATACAACGATTACGCCAGAAATGATGTAAGTAGCTTTACGAGCACCGATGAAGTTAACCTTAGTGCTTTGCAAGAAGTTTTGCATCAACTTGGTTGTGAAGTTCAATTCTTTTGCATCCTCTTTCTTAGCATAAGCTCCGAGCAACAAGCGGCATACGAACACTGCAGTCAAGAAAGAAGAAATGATACCGATCATATATGTAACCGCGAAACCTTTGATAGGGCCAGTACCGAAGATTGCCAAGATAGCACCAGTAAGGAATGATGTTACGTTAGAGTCGATAATTGCAGAGATTGCCCCAGAGAAACCATCTTCGATAGCACGGCGTAGTGGTTTTCCAGCACGGCGCTCCTCACGGATACGCTCGTAGATAAGCACGTTGGCATCGACAGCCATACCCATTGTGAGGACGATACCGGCGATACCAGGCAATGTCAACACAGCAGAGAATGAAGAGAGGATACCTACGAGGAGGAATACGTTGCAGAGCAATGCGAAGTCAGCAATAAGTCCAGGGATAAGTCCGTAGTAGCTGATCATATAGAGCATGATGAGCAAGAAGCCCAAAGCGAAGCTCCAAAGACCGTTGCGGATAGCCTCTTGACCGAGAGATGGACCAACTACGTCCTCTTGGATGATGCGCGCAGGAGCAGGCATCTTACCAGAGTTGAGTGTATTAGCCAAGTCTTTTGCTTCTTCTACGGTGAAGTTACCAGTAATTTGTGAGCTACCCCCTGCGATCTCGTTTTGAACAGTAGGGAAACTGTATACATAACCATCGAGAACGATAGCAATAGATTTTCCAATGTTGTCGCGTGTGATACGTTGCCAATCGCGTGCGCCTTCAGCGTTCATGGTCATAGATACATTTGCGTAAGCAGATGTTTGACCGAAATCAGCACGAGCATCTGTAATGACGTCACCTTCCATAGAAGGACGTCCATTGGTTTGTGATTTGAGCGCTACGAGTTGGTAGTATGCTTCCGCTTCATCAATAGCCTTTACTGTCCAGCAGAGTTTGAGTTCGCGTGGGAGAACAGACTTAGCTACTTGTGAGTTGAGCATAGCCATTACCTTAGCAGTATCTGTATAGTGTACAGTACCTACTACAGGACCACGATATGCTTGGCCTGTTTGGCTAACAGAAGGGTTGAGAACAGCGAAGAGAGGGTTGTTCTTTTTATACTCCTCAACGGCAGCTTGTTGGTCAGCTTCAAGTTGAGCGAGACTGTCGCTAGCTAAATCTTCTACCAAAGACTCTACGTCATTGTTAGCAGTTTTTTCAGCGGTATTCTCTTCTTTTGCTTCAGTTTGTGCAGCTTCTGTGCTGGCGTTAACTTTTGCAGCTTCGTTGTTGATTTGTGCGATTTGAGGGAGGATCTCAGAGAGTTCGTATGTCTCCCAGAACTCAAGGTTAGCAGAACCTTGGAGGAGTTTACGTACGCGCTCAGGCTCTTTGATACCTGGCAACTCGATAAGGATACGACCTGTTTGGCTGAGCTTTTGGATGTTAGGTTGTACTACACCAAAGCGGTCGATACGTGTACGGAGTACGTTGAAAGAGTTGTCGATAGCACCTTCAACTTCTTCGCGAACGACCTTCTCTACTTCAGCGTTGGTAGAAGTGAGAGAAACTTTGTCTTTCAATTCGAAAGTAGAGAATACAGAAGCCAATTGAGCGTTAGGATCGAGCTCGTAGAAAGACTCAAAGAAAAGAGTCAAGTAATCAGCACCTGAATTTTTTTGTTTTTGGTTAGCGAGTGCAATAGCTTGGTTGAAGTTCTCGGTGGTGTTGTATCCGCTGAGTGCACGGATAATGTCAGGAACAGACACTTCCATGGTTACGTTCATACCACCCTTGAGGTCAAGACCCAAGTTGATTTCTTTCTCACGGCACTCCTTCAATGTGTAGCCGAACCACACTTTTTCGCCTGCGATAGAGTCAAGATATTGGTACTCTTTCGCAGCATCACCTTGTGCATATTCTACCGCTTTGTTGTCGTAGTACTTTGTCACAAAAGAGAATGACAAGTAGAACGCACTTACCAAAGCAAGGCAGGCAGCCAATGTGATAACTAGTCCTTTGTTTTGCATAATTTTGATATTATTTTGTTATTATTATATTTCGTCTTCGTACGTACGCGTATATATTATAGGTGTACATACACAAAATAGCGTGCAAAGGTACGATATTTTTTGCACATATGCAAGAAAAAGTATAAAAAAGTTAGAAAATCATCTATAACTGTCCCGCTTCAACGAGATTAATGATTCGCTCGACGATTTTGTCTTTGTCGCTAGCGTCGTATTCTTCTTTAAGATCGTTTCTAAAAAGTTTGGCGATAAACTGCCAAAAATTAGCACTTGCTTTCCCTCGATAATGTGAGATGATCTCGTAACTGGTTCTGTCGCTTTCCCTATCCATGAGTTTCATGAGCATCTGTCCTTGAGATGCTGTCATTTTGCGGAAATGTTGTTCGTATTTCTTAAAGAGAAATTTCTCGTGCGCTTTCCACCACTTTTTTCTCAGTTTTTTATCGG
Organism: Paludibacteraceae bacterium; assembly: GCA_045614865.1. Classification (GTDB taxonomy): domain Bacteria; phylum Bacteroidota; class Bacteroidia; order Bacteroidales; family Paludibacteraceae; genus Colicola. Next base: position 9,047 of record JAZLDS010000037.1, on the reverse strand, counting down.
GTATCTTCGCTAGTTGTTGGTCTGCATATTTCATTTCTTTGGCAAGCAATTTGGCGAAGGGGAGCGTTCGCTTAACATCTCTCACGGTTTTCCAATAGAATCTTTCTTGTTGTTTGTTTTTGAAAACCATTTTTGGGTACACCCAAATTTCGTGCATGTGAGCGAGGTAGAAGGTGTCGATTTCGTCCACTTGCAATTGCACTGAATCCAAGAAACTCATCTCGTGTGATGGCATCAAGGATAAAGGCAACGACTCTGCTTGGGTATGTAGAGTCATGAAAATCAATATGAAAATTGATAGTGGTTTCATTGTACGCAAAAAGCCATCGACATTTATTGTCAGATGGCTTTCCTTCTTAGTTGCGGAGGAAGGAATCGAACCAACGACCTTCAGGTTATGAGCCTGACGAGCTACCACTGCTCTACTCCGCGATATAGTCATTTCATCGAAATGCGTTGCAAAGGTACTGCTTTTTTTTTGAATGAGCAAATATTTTATATATTTTTTTTGAAAATCGGCGTAAATGTTCCGCAAGTATAGCTTAATCACTAATTAATAACTAAGTAATAACTAATTAATCACTAACTAATGACTAAGAGTTTATAGTAATTATGAATGATGAATTGTGTATTAAGAATTATTTTTTTGAGGGTAGGGATTAAGAATTTTGAGTTAATATTGTTTGGAATATTTGCGTAATTCAAGATAAATTATTACCTTTGCAAGTTTTTAGAATTTTAATCTTATATGGGCAAATTGAATGCGGTATTGGTGGGATTGATAACTCCGAACCAAAACGAAGAGAGAACGAAAGAGTATTTGGATGAGTTGGCCTTTTTGGCTGACACGAATAATATTGCGGATGTTAAACGTTTTGTACAGCGTTTGGAGTATCCGAATACAACTACGTATGTAGGTGAGGGCAAATTGCAGGAGATTAATGAGTATGTCAAGAGTAAAGCAGATACAGATGACTTTATTGACATGGTGATTTTTGACGATGAGTTGTCCCCACGTCAGTTGCGTAATATAGAGAAGGCGTTGAATGCGCATAATCAAAATGCGATCAAGGATAATCATGTGCAACCTGTAAGGGTGATTGACAGGACGATATTAATCCTGGAGATCTTCCTTAAGCGTGCTCAGACTTCGTATGCGAAGACTCAGGTAGAGATGGCACACTTGCAATATATGTTGCCCCGTTTGACCCGCATGTGGTCACACTTGGATCGTCAGCGAGGTGGTGGAACGACTAGCCGTGGTATGGGTGAGACTCAGATCGAGGCGGATAAACGAATCATTGGTCAACGTATTGCGTTGTTGCGTGAGGAGTTGAAGAAGATAGATCGTCAGATGGCGACGCAAAGACAGAACCGAGGCAAGATGGTGCGTGTGGCGTTAGTGGGTTATACGAACGTGGGTAAGTCCACGATGATGAACCTATTGAGCAAGTCGGAGGTGTTTGCGGAGAATAAGTTGTTTGCGACCTTGGATACAACAGTGAGAAAGGTGACGATAGAGAATTTGCCATTCTTACTATCTGATACTGTGGGATTTATACGTAAGTTGCCTCACCATTTGGTAGAGTCGTTTAAGTCCACGTTGGATGAGGTGAGAGAGGCAGACTTGCTGATTCATGTGGTGGATATCTCGCATCCGAACTTTGAGGAACAATATGAGGTGGTGGAACAAACTATAAATGAGTTGCTGACTAAAGAGACAGAGGTTAAGGAGTCTGATCCATGGTCAAAGAAACAACATGGCAATCGCAAGAGCGAGAAGACCGTGGCACAAATACCAAGAATAGTGGTATTTAACAAGGTAGATGCGTTTACCTATACGCCAAAGGAGGAGGATGATTTGACTCCAATGAAGCGAGAGAATATTTCGCTGGAGGAACTGAAGAAGACCTGGATGGCGAAGTTGCATGATGATTGTATCTTTATCTCAGCTAGGGAGAAGACGAATATAGATGAGTTGAAAGCGTTGTTCTATGATCGTATCAAAGCGATTCATATTCAACGATATCCATATAATGATTTCTTGTTTCAACAATACGAGTAGGATATGGCAATTCGCGTAGAGCATCTAAATAAACATATCGGTAAACAACATGTACTGAAAGATGTAAATCTGACTATCGGCGAAGGTGAGGTGGTCGGGTTGTTGGGTCCTAATGGTGCGGGTAAGTCCACGTTGATGAAGATTTTGGTGGGTGTATGGGAAGCGGATCACGAGAATCGGAAATCGGAGATCGTCAGTCAGTTGAATGTGCCAAAGACTATTGGGTATTTACCCGAGTTGAATCCATTGTATGAGGATATGTTTGTGAGGGAGTATTTGAGGTTCTTTGTTGGGTTGAGGAGTGAGGAAGCAGGAGCCAAGAACAAGGACAAGATTGTAGAGGAGTTGATCGCGCGCGTGGGATTGACGACTGAAGCGAATAAGCGAGTTGGGCAGTTGAGTAAAGGATATAAGCAACGTGTAGGTTTGGCTCAAGCGATGATAGGTGATCCCGAATTGTTGATTTTGGATGAACCAACAACAGGATTAGACCCTAATCAGTTGGAAGATATTCGTGCATTGATTCGAAGTCTAGGCAATCGGGAATCGGAAAATGGTAAACGAGGAATAGTGATATTGTCCACCCATATACTGCAAGAGGTGAAACAGATGTGCAGTAGGGTAGTGATTATTTCCCGCGGCGAGATAAAGGTGGATAAGCCAATAAGCGAGATAGAGAACTTGGAAGAAACATTCAAAGAAGCGACGAGAGATGAGTGATTTTGATATACGTAATCAAATGACGGAGAAGGAGCAAGATAATGCTTTGCGCCCGTTGTGCTTTGACGACTTTGCTGGTCAGTCGAAGATAGTCAGTAACTTACGCATTTTTGTGCAAGCGGCTCGTATGCGTGGCGAGAGCCTGGATCACGTGTTGCTTTTTGGCCCTCCGGGATTGGGAAAGACGACTCTGAGCAATATCATTGCCAATGAGCTGGGGGTAGGTTTTAAGGTGACTTCGGGCCCTGTGTTGGATAAACCAGGCGATTTGGCGGGATTGCTGACTTCGTTGGAGGATAACGATGTGTTGTTTATTGATGAGATTCATCGTTTGTCACCCATAGTGGAGGAGTATTTGTATTCTGCGATGGAGGATTATCGTATTGATATTATGATAGATAAGGGTCCTTCTGCGCGAACTATACAGATAGATTTGAACAAGTTTACCTTGATAGGAGCGACTACCCGTAGTGGTCTGCTAACCAGCCCGTTGCGTGCTCGATTTGGTATTAACTGCCATTTGGAATATTATGATTCGCATGTGTTGGCGGGAATCGTGGAGCGTAGTGCTCGATTGTTGGGCATTCATATTGATAGCAAGGCAGCTGCGGAGATTTCTCGTCGTAGTCGTGGTACGCCACGTATTGCGAATGCGTTGCTGAGACGTGTTCGTGATTTTGCTCAGGTGAAGGGTAATGGCGCGATAGATTTGGAGATTGCGCGCTATGCGTTGGAGGCGTTGAATATAGATACCTTTGGGTTGGATGAGATTGATAATAAGCTACTTAGTACGATTATTGATAAGTTTAAGGGAGGTCCAGTTGGCTTGAATACGATTGCGACAGCGATGGGCGAGGATGCAGGAACGATAGAGGATGTGTATGAGCCATATTTGATTAAAGAGGGCTTTATTAAGCGTACTCCAAGGGGACGAGAGGCAACAGAATTGGCGTATAAGCACTTGGGTAAGACTCCATTGATAAATGGTCAGATAACACTGGAGTTTTAGTATAGATAGCAAATAGCTGGTGCTGTTTTGGGGTAAAAAACGAATAAAATGCACTGAAAATTTGCGTATATGAGAAAAAAGCAGTAATTTTGCACGCTTTTTAGACAAAAGCATATAGATGTGACATCGTTTGGATGGTAAAATCGGGCGAGGTCATGATTGTTTAACTAATTAAATATCAATTACAAATGTATTTGACATCAGAGAAAAAAGCAGAACTCTTTGCTAAGTATGGCAATGACGCTAAGAACACAGGTTCTGCAGAGAGCCAAATCGCTCTTTTCACTTTCCGTATTAACCACTTGACCGAGCACCTCAAGAAGAACCACAAGGACTTCGGTACAGAGCGTGCTTTGACTATGTTGGTAGGTAAGCGTCGTCGTTTGTTGGATTACTTGAAGGCAAAAGACATCGAGCGTTATCGTGCTATCATCAAAGAGTTGGGTATCCGTAAGTAATTACCTGCTACTCAATTTAGCAAAAGGGCGTTGCAATGCAATGCCCTTCTTTTTTATGTTAGTAGGTTTGGGTGCTCGACAAGCACCCGTAATCTGGCTAGTGTTAACCGAGTGGTAAGCGCTTAGGTAGAATAAATCCAAATAGGTCACCGTGTGTCTTATTAACAAAGCTCCCCCTGCACATGGAGCGCAAGGGGAGCTATTGACAGATTATTGTAGGAGTTTATTCTACATGAATCTTCTTGATACCGTTGTTTGTGCGAACTAGGTACAATCCCGCACATGGAACGTTGAATGATGCCATGCGTGTATGTGATTGTTGATCAACGAGATGTCCAGTCAAGTCGTAGAGGGCAATGTCAATATAATGAGTAGCTTCTACGATGATGGTGTTTCTCTCAACGCGGAATGTAATGCCGTCGTAGATGTTTTCAACGCCTACTTGGTTAGGAACGAAGGTAGGTGTGATCTCGTAATCTTTATCCATCACAATCACTAATGCAGAGTCGATCTTAGCTTCTCCGTTGACGAGCCATTGTGAGAAGAGGTAATCCTCGTTTGCAATAGGAAGCAATGTTACTGTTTCGCCCTCTTTGTAGGTATAGGTACCTACTTCCATATTCGCTTTACCATGCTCGTTAGGCAAGATGGTTAACGTGTAGGTAGGCACAGGAATCTCTACGCAAACTGGATATACGTAGTAATCTTGGTTCATAGTGAGAACAAGCTCGGTTGAGGTGTTTTCCTCTCCGTTGACGTTCCAGTGTGAGAACTTATATCCTTCGTTAGGGATAGGAGTGAGGGTCACTTGTTCATCCTTTTGGTAAGTGTATGAGCCTACTTCCATGCTTGCCTTACCATATTCACCTTCATATATATCTAAGGTGTATGTAGGGATGCGTTCGAAGATAGCCATGAGGTCGTAGTTCTGATCCATGGTCAAAGTGCGTTTTGCACTGGTGTTCTCATCGCTCCACATCTTGAATGTGTAGCCGTTGTTAGGTGTGGCGATGATTTCAACCTTCTCTCCGTAAGCATAGCTACCATTTACCTCTTCGTTGACAGTACCACCGCCTTCGGTATAGATGTTCAGCGAGTATGTTTTGGTGAGTGTCACAGACTTAGACGCTCCATTACCAACAGGTTGGTTGGAATTGTCGATAGGTGTTACCTTCACCGTATATGTACCATTCTTAGAAGCAGTGTAACGATATACCTTTACATCATCAGTGATATCCACTTTCTCCTTCTTGACTTCTTGATCCTTGCTATCGGTAATGAGGATTTCGAAGCGAGTGGCGGTACTAGACCATTTGGCAGTGAGTCGCAAACTGCTTCCTGTTACAGTTAAGTTCTTGATATCTTGATCAGATTCTGCAAATTTGAATGAGGCATGTAGGTTGTAGTGGCGATCCATGACGATGAGACGTGCTCCGTCTTTGCTGCCGTCGCTCCATTGGTCAAATACATATCCAGGCTCGGCGCTCGCCTTGATTGTAACGACGTCGTCTTTCGCATAATATGCTTGATCTGGGTCTTTGCTGACAGAACCTCCTACGCCAGCGGTGAGTATCATTGTGTAGTAGTCGGTAGGGATCAAAGTACTACGGAATTCAGCTTGTAGGTTGTAGTTCTTGTCCATCGTAATGGTGCGTTGTGCATCGGTATTACCATCGCTCCATGTCACGAATTCGAAGTTCTCATCTGGAATAGCCTTAATAGTGACAACTACATTCTCTTCGTAGTTTGCTTGGTCTGGGTCTTTGGTGACTGTACCACCAGTACCTGCAGTGAGATTGAGTGTATATTTCACCACCGTTTTCTCCGCGAAGATAGCTTCGAGCACATAGTTTTGATCCATTGTAATGATGCGTGTAGCATTGGTATTGCCGTCGCTCCATTTTACGAACTCGTAGTCTGTATCAGGAGTTGCTTTGATAGTTACTACCGCATTTTCGTCGTATATAACTAGATCAGGCGTTTTTGCTACTGTACCACCTGTGGTTGCGGTGAGTGTCAATGTGTATTGAGGAGTCGTTGTTGTTGCGAAAATCGCTTCCAATTCGTAGTTTTGATCCATAGTGATGGTACGAGTAGCGTCTGTAACTTCGTCGCTCCATTTCACGAACTCGTATCCAGCATCAGGTGTTGCAGTGAGGGTAACCGTAGAGCCCTCAAGATAGTAATCTTGATATGGATCACGGTTAATCAATCCACCTATTGTGCTTGATAAGTTAAGTGTGTACCAGACGGGATCTGTACCAGAACCTGAGCATGAAACTTCGTAGAGGTTGTACTTAGATGATAGACCTCCGACCTTTAAGCAAATATCACCTGTGATGTCATTGAAATCAACGGTCTGCTCGCATCCGATCCAACTTAAGGAAACATCTGTGTTGACTGCTAAGCAGTTGATGACGTTGGATACAGAGGTAATGGTTGCTGTGTACCAATCGTCGCTACCTAGTGTCATTTCTACAATTTGACCATCGGTGCTAGTTACCCACCACCAAATCCACATACCATTGGTTAGATCCATTGTACAAGAAGCATCTTTCTTGATGCGGATGTTGTATGTGTAGGTTGTTCCACCAGTAGGTGCAAAGATGGCTTGCAACGTGTAATCGTTGTCCATTGTGATGGTGCGAGTAGCATCAGTGTTCTCATCGCTCCATTTTACGAATACATATCCAGTTTCAGGAGTAGCTGTGATAGTCACTACTGCATTCTCGTCGTATGTAGCTTGATCAGGAGTTTTCGCTACGTTACCACCAGTTGTTGCAGTAACAGTCAGAGTGTACTGAGGTGTTGTAGTAGGTGCGAAGATAGCTTGCAACGTGTAATCGTTGTCCATTGTGATGGTGCGAGTAGCGTCAGTGTTCTCATCGCTCCATTTTACGAATACATATCCAGTTTCAGGAGTGGCAGTGATAGTCACTACTGCATTCTCGTCGTATGTAGCTTGGTTAGGAGTTTTCGCTACATTACCACCTGTTGTTGCAGTAACAGTCAGAGTGTGCTGAGGTGTTGTAGTAGGTGCAAAGATGGCTTGTAGCGTGTAATCGTTGTCCATTGTGATGGTGCGAGTAGCGTCAGTGTTCTCATCGCTCCACTTTACGAATACATATCCAGTTTCAGGTGTAGCAGTGATGGTCACTACCGCATTCTCGTCGTATGTAGCTTGATCTGGAGTTTTCGCTACGTTACCACCAGTTGTTGCAGTGAGTGTCAATGTGTACTGAGGTGTTGTAGTAGGTGCGAAGATAGCTTGCAACGTGTAATCGTTGTCCATTGTGATGGTGCGAGTAGCGTCGGTAACTTCATCGCTCCATTTTACGAATTCGTATCCTGTCTCAGGAGTAGCCGTAAGAGTTACTACGGTGCCATCCTCATAACATTCTGCCGCAGGAGACTTGGTTACAGTTCCACCAACTGCAGTAGGAATCGTGAGGGAATAACATGGCGTTTTAATGACAATATCGTCAATTGCTGCTGGTGTTCCTTCGTTAGAGTAGTCATTTACCCACATGAAACATAGATTGTAGTTTCCAGAAACTCCAGGAACGTGGTCTGCTTGTGTCCAATTTGATTGATTATTATGTACGTCACCCAAAGGTATGGCACCAGCAGGTATAGTGGTGGATCCTGCTGTAGGTAAATTGCCTTCTGGGAAAAGATACACCTTTAGATAGTCATAAGAAGTAGTTTCTCCCGTACCTTTCCATTGGTATGATATGATATCAGAAGCAGTAAGAGTGACAGGTATGTACGCCCATGAGACGCAGTCTTCACTGATAGTGCTACTATAGTTGTATCCACTTCCATTGGAGATATATAGGGCCTTGCTACCGGTGGTAGATGCAGAACCTGCGTCAGAACCGATCATCCAATAGTTAATTTGTCCCGCTTGTGCAAACTGCCATTGTGCATTGAGGGTAGCATCTTCAAAGTCGTGTTGCTTAGCCGCAGGAGTGAATGAACATGGTACTTCAGAAATATCGTATTTGTATGAGTAAAAATCACCTATCTTCAAACAGATATCGCCGGTGATATTTTCGTAGTCGTGTGTTTGCTCGCTTCCTGACCAGTCTAAAGAAACATCTTGGTTGACAGCTAAGCAGTTGATCGTACTATATGTAGAGGTAATGGTAGTTGAATACCAACCATCGCTACCCAATGTCATTGCAGCAATCTGTCCGCTTAGACCCGTAGGCCACCACCAAATCCATAATCCGTTGGTTAAATCCATAGCACTAGTCGCATCTTTCTTAACGCGGATGTTGTATGAGTAGTTTGTAATTGTGGATTCAAATACTGCTTGATATTCGCAGTTGGCGTTTACAGTGATAGTACGTGGATTGTCTGTATTTCCATCGCTCCATTTTACGAACTCGTATCCAGTTTCAGGTGTAGCTGTGATGGTTACTTCTGCATTCTCGTCGTAGGCAGTTAGGTCTGGATCTTTCGCTACAGTGCCACCCGTGGTTGCAGTGAGTGTCAAGGTGTATTTTGTATTAATCTTGATGTTATCAATAGCAGCAGGCGTCTCATCTCCATATGAGTCATCGTTTGTCCACATGAAGCATAGGTAGTAGTTGCCTGTAAGTCCAGGTGTATGAACGGCCTCTGTCCAATCTGTTGTATTGTTGTGTACTTCGCCTAATTGTATTGCGGAAGAAGGTACTGAGGAAGATCCTGCCGTAGGCGTACTACCTTGGGGAAAGAGATATACCTTTAGGTAGTCATAATCTGCACCACCGTATATTTCACCTTTGCCTTTCCAGTAGTATGAAAT
>JAZLDS010000036.1:0-18684 GCA_045614865.1 Paludibacteraceae bacterium | reverse complement strand
ACGGGGAATCGAACCCCGGTTTACGGCGTGAGAGGCCGTTGTCCTAGGCCACTAGACGATAGCACCGTGACCTTATGTCATACTTCCTTTTCGAAAGCGAGTGCAAAGGTACTGCTTTTTTTTGACATGACCAAATATTTTTCAAAAAAAATGAGATATTTACTCTTTTTTCTTATTTTTTAGCCGTTTTTACAACGTTTCTTAGGGAATCGTATTCTATTGACCAATTCAAACAATGCCAACTGAGGAAAGAATTTACTCAGCTGCCACGCCTCAAATAATAACCTGCAACACGTATATCCCAATTGAAATATTCTACCCTTCTGAGGTCGATGAAAAGGATATGATTTCATCAATCTTATATCTTGCTGTACAATAGTAGCAGGACGTCCCCCATGACCATCTCTCAAAATTTGCAACATAAGTCTTTTCGCGCGACGTTGATAGTGCGAAGTGTATAACGGAAAGCATTCTACCGGCAAATTCAGCTCGTCCACTAACAAATGTCCAAATGTCTGCCACACTATTTTTAAACACGACGCTGTCAATATCTCATCTATCTCACCCACTAAGTTATTCCATTGTATAGATGACATTTGCGAATATGCATGCTTCAAACTCAAAGCCCAATCTCCCAACTGACGAAAACCGACACCTGTACTTGCAAAATGATGCCATGCGTGCATAAATACGTAAAGTACATTGTATGCCGCACTTGGCACAGCTACTGTTGTACCATAAATATCTATCGTATGGGGCGATAATTCCAAGTATTTATGTGTAAATTTTTGATACAACGCATTAGACTTGCGATCACGTAACTCCATCGTCACACGATGCAGTTCTACCACACGATCAAGATGATCATCTAAGACAAGTATGTAATGTATTCCTCCATACGTCTCAGAATGCCAATGTGCATCAGGGTATGCAGAGGTAAGAATTTCTGTCGCTCGCAAATAATTCGTCTCTCCCACATAAATGTCAACATCACCAAAGTCACGTGTATCTACATCCGGATACATCCTAGACAGACTATATCCCTTGATTAGAGTAGCTGGAATTTTATTATTCGCCAGCAAACGAATCACATCACTAGTTAAATAATTAAGCCGCACTTGTCGCTGAAGCACGACAAAAATAGCAGAATGCAGTTCTGCATTAAATGGAGTATAAATACGATGAGATTTGAGCCACACACTAAAAGCGTGCAAGCATTTTTGACGAGCGGCTAAATTTAGCACACATTGCCAATCCACATCTGATGGCAATTCCACATCAGTATCCCATAGCACCGACCGCAGAATCGCTAAAAAAGTTTTATCGGAGCTCACTTATCGAATAATTCCTATTTCTTTCCAATCTTCTATGGTAGCTTGAGCATCTTCACGTGCAATATCTTCGCTCACCTCGTACTCTGCCAATAGAAGTTGCGTGAGTGTTTCCACGTCGAATTCCTTACCCTTCACTTGCTGCCACAAATATGCAGCCACTTCATTAAAGGTAATAATACGATCAAAATTCACGAGTTCTGCGCTCTCGCCTATCAAAATGTAGTCGCCACCTAATTCGCGTAAACGAAATCCTTTTATTGTTTTCATATTTAATTTATTATCATTGTATCATTTTACGATATATCTTCAAACAAATCCTCCTAGCAAAAACGGGTAGATGTCGCCAAAGGTAAGCTTTGTTCAGACATTTTCTTTTGCCGTTTTGCGCACAAATACGTACCACACATCCTAATATATCATCTGCAGAACACATTTCAAATCCAGACAAATTTCCATCTCCACGCAGCATAATCTGCTTTCCTTTTATCTTATAGATACGATGCAACACATATCTAGAATTCACTTTTGCAAGTACTATAGTTCCGACATACAAGCCCTCAGAACGTTTGACCACCACCTTATCTGCACCTCCTTCTATAAATGGACGCATACTTACTCCTCGCGGTACAAACTCCACCATATGTCCAGTATTGAGTAGTCTTTCTATCTCAGGCATCAACACATCATTACTCTTTTCCATACTCACATTGCTCTAAAGCACAGTTCAGCAGATTCCACATTCGGCAGACAATCCAAATGATAACATGGCACGTTTGTAATGATATATTTGATAGTTTCATACATATCATCTGCCATGTTTTTATCCATCTTTAATCCTGAAGAAGCTGATAATAGGTTTGCATACGCTTCTGGTAATGAAAGTGCTCGTAGTTGATTACATGAAGATTGAGCCAGTTTCACAATTCCTCCTACGCGCGCATGCGCGTTTATATAACAAGGAGTCTTCCCACTCCAGGGAGAACCATACACACGAACATCTCCACTATCCATTATACGCAAAATAGGATTATCGTCGTTTAATAAATACGCATCAGGAAACACTCGTAACCATTGACGAGCGTGAGTAGATTTTCCAGTACCGCTCTTACCTAGAAACAGATATCCCTTTGCTTCTCCATTCTCATTCTCCTTGACCACGACCGCAGCATGCAGCTCAAGTGTCCTCAGCGATGCCGTTCGAAATGCATACATCAACATCAAGGCACTATCCACACAAAATCGTACATCTTGGCATTGAGATGAGATATGTAATTTACCCTCTGTAAAATCATCAGTTACTATCAACTCACAACAAACAGATGACGTTGCTACTTGTGACATACGCATCATCCAGAAACCTTGGCATTGATACACTTCTATACGCGGCATATCATCTTCTACGCAGTCTGTAAACACATGAGTATAGGATGCCATCGCTATATCATCATACAACGATTGCCGTTCTACTATCATAGTAAAAGTACCTCGTTCGTCCTTTGATAGGAGCGAAAGAGGTACTTCAAATGGTTGATAATTGTCTAACAATGCGAATATTCCACTATCACTGCTTTCTACAGCGAATACATGTTCTGCTACGCGATAGTAGGTCTGCATCTTTACTAATTATTGATTGGGGTTATCCAAGCGCAGCCACACATTCATCTAGACCTAACAATTGCTGTTCTCCAGATTGCATATTCTTAAGCATTACTTTTCCAGCGGCCATCTCATCACTACCCACAATAGCTACATACGGAATCTTCTTAGCATCCGCATAACCCATTTGCTTTTTCATCTTGGTAGGCTCCGGATAGACTTCCACCCGTAATCCTTTAGCACGCAATACTTTTGCCCACTTCAAAGCATAAAGTAACTCCTCTTCACCAAACGTTGCGAACAAAAGTTGAGTAGTAGATTGTAAGTTTTCTGGATAAAGATTAAGTTCTGTCAAAACATCGTAAATACGATCTGCACCAAACGAAATACCTACGCCAGATACATTAGGCATGCCAAAAATACCCGTTAGATTGTCATAACGACCACCACCTGTGATACTTCCGATTTGTGCATCTAATGCTTTTACCTCAAAGATTGCTCCCGTATAGTAATTCAATCCACGAGCTAAACACAAGTCCAACTCTATTTGCAAACTATTTGCTTCGTAGGTAGCAAGATCACCATCTTGTGTACTTTGGGCATAAAGTGCAAATATCGTACGCAATTCTTCAATACCTTTAAGACCCAATTCTGATGTAGCAAGTACACTCTCCAATTGATCTAATTTCTCTGCATTCGTGCCATTGAGATGCAAAATTGGCTGCAATGCATCTACTGCAGAAGCAGGTATACCTTTCTCCAGAAGTTCCTTATTCACATTATCAATGCCGATCTTATCCAATTTATCAATTGCGACTGTAATATCGATAATACGTTCTGGTTGACCTATCACTTCCGCAATTCCTGCTAGAATCTTGCGATTATTGATGTGTAAACTTACACGAATACCTAAACGACGATATACTTCTTCGACAATCTGAATCAACTCTACCTCACTAAGCAAAGAATTAGTGCCTACCACATCCACATCGCATTGATAAAACTCACGATAACGACCTTTTTGTGGACGATCTGCGCGCCATACCGGTTGAATTTGATAACGCTTAAATGGGAATTGAATTTCCTCACGATGTTGCACTACAAAGCGAGCAAAAGGTACTGTCAAATCATAACGCAACCCCTTTTCACTCACTTTGGTTGTAAGAGCACCTATCGTAGAATTATCCAAAGCCTCATGGCTGATGGCACCCTTCCAATCACCAGAATTAAGTATCTTAAACAGCAATTTATCACCCTCCTCACCATATTTACCCATGAGAGTAGAGAGATTCTCCATAGCAGGAGTTTCTATCTGCTGAAATCCATAAAGTGAAAAAACAGCCTTAATCGTATCAAAAATATAATTACGACGCGCCATCTCCAATGGAGAAAAATCACGTGTTCCTTTAGGAATACTTGGTTTTTGTGCCATATTTACTTAAAGTTTCAATGTTTTCAATATAATATCTGTCGCACCAGACTCGCTTTGTACATAGTCATTAGCCATTTGTCCCATCACTTGCTGATTATCCAAGGCGGCATCTAGAGCCGCAGCAAACTCGCGATAATTCTTCACTGTTATTGCTGCACCTGCATCCAACAAGCCGTGGGCCTCGCGAAATTTCTTCCATACTGGGCCGAACACTACAGGCATACCATAAACTGCAGCTTCCAACGTATTATGAATACTTACACCAAAGCCACCACCAATATACGCCACATTTCCATAGCGATAAATCGAAGATAATAAACCTATCGTATCGACCAGCAACACACGGCATTTATCTACACTATTTAGTGTTGCTTCAGTATAACGTACATAACGTCCTTCGAAAAGTTGGAAGATGGCATGTAGGTGTTCATCTTCTATTTCATGAGGAACTAAAACTAGTTTTACATCTTGACGATCTTGCAAATAGCGAGCCAGTAATTGTTCATCTCTTAGCCATGTACTTCCTGCAACAATCACACGCTCTGTGCCTGCTGCAAAAGCTTCTACCAGAGGAAGATTACGGGCCTGTCTCTTCACTTCTAATACTCGATCAAAGCGCGTATCACCTGCTACAGAGACATCCTTCACCCCATATCTAACCAGCAATTCCGCAGACATTTCATCTTGCACAAAAATATGCTTAAACGTATGTAACAACTTTAAATATCCTTTTCCCCAGGGTCTAAAAAAAAGCTGCTTTGGACGGAATATGGCGGATATCAAATAAGTAGGAACATCCTTTGCTTTAAGCGTTTTTAGATATGCTGGCCAGAACTCATATTTCACAAAAATTGCCGCTTCCAAAGGCAGTATCTCCAGCATACGCTTTGCGTTTCTACGTGTCGCGAACGGCAGATAAACAACCTTATCCACCATAGAATAATTTTTGCGTAATTCATATCCTGATGGAGAGAAGAAAGTTAAAAGCACCTTACGAAATGGTAGTTCACTATGCAAACGCTCAATAATAGGACGTGCTTGCTCAAACTCCCCAACTGATGCAGCATGAAACCACAACACCTGGCTTCCACCTAGTGTTGTAGCCCACTCTTGCAACTCGGATAAAGCACGAGCCTGTCCACGTACCAATCGGCGCGCTTTCTTATGACCTAGCAAAGCTGCTAAACGCAATATCCAGAAATATACATTCAAGATCTTTAGTGCAAACCTACGGATTTATTAATTCATCAAAGGCTCTCGCCAAAATCCTCTTTAAACTTCGACACAAGCTCCTCTTGCCAATGACCAATCTCTTTCAAACGTCCGAAGAAGAAACGCAACACTTGTGGTTCTTCTACCCATTTCAATCCACCTATCAACTCACGATTATCCCACAACCATTTCACACGGTCTGCTACATATTTCACTTGTGACAAAGTATATACACGTCTTGGCATCGCCAATCGCATCAACTCCAATTCAGCAAAACGCTCTGTACCATCTGCTTCACGTTGTTCTGATAAAGTTCCGCGTTCCATACCACGAATTCCACCTGCAATATACAATGCTGTAGCTACTGCTGCTGCAGGATATTGATCATGAGGCATATTAGGCACAAATCCCTGACAATCAATATGTGCACCCAAACCACCTGCTGGCTTAATCATGGGCACACCATATGCATCCAATTCATTTACCAAATAATTGATAAACTCTGGTCCATGGCTTAAATAATCCATATCTAATGACTCATACAATCCTTCTGCCATTGACTCCATTGAGCGCACATCAATACCACCATAGGTCAAGAAGCCCTCATACAATGGAATATACTCCATCATACTCTTTATCAGTTCAGTATTATGACTAATAATTGCGCCACCTCGAGCAAATCCCAACTTACGAGCAGAGAAATAGATAATATCCATCTTTCCTGCCAACAAGTGATATATCTCCTTAGGAGTCATATACTTGCATTGAGCCTCACGCGTCTTCATAAAGTAGATATTGTCTTGCAACAACGATGCATCCAAAATACTTGGTACACCATACTCATGACATATATCAGCCACTGCCAACATATTCTCAAGACTCACTGGTTGACCACCAATCAAGTTCGTACCTGCCTCCACACGCACATATGCCACTTTCTCTGGACCATACTCCTCTATTACACGACGCAACTCATTCAAATCCATATCACCCTTGAATGGATCATCACTTTGTGGAATCAATCCCTTCTTATCGAGCACTTCTACTACATCACCTCCACAGCGAGTCACGTGCGCCTTGGTAGTGGTGAAATGGAAATTCATGATTGCTACTGTACCTGGCTTTACAAATCGCTCTGCCAAGATATTTTCACAAGCACGACCTTGGTGAGCTGGCAAAATATTATCCGTACCAAACACCTCTTTCATCGCCTTTTTGAGACGCAAGAAGGTTTCGCTACCAGCATACGCATCATCCGCCAAGTGCATTGCCGCTGTCTGACGATCAGACATCGCATTTACACCTGAATCGGTCAACATATCCAGGTAGATATCTTTGTTTTGCAACAAAAATGTATTATTACCCGCCTTTTGAATCGCACGCAAACGCTCATCTACAGGCAATAGATTCAATTTCTGTACCACACGTACCTTATGCATCTCCAATGGAACTTGGTTCTCGGATTGGTAAAATTTTACAGACATAATCTTAGTATATTTTTTGTTAGTTATCCACACTATATTCAATGAACTTGCAAAGGTACAAAAAAAAATGTAACTATGCAAGAAAATCTCGCTTATAATTTCAAAAATACACCAAAAATATACATTACATTTTGTCAATTCACAAAAAATTACTACCTTTGTGTGGATTTTGCATCAACGCAAGAAGCAGACATATGACACATACTCGAGTATGCCACACATTATTGGCTTTAATTATCGCTCTATTGGCCCTACCAACCAAAGCCGAAAACAATAATTTTGACTGGTCTGCATCTGCCACATTAGCCAGCAACTATATATGGCGTGGACTATATTGTGGCGGAGCAAGTCTGCAAGCTGACGCCACCGTTAGCTACTACGGTGTATTTGCCAACATGTGGTGGAATGTAGGTGCTAGCGATTGGGCTTTTACCCAATTGAACCCAGAAGTAGATATTTCCATTGGTTTCAGCCGTTGGGGGGTAACTATATACTACATTCACATGTACTATTTCGACACTTATTCCGATGGCAAACGGAGCCGCTTTTTTGATATGCACAACTATGCGCCTGGAGGTGGAGGTACAACGGGCGAATGGCGAGTAGCCTATCGCGTGAGCGATAAGATTCCACTCAGCATACTGCTTGCATGCCGTACATTTGGACGTGATGGATATATCAACTCTAATGGAGAGCTACAACGAGCCTACTCTTCATATATTGAGTTAGGATATGATGTGAATCTATCCCACGACTGGGAGATAGACTTGCGATTGGGAATGACCCCCGCAAAGAGCTTATACACAGGATATCAAGGAAACTTTGCAGTTTGCCACCTAGGAGCAAAGCTAAACAAAAAATGGACTATAGGTCGCACCTGCATGAACGCTTTTGCACACGTAATGCTGAATCCATGGCAAGTAAACAAAGATAATCTGATCCTACCTATTGCTGATGCTGGGGATCAAAGACTCAACCTAGCTGTAGGATATAGCGTAGAATTATAAGAGAAAGAAGAATACGCACTATGTATGTTTGATAATATAGTAAGGAATGCCTAAGGCTTGCACCTCACGCTCATACCATTCAAACAAGTACTCACGAATAGTAGGATTCTCCCGCACTGGATCTGCCACCCATGGCATATCAGGATAACACAGCAGATAGATATCCATAGGATATTTCTCTATCGCATCTAGTAAAAATGCAGGGCACGTACCAAACTTGTGCAAGAACCACACCTTGGTGATAATCAGCTCTGTATCAAAAAAGGCAACATCTCCTCGACATCCCGTCGATATTCCTTCTCCAGAAATGGTGGACAACGCCATCAAGTCTTCCACCTGCTTCTTGGCTATCTGTACCACATCATCGTAGGTATAGATATACCTTTCCCCTTTTTGTTCCATGTATTCACGTCCATACTCTGACACTAGCACACCGCCATAGCGATGTGCTAGATAGGTTGCCAGTGTACTTTTACCAGTGGACTCAGGACCTATGATTCCTACTCGAAACATACTTATCGTGTGAGCATCAGTTTGACATTGATACCCACATTATCCGCCTTGATTGGATAAGAAGATGAGATAAGCGGAGTAGTGCCTTGATGATCATAGAAGAATTGCAGATTGATTTTTTGCGAGAGCACATAGTCTGCACTAATCTTGATACCCAAGACTCTATTACCCGAACTTGCTTGCGTAATATCTTCCTCCACCTTACGAAGCAGAGTCTTGATGTCTTTGTAACTTACATCCACGTTCAGTTTCAGATCGTTGCTAACTTTCTTTTGTCTGCCATCGCCACCTTTGGCTACAAAACTGAGGTTCTTTATCGTGTAGCCTGCACCGATCACAAACTCATCTGTATGTCCCTCTGTAATCTGCACAGAATTGACATTCAACGATATATTACGTTGTTTGCGATACTCCGCCTTAGCTGACAGTGAATTCTTCATTGTCATATTCACACCAATCAATGGAGAGAAATTTTCAGACAAGTTCACAGACGATATATCATATGCAGCTGAAGGGATTGGATAATCTGTTGTTACGTCACGCACAAAGCCTAACTGCTTATTGCTCAAATCTGTAGCAGGCATCCAGGTAGAATAGGTAGAATAGCTACCTATTGCATATTTACACGTATACGCGTGCGTTAGACTAATGGACTTAAAGTTATCGCGGAACCATGGTAATCTACCCAATCCATCAAAAGTTACCGACCAGTTAGGCAATATCTGTAGCAGACCTAAGAATGGGTTCATCGACACGCGATTTACATCACGTCCTGTATATGCTGCCAAGAACGCAGGTACCAGCACATCGGCTGTATTGTTGCTTACTGCACCATACTTAGCATCATATTTCTTACCGCGTAACTCGAGTGGAATAAAGCCTGCATTAGGATAGGTCAATCCTGCATATTGTTGGCTCACACGACGATTCATCACATCACGATTACTCAAGAACTGACTGAAGGTTTCCGAAGCGAAGTTCGCATCTGCGCCACCCACTTTGTGGAACGCCGTTGCAATCGCCACTTGCGTGATATTAAACGAACCGGTCATGTTCTCTTGCATTTGATCGTACGAATAGATGATGGAAGAAGACTCTGCTTCATAGCGCTTACCATTCAACTGAATCTTCAATCCAGGCAGAGGCTCCATCGTCAATTTGATATCCAAATCATTGGTTTTCGAGCGGGTAGCTGGCTGTACAACTGTCGTATCACCTGACAACCAACCATTATTCTTCGCTTTTTCCACAAAGTCATCCGTAAATCCACCAAAAGCAAAATCAAAGCCTGGGGCATAGAGATTATCAAAACGCTGTTGTCCCATGAATCCCGCCTGAGGCGCAAATCCAGGCAACGTAAGCGAATTGGTATTACGATATATGACTTGCAATTTACGAATACTGGTTCCCAAGTATGCAAACACATCTCCTACTACCATTCCGGCAGAACGCTTATTCTTATCCACAGTCGTAAGGGTCAATTGTAGATTCTCATAAGCATCCTTGCTCTCTATCATCGCTTTTGTGTTGGAGTTTGGAGTAAACTTCACCTTCACTTTCTTGCCATCTACACTTGCAGTAGCCTTCACTGATTCGCTACCTAATCGGTGGGTAATCTCCAATGGTTCACCTGCTTGCAAAGAGATAGTTTCTGTGTAGGTCTTTGGCTTGAACGAGCGACGACGCGACGAACGTTGGTTGTAGTGCTGCGTCATCTGCTTCCAATATTTCGACTTTCCGTAGAGCGTTTCAAAATTGATACCTGCATCCACTTGCCATGCTCTAGTACCACTAATCACATTACCCAAGTTCACTGCCTCATCACTATGTGTAGTTTGCATCGTGCGATTCCAATTGTAGGTCGCATTGTACGAACCATTAGCCGTCAGTGCCTCTAAGTACGGAATACGATTAAATGGCACATTCCACGAAGCAGAGAAAAGCTGCTGATATGTATAAGGAGAGCCCCATGTAGCCATGCTACGTTTCACCGTATCTTTCCATGCCTCATAATGGTCGTTCGTAAAGGCATAATCCTTAATGATCTCAGGTGTATAATAACCCTCATCCACAGTCGAGTTCATCGCTGTTTGGAAGGTAAACTTCATATTCTTGGTCAGATCATACTTAAAGTCGAAATTACGATCCCAAGTAAAATCCTTCGAGAAGGTCAAATCCATATCATTCTGCACAGGCGCACCCAACTCAGCTGTATTAAAGTCGCGCATTTTCATATGCGTATATGTGCGGTGCATATTGGTATTGAACGCCCATGACTGAGGCAAATAGTAGAAATTCAACTCGCTAAGTAGTTTCACCTTCTTCACCTTATCCACATTCTTGAATGGCTCCCATGGTTTTGGATTGAAGTTATACGAGTAACTGAATGACCCCTTGTAATCTTTCGACACATCTTTCTCCATCTCTGGGCTATGTTGCTTTTGCTCGTTGTAGCTAGCCGAAATCGAGAAGTTTGCTGGATCATAGAACATATTTTGCTTCTTGGAATGAATATCCAACTTCATGTTCGACACAGAGAAACTTGTATTCTCATGCACCGTATTAGCCATTGATTTGATAGAATCCTTATCCTCTTTCCTATCGTAGTTAGCCAATGTCTCTGATAACTTCACATCCGTATCCAATGGATCAAAGTTTGGAGACTCCGTCTCATTGGAGTAAGACACATACAATGGTATTTGCAACTTCGCCTTCTCTGGGAAAAGACGGCCTGCTTCTAGAGCAGCACTAACCGAGATCTGGTAAGCATCTTCCATATTTCGGTCTAGCACATTCGACTCTATCGAACCATAACCTGCTGTCTCCAAACGACCTGCCACATTCAATTGTGCAATATCACTGATGCTCAGTGCCGCATTCGCCATTGCAGCCACTCCACCTTGCTCATTGAATTGGCTCAGGCGCAACTCGTTCACCCAGATCTCTGCATTCACATCCTTATTCGTCTTGTTGCGCACACCAATCATAATCGCCTGTACATCCTCCAGCGTAGGATTACCCAAGACTGTAATCTTATTATCCAAATCATCTGGATCATACATCACATATGGTATCGTATTGCCAATACTGGTTCCGCCAGCACGCTTCGCTTTGTTACGTGCCAACTTAGCATTCACCAATGATTGCAAATCAAAGTCAAACGTATTCTGTGGCAACCACACCTTCTCACGGTCGGACAACAGATCATTGCTATACCTACCCGATGGAGTCAAATCCAATGGTATCTCGTACTCATAGTAGTTATTCTTCAAATCCGATCCCAAACGTATAAAGCATGCGATGTCTTTATCTTCTATCTCCTCATATTCTGGCAAGCACTCCGCGTGCACAAACATCTGCAAACGCTTGTATTGGCGCATATCATACACCACATTCTTATATACCGCGCGCGCATCTTTAGGTGCCAAATCATGCAGACGGAACACCATCGATTGCTCGTTTTGCGCGATTAGCTGTGCTTGACCTGGGTCAGTCTGACGAGATATACCAGGAGGCAATACATAGTTAATTGGCTCGCGATTCGAGTTCTCCTCAATGTTCACAGCCTCCACATCCATCGAACCGGTTCCGGAATATGGATTAACTATATTGTACTGATTATTCGCTACATCTTGGTACAAACCTTTCGTATAGCTACGCCACTCGCCACGAACCAAGTCCAAGGTTGCTAAACGCAAGTGAGTCTCCTGAGAGAAGTTCGTCATATAGATACGAGCAAAGCGAATCGACTTGAAGTTACGGATATTACCCACCTTCTTCATTATGGCGGTATCGCCGCGCAATGGAACCTTAAACTGATACCACTTCACCAGCGCTTTCTCCTTATTACGAAGCGTCACCTCTGTCTCCATAATACTTGCAATATGCTGCTGACCTACACGCTGCATATCCTCCTTACGAATAGAAATACGGTAGCGGTAGAAACGCTCACTATCGTTCAACGTATTATCTTGGTTAATATCCTCTATATCTGGTTGCAGAGTGGATGCAGTACCATAAGCCTCGTTCTCGCGCATCTCAGGGGAGTTACCTTCTGTACCATTATAATGCTTATAACGATCCAAAATCGACACTTGCTCACGATCATAATCGTCACCACGATAATAGTGGTAATCATCACCTGCAGGGTCATTCAATGGAGAATATGGATCATTTTCCCACAATGCCAACACGGAAGGATCTACCTTACGGCGCAAGGATGATACGAAGTCGGCATAAGGCTTCTTGCCTTCATATTCAAATAGGAACTCTTGCTCCGAACTCAAACCATTCAAACCCACATCTTGCTTCACACGAGCACCTGCCTCGTTTGCAAAGGCCACCACCGTACTAGTCGTCTTAGCCGAACGTCCCCACAATGTCCTATCCACCAGATTCTCATCGTTGTTCAGTGGCAAGCCATGCTCAAAGCTCTTCTTACCATCGCGCAAGATATCCTCGCTCACATCGCCCAAGTCGATATACAAATCACCACCCTCAAAGCCAGGATCGGTATTTGTCGCAAACGGATCCATCAACCAGAACTCGATATATTCAATGTTCGCCTTCTCAAAATCCGTATTATCCAACTTGCGCATAATACCACCCCAACGTTGTTTTGGATTAGTCAATCTACCATCCGTACCTATCTCATCCGCAGAGATATTATATGGGCCACGCTCATCAGGGTAATAGCTCAAGTTCAACGTTGCCAACTTACTATCTGCATTAGGCAGAACTTCCTTATTTGGGTAAACCTCCTGTTCGTAAACAATACGCGTACGGTGATCCGACATTGCATCTAGATCGTCCTTAATATGCTTTGGAGTATTGCTTTGAGGCTGACCAAAAATAGGATCTACCGTGTACCACGACAACAATGCACGGTTCTTATTATAATCCACATTATTGCTCAGCACCGCCTCATCATATTTATCGCCCGTTGGAGTTGAGGCCAAGCGCCAATAGTTAGGATAGTGGATATCCACATTCGTCTTGGTGGCCTCAAAGTCATCCAAATATGCAGTACCCACATTGCCCACATCTTTCGTATGACCAGGTATCAAATGCGCAAACTCCGCATTGATTTGGAAGGTAGAAGGAGCACTCGCATCTATCCATGGAACCTTATCAATCAGCAGACTCAACCATTGTAAATCCGTCTTCCAGCTAGTATTCACACCCCATATCGTGTTGGCCAAAGGCTCGCTACCCGTATTCACCTTTGTCGTCAGAGGTTTCTCACGCATGTGCATGATCGTACCACCTACTGTCAAATCAGGACTAAACTCATACTCCACATGCGCTCCAAACAGCGATTTACGCTGCATCGAGAACAACGACTGATTCTCCAATTTCACATCCACGTTTGTACCCGCATCAATGATAGATTGATTCAGAATAGTCACCGTTCCCATCGTATAATCCACCGTATAATCCACATTCTCCACCAGAGTAGCACCGCCGGCTGTCACCACCACACTACCTCGAGGTATATTCATCGCATTCAGGCGAATCTCGTTGCCCGAACTGCCTTTGTACTTACCCGTCAGCACATACTTATTCTTCTCTGACATCTCCTGTGCCACCACCAAAGTCGAGTCATACAACTCCTGGAATACGTACTTCTCCGCCAATTGCGCATCGCCTATTTCATTCGCCAAGTGGCTACCAAATGGCTCCAATACTGGGAATATAATACGTCCCGAAGATGACAATGCTGTATATCCCTCCACATAGTCGAACTTACCATCTGGAGATGTGTTATTGCGGCTATCCAAGCGGTCCAACTGCATCACACGAAGCAATTGCTTACCCTTTGATTTACCCTCCATCAGGTACTGCATCTCTGTTCCCACGGAGTCGTTTCGGTATTGAATATACAACTCAAATTTATCGCTCGACAACTGACTCGCACCCAACGAATAAACGTTCTTCATCATCAGATCCCATGTACCACGACCTTTCAAATGAGGAGCATTGTTCGTGCTCTTCAGCAATTTCAGCAACAGCGAATTAGGGGCTTTCAAATTATCGCCGGCATCCGTTGAGAACTCACCCACCTGATACACCTGACCTGCATACGTATATTCATATGCCACAGCCAAAACCTCATCCTGATTCAGAGAGGTCTTCAGGGAGAGATAACCCAGTGCAGCATTCAATGTATATTCGCCACTATTGAGCAAACGAGCCGACTCCACTTTCTCATAGTCTTCACCCAAGGACATATTAGGCAAACTCTGCATTACCGAGCTCACTTGCTGAATATCACGTGCGGAGGCATTACTAGCCAATGTTTCATACAGCGTATTGGCCTTATTATAAGGCGTACGTGCTCCCGATGCTACCCATGCCGAATTCTGAATATGCGCCGCATCATTCTCACCCAAATCGGCCAAGGCCACAATGTTACGAGCTTGATCGTATGTACCTCGCTTATTCGTTACCCATACCTCTATGCGGTTAATCGTCACACCACCAGCCACGTATGGCAAGGTGCGCATAGACTCCTCATAATGATCACGGAAATAATAGCCCAAGAAGAAGTGACGATTCTCATCATAGGCATCTGCCGAAATCTCAAAATTAGTAGTCTGAGCACCACCTTTGCTAGACACAGTCTGACTCTCCGAATTTTGCTGAGATACCAGCGCCTGCACGCGCAACTTACCAAACTTCAGATCCGTCTTCACACCAAACAGCGCACTGCTTCCGCTTATCAAACTACTATTCAGGTTCATCGACACATTACCTGCCTCTAGAGACTGAATAATATCGTCCTCCTGACCCTTGTAATTCAGTTTGATATTCGTCTGATCAAAGCTAAAAGAAGCCTCTGTATTGTAACCCATATTGAAGTTCAGTTTATCGCCCACCTTACCGTTCACGTTCACCTGAATCTTCTCATCAAAATCAAATATATTATTATTGCGAGCACGCTGTGTCAGAGCTGGGTTATCCAAGTACTGATGCTTAAAACCGAACATCAACTCTGCCGAACCTTGCATCTTGAGTTGTACACCACCAGGACCAAACACCTTATCTGCTGGACCTATATTGAATTTCATGTCGGTAATGTCGAACTTCTTCTCATTGTCGTGGTCTACCTCGCTTATTTTCTGTTGCCAGTATTGCCCCATTTGTTGGCGTTCGCTCCATGACTGATACTCTTCCATCGTCATCAGATAAGGGGTGGCTATATCTACGTCGCCTATGCGCGTATGAAGCACATAGCAACCCGTTGCCGCATCGTATTCCACTACGCTCGTCACATTATCCGGATTCTTCAAGTCCAAACTACTTTGTACACGTGTCAATGCATCGTAATTTTCTGCTCCTACGCTCTGAACTTGCAGAGGAGCCATCACTACGCTGTCATTCTCTTCCCAAGACACGTGCGTCGTATCTAGATCCTGACCCATTGCCAACCAAGTATGGCCAATAGCTAATAATATAAATAGAAACTTCTTCACTATCTTAACTTTCAACTTTCGACATTCAACTCTCAAGTATCCCCTACAACATCTTCAGCGCTTGCTTAATCACTGCCTCCACGCTTGCTGAGGGATCAGATTTCAGTATCTTATCCACCACCTTGCTGCTAGCCGCCATAGCAAAGCCCAACATCGTCAGCGCACTTACGGCCTCTTGCTTCACTCCACTATCAACTCCTGAGCCACCTAACTCCTGAACCTCTGAACCACTAAACTCCAGAACTCCACCATCAATCTCCACTTTCAATACCTTGTCCTTCAGATCCACTATGATTCGTTGAGCTGTCTTAGGACCCAAACCTTTCACTTGAGATAGCGCACGCGCATTACCAGTAGCGATGATTTGACGAATCTCACCCGCAGAGTAAGCCGACATAATCATGCGAGCTGTGTTCGCACCTACACCACTTACGGTCATCAATACATCGAATAGCTCACGCTCACCGCGAGAAATGAATCCGTATAGATCGTGTACATCCTCACGAATAATCTCCGTCGTGTAAAGCTTCACCTCCGCATTTTCTTTACCACACAAGGTACTATACGTAGGCAGAGCAATATGAATAGCATATCCCACACCACCAGCCTCTAGCACCGCGTAAGTAGGAGTTAAATCCGTCAAATTTCCTTTTATATATTCAATCATAAAGTCCTTCTTCGTTTTGTTTCTTATAAAAAACTTGCAAAATTACTGAAAATCTTTGAATTATGCAAATATTTCTATATTTTTGTATCAAAAAAACTAAATAACAGATATTTTACTGCGACAAAGCAGAATTGACTATATACACTTTCCCTAAAAACAACTCACCCCCCTAAGGTAGCTGCCTCAGGAGGGTGAATGATTATGTTCGCTAGATTATTATTTTACCAGCTGTCCATTTGCATTGTACTTCTTACCTTCTCGAATGATAAAGAGAGTACCATCTTGGTAAACTTTCTGAATGGTAGTATTACCATTTTGAACGTTATCTAGTTCGGTTGCGGTATCGCGAACAAACTCAGCTGTAAGAGTGATATCCTCAGTTACAGTAATCGTACGTTCTGCATCAGCATTGCCATCTGACCACATCAAGAAGCGATAACCCTCGTCTGGTGTAGCAGTGATAGTAAGTTCTGTACCGTGATTATATGTGCCAGCCTCAGCACCAGATACAGTTCCATTCTCGCCTGCTGCGATAGTTACCTCATAGGTGTTGATCTCAAAGATAGCAGTGATTTCAACAGATGCTACAGCATTGAATTTGCGTGTTGCGTTTGTATCACCATCTGACCACATCACGAAGTGATAGCCTTCCGCAGGGATAGCAGAGATAGAGATACGTTCACCAAGCTCGTACTTTCCGGCACCTAAGACATCACCCTCTCCTTCTACGTGGAGGACTACATCACACATATTACTTGCGAACTCAGCGGTGAGATGGAGGGTCTCTGTGACAGTAATTGTACGTTCAGCTTCAGTATTGCCGTCATTCCATTGTACGAAGCGGTATCCCTCTGCAGGAGTTGCAATAAGAGTAAGCTCAGTACCATAGTTGTACATACCAGATGCTGCACCTGATACACTTCCATTCTCGCCTGCTACGATAGTTACCTCATAGGTGTTGATCTCAAAGATAGCGGTGAGGGTTGTATCATTTGTTACTTTGATAGTACGCTTAGCATCAGTATTACCATCTGACCATTGTACGAAGTGATAGCCCTCTGCAGGGGTAGCAGAGATAGATGCGAAGTCATTGTGCTCATATTGATCAGCACCTGCTACTGAACCTTGACCCTCTACTTTGAGTACAACCTCGTACACATTGATTGCGAACTCAGCTGTGAGGTTGATGGCCTCTGTGACAGTAATAGTGCGAGTAGCCTCCTCATTGCCGTCTGACCACTTCACAAAGTGGTAACCCTTATTAGGATCAGCGGTGAAACTAATCACTGTACCATAGTTGTAGGTTCCATTCTTATCTCCAGAAACCTTACCATTCTCGCCTGCTGCGATGGTTACCTCGTACACATTGATTGCAAACTCAGCGGTGAGTGCAACAGACTCGGTTACGGTGATTGTACGCTCAGCGTTCTTGTCGCCGTCTGACCATATTACGAAGTGATAACCCTCGTTTGCTGTAGCGGTGATAGTAAGTTCTGTACCATGCTCATAGCTATCAGCCTCAGCACCCGATACAACACCATTCTCGCCTGCTGCGATGGTTACCTCGTACACATTGATTGCAAACTCAGCGGTGAGTGCAACAGACTCGGTTACGGTAATTGTACGCTCAGCGTTCTTGTCGCCGTCTGACCATTGTACGAAATGATAACCATAATCAGGAGTTGCAGTCAGAGTCACGCTCTCCATATACTTATAGGTACCAGCACCGGTAACTGCACCATTTCCATTCGCCACCACTTCCAAAACATACTCATTGCGCTCGAACTCAGCTACATACTCAGCATCGGCAGTCACTTCTACGATGCGAATGCTGTCGGTATTGCCGTCGCTCCATTGTGCGAAGTGATAGCCATAATCGCTGGTAGCTTTCAATGTAATCGTTGAACCGTAGGTGTATGTACCAGTACCTGTTGCAACGCCTTCTACTTCATGTGCTTTCAGAT
>JAZLDS010000035.1:0-20981 GCA_045614865.1 Paludibacteraceae bacterium | reverse complement strand
AATCTTTACTCAAGACTAATTACTCCGAGTTAACTTCGTTTGATGAGATAAGAATAAAATTGTCTGTAGGCCGTTTAACTAACAATGACAGATAGCCAGACAGACAGCATTTTTTTATTTCTTGTACCTGTACGTACGTGTATAATATTTTAAGAAAGTTCCGTCTGTCTGTCTATTTTAGTTTTTAAAGAGTAGTTTTCTTTCTGCGTTAATCTCTTGACTTTCACTCTCATACACTATTCATCCTCTTCTAGACGGGTTACCTCGTCTTACTGACAGAAAGCCTTTCTGGCTAAGCAAAACGCCTAGACGGCTAAGTGAAATAGGCTTTTTGATATTGCCATAGTAGATCTGTCGTTCGCTGATCTCCGCCGTGGTCATGAACTCTCTTCGTTGTTGTCGGTTTTGTTTTGCTTCGCTCATAGTTGTTTATTAGTTAGTGCATCACGCGGAAAAGTAATGCGTTGTTTGACGATACAAAGGTACTGCTTTTGGGCTCGGCAGCAGAAAAGGCAATAGCAGGCAATAGGTACAAAACAAAAATAAGCCGCTCTATTTGAGCGACTTATAAAGAAAATTACAAAAAAATCAACCAAAAATTGGCAACCAAAAAGGCGATACTCAGGCGAGTTATAGCCAGAGCATTAGTTGTTGTGTAGCCTCATTGGGGTTAAGTTGATTCGGCAATGAAAGCTTTTAAGTTCTTTCTTCTAGTAGTATCAACATTAGCTCACCCCAACACCTATGCATACACGAAAATGGAGCAGGAACATGATTTTGATATTGTTCGAAAATATCCCAAAACTTCTCCTCAAATTGCGTTTGCATCAATAGGTTATTACCAGCACCCATGGAAATATGTGACCAACCATCCGGCAAATATTCTGCATCACCAATAATAGGCAACACACATTGCGGAAGAATAGGCAAGATCTCATACAGTTCTTCATCCGTGAGATCCTCCTCTAAAAAATTGATGTAATACAACTTCGACTCAGCAGTAACAATTGCTACTCCACCCGCATCGCCCATTGCACCTGCAAAAGCGAAACTGAAAGCAACCATGTCTAAAGGAAGATAGTCCTTGTAATTTTCTTTAGATAATCTAATTGCATCTAATAAACATTCCATAAAAGTTAAAATTTAAGTTATTGTCGATTGCAAAAGTACAAAAACTTTTTGAAATACAAAAAAAATATTGCAAAAAAAACATATAAAAAAGAGCAAAAATTAGAAAATCTCAAAGCTAGATAAAAAAAGCAAGTCAAAATTTGACTTGCTTATGAACTATTGATGTGAGAACTATTCTTCCGCCATCTTGTCCTGCACGTATTTCTTAACAAACTTGTTTTGCTTTATCACAGAAAACATACCAAAGACAAAAAGCAGCAAAGTCGCAGATAAGAAAAACAGGTCTAAAGAATCATCATCAAGCAGCCAACACAAAAATAGCAAGAAAATCCCTACTCCGTCTGCGATAATGCCAATGATGAACAAAGGTTTGCGTCTCCAGAGCTCGAACGCTTGTTTCTCGTAGGCTTTGATTTTCTGTTCTTGCATTAGGTTGCCAGTATCGCCGTTAGTACTCTTCATATATAAACGTAAAAGGATTAAGCAAGTAGTTGTGATATGGCTTGGCTGATAGTCTGGAATGGCAGATTAGCCATGATATCCTTCATCTTATCGTGGATTTGCTCGTTGCATAGGTTGCCAATCGAACCTTCGTGGGTGTAATGCGCAAGTGTTTCTTGTGTGGTTGCCTGGTGACGGAAGGTGCCATGGGTGATCTCATCTGCCACTTGGCGATATGCGTCGCGGAAAGCCACACCCTGCTCCACTCTACGGTTAACCTCCTCAACAGAGAAAGCAGGTGCATATAGCGGATTGGACATGATGTCCGCTTTCATCTCCATATTCTCCACAGCGTAGTTGGTGATCTCCAAGAGGTCGTTAAGTTGATCAAAGAGTGGGAAATACACTTCCTTAATCAGTTGCATATCACGGAAATAGCCAACGGGAAGATTAGTCGTAATATGACGAATCGTATCAGGCAATGCGCAGATACGATTGGCATGCGCACGGATTAGTTCAAATACATCGGGGTTCTTCTTATGGGGCATGATGCTCGAACCAGTGGTCATGGTGTCAGGCAGTTTGATAAAACCGAAGTTCTGCGAGTTGAACATACAGCAGTCCATGGCCAAGCGTCCGATGGTCTCAGCTACGGATGAATAAGCAAACGCCACGGTACGTTCCATGCGTCCGCGGTTCATCTGGGCGTAGATGGCATTGTAATCGAGGTCCGCAAAGCCTAGCAACTGCGTAGTCATGGTGCGGTTGAGCGGAGCGGACGAACCATAGCCTGCAGCAGAGCCTAGTGGATTGAGGTTAGCTTGCTCATAGGCTGCTACCAGCAGACGCATATCGTCTGTAAGTGCCTCGGCATAAGCGCCTAGCCACAGTCCAAAAGACGATGGCATAGCCACTTGCAAGTGGGTGTAGCCTGGCATTAGGAGCGCTTTACCTTCTTCGCTACGTTTTTGCAGGGTATGGAAGAGTTGCTCTACCAATCCTATTGTCTTCTCAATCTCAGCACGGGTAAAGAGCTTGAGATCCACTAGCACTTGGTCATTGCGGGAGCGACCTGTATGCACTTTCTTGCCCACTTCGCCCAATTGACGGGTTAGCATCAACTCTACTTGTGAGTGCACATCTTCGATACCCTCTTCAATAACGAAGTTACCCGCCTCAGCTTGCTTGTACAACTCGCGTAACGCAGGCAAGAGCACTTCTAAGTCCTCTTTGCATAGCAGACCCACATGCTCCAGCATGGTTACATGTGCTATAGTACCTAATATATCATGCGTAGCAAGGAGTACATCTAGTTCTTTGTCCTTACCAATGGTAAAACGCTCTATCGCGTCGTCAATCTTGTAACCTTTATCCCAGAGTTTCATAATTCTTCATTTACTAAAATAGGTTTGCCTTATTTGCTAATTTAAATATGTGCTTAGTTCATCGAATAGAAGTGTAAAATCTTTCAGCTGGATTAGTTTATTTAGTAAGAAGTTTTTTATTGTCCACATTCTCTAATACAGCCATCTGTTGAATGGCGATTTGATTGAGTTTGTATAAGCGTTCGGATTGTGGCATGCCGTCGTTGATAAACACCGCATTGATATTCTCCATGTTACTCAAGCAAATCAACTGATTGATAGTAGCGTAGTCGCGCATATTACCTTTCAAATCAGGATTAACAGCACGCCATTCTTTGGCGGTCATCCCGAACAATGCCACATTCAGCACATCTGCTTCCTCCGCATAAATTATAGAGCGATGGTAGTCATCAATCTCTTGTGGCACGAGGTTGGCTTTGATAGCATCGGTGTGTATATGGTAATTGATTTTTGCCAATTCGCGTTTAGCAGACCAACCAATAGCGCGTTGTTCCTCTTCTTTTAAGCGTTGGAATTCCTTGATTAAATAGAGTTCAAACTCTACAGCCACCCAACTGGCAAACTTAAAGGCTATATCGCGTTGTGCATAAGTACCACCTTTTGCGCCATTGCGAGTTATAATACCTATTGCGTTAGTCAACTCTATCCAGCGCGACGGACTCATTGTGAATGCGTTGCTTCCCGCTTCTCGCAAAAGGGGGTCGAATTCGATCCCTTTAAAATTGGGATTATTTAACATTTCCCACAACCCCAAATATTCAATAGTGTTTTTGGTGCGCATCCAGTTCTTTACTACATCTTTTGGTTCAAGTGGATTCTTCTGACGAGCAATGTCAGTAATGCATATATAATCCATACCATTTTGCGTAATGGTGCGAATTGTTGTGTCCTTTACGGTAATATATTGAGTTGCTGCCATAGTTATACTTGCAGTAATTGTTTATATAACTCTATTGCTTGTTCTATTTCGTGGATATGAATATATTCGTCTGCTGTGTGGGAGCGGGCGGAATCGCCAGGGCCGAACTTAACCTTAGGACAACTCAACAAGGCCATGTTGCTCAGCGTAGGCGAACCAAAAAGCTCTATACCCAATGCCTGCGCACGCTTGATAAGAGGCAAGTCGAGAGCAGTAGAAGTAGCGTTAAGACGCGTAGAACGAGGCGTGAGAGTAGATTGCACCATAGGTTGTAAGATGCTGAGTATCTCCTCGTTAGCATACAAACCATTGGAACGGATATCTACTACGAACTGGCAAGTATCAGGCACTACATTGTGCTGCGTGCCCGCTTGGATCATCGTAGTGGTCATCTTGACCTTGCCCAAGAAAGGTGATACCTTGTCGAAAGCATATTGGCGCAATGTTTGTATATCATCCAAAGCGATATAAAGGGCATTCACTCCCTCCTCGCGTGCCGCATGTCCTGCCTTGCCATGAGCCACGGCATCGAGTACCATCAGTCCGCGTTCGGCTACCGCCATCTTAAGCGAAGTGGGTTCGCCCACGATGGCATAGTCTATTGTTCCTATCTCAGGCAAAACCAATTCGATGCCGTTTCTGCCGCTGTTCTCCTCCTCTGCCGTCAGGGCTAGTACAATACGTTTGCCAGGTAGAGGAGTTTGCAGGATGTCGAGAAATGTTGCGAGCATGGCAATCACGCTGCCTCCATCGTCGTTCGCACCCAGGCCGTAGATAGTGGTACCATCGTACTCTCCTGAAAAAGGATCGCGCGTGTACGATGCCGCCGGCTTGACGGTATCGATATGCGCATTGAGCAGGATAGTCTCGCCTTGTCCGCACTCAGCCCAGAGGTTGTTGCCTATGCGATGAGGAGTGCACCCCTCAGCCGTCATCCACTCCTGAAGCATGGTGCATGCTGCATCCTCCAGACCCGAGATTGATGGGATCTGGATGAGACGTTGGAGTAATGTGATGTATTTATTGTCCATATATTTATAGATCGCGACTGCGTCGCTGTTCTCTCAGTCGAAAGCGGTCTTCTATCGTTCTTGTATTATTGTGCCGCCTTGCAGGTTATTAGCATGGGTGATGCGTACGGATTGTACGCCGTGCTCAATAGCAGCAAAAGCGTTATCAATCTTAGGTATCATACCACCCGACACGATGCCATCAGCAAGCAGTTGCTTGTACGACTCGCGGGTGATACATGGGATAAGCGATGACTCGTCGTCCGCATCGCGCAACACACCAGCCTTCTCGAAGCAGAAAGTAAGCTGCACCTCTGGCGCAAGCGAGATAGCCGTCTCAGATGCCACGGTATCCGCATTGGTATTGAGCAGCAAGCCCTCCTCACTATAAGTGATAGGAGCGATAACAGGGGTGAGCCCGTTATCCAGGAGCATACGCAAGTGCTCGCCATTAACCTCTTTCACATCGCCAACATAGCCATAATCGATGCCGTTCTTGATAGGGCGTTTTACGGAACGCATCCATCCGCCGTCGGCACCCGTAAGACCAATAGCATTGACACCCATGGTGTGCAATAGGGTCACCACTTGTTTGTTGACCAATCCGCCATAGACCATGGTTACGATATCAAGGGTCTCCTTGTCGGTCACACGGCGACCATCAATCATCTGGGTCTTGACGCCCAAACGCTCCGCCATAGTAGTAGCCAATCGGCCACCACCATGCACGAGGACCTTAGGTCCCTCTACGGCAGCAAACTGGCGAAGAAACATCTCACGCGATGCCTCATTCTCCAATATACCACCACCTATTTTGATTACTTGGATCATATTCTGTTTTAGATCGCGACTGTGTCGCTGTTAGATCGTTATACTGTTAGATCGTTCGCTTACGCTCTCTGTTAGATCGGCTTCGCCTGTTAGATTCAAGAGTCTCTCAGCACCCAAGGTGCGGTCTCTCAATGAAATGGTCTAACAACGAAGTGGTCTAACAGCCAAGGGCGGTCTTTATAAGTTTTCTAGCATGCGTTTCATAACCACTTGGATACTGGTCACACGGTTCGCTGCCTCTGGAATGACGATTGAACGTTCTGAGTCAATCACACCATCGCTAACAATCACATTGCGGCGAACAGGCAGACAGTGCATGAAACGTGCATTATTGGTTACTGCCATATGTGCCTCGTCCACCATCCAACTGCGGTCGGAGCAGAGGATCTTGCCGTAGTTCTCTCTATCGGTTACACCAGGGCAAGACCAGTTCTTAGCATAGACGAAGTCAGCACCCTCGAGCGCTTTCATTTGGTCATACTCTACGCGAGCGTTACCCGCAAAGCGTGGGTCAAGTTCATAGCCTTTAGGATGGGTAATCACAAAATCTACATCCGCAGCATTCATCCACTCGGCAAAAGAGTTTGGCACCGCTTGTGGCAAAGCCTTAGGGTGAGGTGCCCAAGTGAGAACGACCTTTGGTCGTTTGGTTTCCTTATACTCATCAATAGTAATAAGATCCGCAAAGGCTTGGCAAGGGTGCACGGTAGCTGACTCAAGCGAGATAACTGGCTTGCCAGAGTACTGAACGAACTGCTGAAGGACAGTCTCTTGGTAGTCATACTCGCGGTCGGTCAATCCTGCAAAAGAGCGCACGCCGATGATATCGCAATAGCTAGCCATGACAGGGATAGCCTCACGCAAGTGCTCGCTCTTGCCACCGTCCATGATCACACCGAGCTCTGTCTCGAGTTGCCAACTATCTTGTCCGATATTGAGCACGATAGGCGACATGCCGAGGTTGAGCGCAGCTTTCTGCGAAGAGAGACGCGTGCGTAGCGAGGAGTTGAAGAACACGAGCATGATGGTTTTGTTCTCGCCTAGATGCTTCCACGCATATGGAGTGGCTTTAACTTGGCGAGCTTCCTCGAGTGCGAGATTAAGGTCGCCTATATCTTGTACATGAAAGAATGATTTCATATTGTTGGTGTTTGTCTAGTAGAACTAGTTTGTCTAGTTAATTACAGTGATTCTTTGAAGGCCGAGAGGAAACGATCTGCTTGCTCTTTTGTCAAACACAACGGAGCGAGGAGGCGGACCATATTGGTACCAGCTACGCCAGTGAAGATATGGTAGTCTTTCAACAAAACTTGGCGAATAGGTGCTACGCTATCGTGAAACTCGATGCCAATCATCATACCACGACCACGAATCTCCTTGATCTTATCGCTCTTAGGCAAGTTAGCCAAGATATATTCGCCGACATTATGAGCGTTCTCTACCAAGTTCTCTTGCTCCATCACGTCCAACACCGCCAAGGCTGCTGCCATGGCCAAGTAGTTACCACCAAAGGTGGTACCTAGCATTCCCTTCGTAGCTTGGAACATAGGAGAAATCAATATACCACCACAAGGGAAACCATTGGCCATACCCTTAGCCATGGTGATGATATCAGGACGGATGCCATACCATTGGTGGGCAAAGAACTTACCAGTACGACCATATCCACTCTGTATCTCATCAAGGATCAGCACCGCACTGTATTGCTCGGTGAGATGGCGGAGCGATTGCATAAACTCGGTAGTTGGTACATGGATACCGCCCCAACCTTGGATACCCTCGATGATAACAGCCGCTACATCGCCTTTGGCGAGTTCTTGCTCTACGGCGAGGGTGTCGTTGAGGTCTAAGAAAGTTACTTGGTGGCATTGGTTGAATGGCGCTTGTATCTTAGGATTATCGGTTACAGCCACTGCGCCGCTGGTGCGTCCGTGGAAACTGCGATGGAAAGCAATCACGCGGCTCTTGCCTGTGTGAAAAGATGCAAGTTTAAGGGCGTTCTCGTTGCTCTCTGCACCTGAGTTGTCAAGGAAGAGAGTGTAATCCTCATAACCAGAAATCTTGCCTAGACGCTCTGCCAATTGCTCTTGGAGAGGGTTTTGAACAGAGTTTGAGTAGAAGCCAATCTTGCTAAGTTGGTCGGAGAGCACCTCCACATAATGTGGATGAGTGTGACCGATACTAATGACGGCGTGACCGCCATAGAGGTCAAGATACTCTTGGCCTTTGTCGTCCCAAATGCGACAGCCCTGTGCCTTGACTGGCGTCACATTAAAGAGTGAATATACGTCGAATAGTTTCATATTTTTGCTTCGCGTTACATGCGGCATAGCCGCGTTTCATGTCCTGTGGACGTTACATGTGCTCATGGCACGTTTCGTTAGAATGCAAGTGCTTTGAGGCGGAGACCGGTGGTTTCGTCTAGGCCGAACATGAGGTTCATGTTTTGCAGGGCTTGGCCGCTGGCACCTTTTAGCAGGTTGTCAATCACAGAGGTTACGAGCAACCTACCTTCGTGTACTTGGGTTTGTAGTACGCATTTGTTGGTGTTCACCACATCCTTGAGGTTGACCTCCTTGTTGATAACATGGGTAAAAGCCGCATCCTTGTAGTATTGGCGATAGAGCTCGTATGCCTCTTCTGCTGTGCCGTCGAATGGCATGGTCACAGCCGCAATGATACCACGAGAGAAGTCGCCACGCATAGGGATGAACTCCACTTTCATGCCTGTGTTACGGCCAATCTCCAACAAATGCTGGTGGGTAAAGGCCTTATAAATAGACATATTGTCGTTGCGCCAAGAGAAGTGGGTGGTAGCGGTTGGCTTTTGTCCCGCGCCCGTAGAACCTGTGATAGCGGTTACGCTAGCCTCGGTGGTACGACCTATCATTGGTAGCAATGCCAATTGGATAGCTGTAGCAAAGCAGCCAGGGTTAGCGAGCTTGGTACAACCGCAGATCTTCTCGCGTTGGAGCTCAGGCAAACCATAGACATAACCATCGTGCTCGTCACGATAGTCTTGCGCAAGGTCGATGATCTTCAGGGTGTCAGGACACTCGTTCTCTGCCCAGAAAGCAGTACTCTTGCCGTGACCAGAGCAGAGGAAGAGCACGTCGATGGCGTGGAGGTCGTATGTATCAGAGAAGCATTGCTCGGTGTCGCCAATCAGACCAGTATGTACGGCATGAAATGGTTGCCCTGCATTGCTAGTGGAGTGCGCGAAAGTGATCTCCACCTCTGGGTGGTTGACCAAGAGGCGGATGAGCTCGCCTGCGGTATAGCCCGCTGCGCCTATTATTCCTACTTTAATCATTTTTTAACTTTGTGAAGGGTTATTCGCTTGCGAATGAAAAGCCATTTCATGATAGTTACTTCGTGAATATTCAAAGCAGAGCTCTAGGTTTCAGCCCTCGGGCTAATTTTTCAGCGAAGCAAATCATTCAGCGAAGCTTTTACAAGGTTTCGTCGTCGTGGTTAGCGTAGTATACACGGAGAGGGGTTGAGAGGACTTTAATGAAGCCCTTAGCTTCTTCAGAGGTCCAACCCTTCTGCATCTCGCCGTACTCACCGAGTTTAGTTTTTACCAAATCGTCCTTCGAATCTACGCCTACGGTCTCGAACATATATGGACGGAGGTGCATAGTCACCTTACCGTTCACGTTGCGTTGGCTAGACTCTAGCATTGCCTCGATGTCACGCATCACGGGCTCCATGTATTGACTCTCGTGGAGGAACATACCATACCAGTTAGCCACTTGGTCTTTCCAATATTGTTGCCATTTAGAGAGAGTGAACTTCTCGAGGAACTTATGCGCTGAGATGATGAGCATAGGTGCTGCAGCCTCAAAGCCTACACGACCTTTGATACCAATGATGGTATCGCCCACGTGCATGTCACGACCAATACCGTATGGTGCAGCGATCTCCTCTACGGCTTGGATGGCCTTGACGCCATCGTCGTACATCACGCCGTTTACACCTACGAGTTCGCCATTCTTGAATTCGAGTACAATATCCTCTTCGCCATCCTTGGTGACTTGTTTGAGATATGCTGTTTCTGGCAATCCTTGTTTGCTATCGAGGATCTCGCCACCGCAGATACTGGTTCCCCAGAGGCCTACGTTGTAGGAGTATTTGAGCTTCTCAAAGTCTGCAGCAAAGCCGTGCTCGTTGAGGTAGTCGATTTCCTCTTGACGGGTAAGGGCTTTATCGCGGGTAAGGGTAATAATCTCTACGCCAGGAGCAGCTACGAGGAAAGTCATGTCGAAACGTACTTGGTCGTTACCTGCTCCTGTACTTCCGTGAGCGATAGCGTCTGCCTCTACCTCGCGTGCGTAGCGAGCAATTGCAAGGGCTTGGAATATGCGCTCAGAAGAGACAGAGATTGGGTATGTGCCGTTGCGGAGCACGTTACCGTACACCATATAGCGGATACTCTTGTCGTAGTATTCTTGTTGAACATCGAGGGTCTCGTAGCGTACGGCGCCGAGTTTATAAGCGTTCTCCTCGTTTTGGCGAAGTTGCTCCGCACTGAAGCCACCTGTATTAGCACATACAGCGTGCACTTCATAGCCAAGTTCTTTGGCAAGGTACATCACAGTGTAGGAGGTGTCGAGTCCTCCGCTATAAGCTACTACGACACGTTTCTTGTGAGGAGGCTCAAAGAGAAGACCTGTGCAAAGGCAACGCTCGAAATTATTGCGGCAAAGTACGTCGTAGTTAACGCAGCTCTCGCAACCCTTCCAGAATTTAGGATCAGATGTCAAATCTTGGAAAGTCACAGGCTTAAAACCAAGCTCGGTGTTCATCTTCATTACGGCAGCACCTGTAGTGAGGGAGAAAATTTTCGCATTAGGAAACAACTCTTGGGAGAGTTCCACGATGCGAGCTTTGATTTGCTTAGCCAAGCCCATGTGGCGGTATTCTGGTTTCACGATGAGACCAGAGTTGGCTACGAATTGTCCGTGATCCCAGCACTCTACATAACTAAAACCAGCAAACTTGTCGCCATCCATAGCGATAACGGCTTTACCCTCACGCATCTTTAGCGCTACGTACTCAGGATTACGTTTCGCAATACCTGTTCCACGATCTTTTGCAGCTTCTTCAATGGTCTGCAAGATCTCTGCTACATAAGGAATGTGCTTCTCAGAAGCAACCTCGATGTTAAAATTAATCATTGTATATTTTGTTTACTATTGTTCCGTATGATTCTCAAATATCGGATGTAAATAATTGAAGATTATTTATTCAAAAACCGAAAAAACATACAAAGGTACGACAAAAAATGCACATACGCAAGAAAAGTGAGAAATTTATAAAAAAATAATAGATTTTTAATCTATTTCTACGGATTTTATCGCACTATAGGAGTCTGAAAAATTTGTATATTTTAAAAAAATATATTACCTTTGCATGCCAAATAACAAAAATTCTGTTCTATGAAAACCGTCCATCTCTATTTGATGAGCATATGTATGCTCTTGCTTTTTTTCATGCCGTCCATGGCTCAGCACACTTCCGCATGTTTAGATAGTCTGCAGCGTGTCGAAAAGGATTTGGAGTTGCAGGGGCTACAATTCGTAGCACAGCGTGATAGTATCTATCAGATCATTGCCAAATGCAAGACGGACCAAGAATTATTGGCGCAGTATGCCGTGCTGGAAAAGATCGACAAAAAATCTGGGCAGATCGCCAAACGTATAGACAAAGTACACAACGAGATGGAGGTGGAGCGTGCTCGCCTTGAACAAGTAGAACGAGATGCTCACCTAGCCGAGAAACAAGCTGCAGTACAAGCCCTTAGTCCTGTGCCGCTCAAAGGCGAACTTAATGGTCATCCATGGGTAGATTTAGGCCTTCCATCGGGCACTAAGTGGGCTACCTATAATGTGGGTAGTGGTCAGATATACGGAGTGGGTACACGCGTAGCGTGGGGCGAAATAGCCACCAAGAAGACTTTCTCTCCTAGTACCTACTTGCTCAATAATGTGGATTTGCCGTCTTATACTGGCATTCCTCAATACGACCTAGCTACAGCCAAATGGGGTGAGGGATGGTACACACCTACCAAGCAGCAATGGGATGAACTCATTGAATATTGCGACTGGGATTATGTGATGATCAACGGTATCAATGGTGTGTTATTTACCAGCAAAAAGACCTACAATACTATTTTTCTACCTAGCACAGGATATACCGATGACGATACCTATAAACTCATCCATACCAAGTATAATGGACAATATTGGAGTTCTACTGGCACCAACCGCGGGGGTGCTCATTGCTATATCGACAACTACGAGCATGGGTATATG
This sequence comes from Paludibacteraceae bacterium, assembly GCA_045614865.1. Classification (GTDB taxonomy): domain Bacteria; phylum Bacteroidota; class Bacteroidia; order Bacteroidales; family Paludibacteraceae; genus Colicola. The sequence goes on along the minus strand of JAZLDS010000035.1, from coordinate 8,947 downwards.
ACTACGGTTCCTGTCTATGGTGCGCGTTGCGTGCGAGCAGTTTGTGGTGTACCTTGCGAATTAGCTGGCGCAATCCAGAATACTGCTGATGTGGTTCAAACGGTACAAGAGACCGTGGCTACCGTCCAGCAAACAACTTCTGCAACTCAAGCCACGGCCAACGAGGTGCAGCAGAATATCCGTCCTGCCAAGCAAGCAGCCAATACAGTCAAGCAAGCGGCTCATACAGTCAAGACACTGCAGAATTTTTTCGGGCGATAAGTACCTTCGCAAAATAACGTATACACAAATATGATCACTATTCGTCAAGCACAAGTAGTTGATGCTGCCAGCATTGCAGAGGGTATATATGAAGCTTTTTTACTGCCGGGTTCTGAGATAGAGAGCAATCCGAACTTTCATCAGCAATGGATAGATACCCTCACGCTGGTATGTGCGCAACCAGATACACAATATAGTTATACCAACACACTGGTTGCCGAAGAGGATGGCAAAATAGCAGGGATTATGATTACTATAGATGGTAGTAACTACCGTAGGCAACGCGAGAGGATGTTTCCACAATTGAAGTCCCTTTTTGATACGGCTTTTGGTCAGGGTTGGGAAAATATGGAAGATGAAGCTCAGGTGGGCGAGTTATATGTAGATAGTATAGCCGTCTTTCCCGCGTATAGACATCGTGGCATAGGAACGACCTTGCTGTCGCACGCCAAACAACGAGCCAACAAGCTGAATATCCCACTCGTGACATTAGCAGTAGAACCGATGAATTCTGCTAAGCAATTATACCAAGAATTAGGCTTTAGCTACAATCGTATAATTACCATCTTTAATGAGGAGTATGAGTTGTACGCCTGTAGGTTATAGGCAAGATGATTTCATGCAGCTCTTCTCCATCTCGCAAAGAGAATGAGCAAAGCCGCAGTTATTACGCCTGCGATAGTATACGCTAACCAACTCAATCCTGCAGCAGCAAAGCGGAAACCTTCGGGAGCGATCAAAATATAACTGACACTAACCATCGTCATAAACAAGGCTGGTATCAAAGCAATGAGATAAGCATATGGATACTTTGGGGTGGTTTTAGTGTTCTTACCAAGGAAAATAGTACCTGCCCACAGGGCGAAGACCGCTAGAGTCTGGTTGGTCCATGCGAAATAGCGCCAAACGACATTGAAGTCCACGAACACCATACCAAACACACATGCGAACAATGGCAATGCTATCATCATTCGATTGCGCACAGGGCGTTGGTCGAGGTGCAAGAAGTCAGCCACGATCAATCGAGCAGAACGCAAAGCCGTATCGCCCGAAGTGATAGGTGCAGCTATTACACCAATGATAGCCAAGATACCACCTACGGTGCCGAGCCAAGAACGAGACACTCGGTCTACTACTAAAGCTGCTATATTCTCACCCGGATGGGCAGCAGCGAAAGCTTGCAAACCATCAATACCGTACAGTCCTTGTTCAGGATCGGCAAACATCGTACCCGCAGCGGCAGCCCATATCAGGGCCAAGATTCCTTCTGCCACCATAGCGCCGTAGAAGATCCAGCGGCCTTGGCGTTCGTTGGTCATGCAGCGAGCCATGAGTGGCGACTGCGTGCTGTGGAAACCTGAGATAGCACCGCAGGCAATGCTGACAAACATCATTGGGAAGAGCGGCAGACCGTTGGTTTGACGGTTGTGCAATCCGTCGGTTAGTTCGGGCATATCGGCGCTATGCCAGCCTAACATTACCACCATAATACCAATACCCATAAACAGCAAGATTGCGCCGAAGATAGGGTAGAAACGACCAATGAGTTTGTCCACAGGAAGCACTGTGGCTAAGCTGTAATAAGCAAAGATGATTAGCACCCAAATGATTGGCACGAGGTGAGTGTTATGTGTGATGGTGCCCAATGGTGCAAGGCCTTGCAGCAGGGTTGCAGGACCAGATAGGAATGTCGTAGTGAGTAGCACCAATAGCACCAACGAGAGCAGACGGATAAAGAGTTTTATTCCTTTGCCCAGTTCGTCGCCTACAATATCGGGTAATGATAGTCCGCCTTTGCGAATCGACATCATACCGCTTAGGTAGTCGTGTACACCGCCGGCGAAGATGGTTCCGAGGACGATCCATAGGAAAGCAGCGGGACCATAGAAGATACCCATGATAGCGCCGAAGATAGGACCTAGACCAGCAATGTTGAGAAACTGGACGAGGAAAATGCGCCAGGGCTTCATGGGAACAAAGTCCACACCATCTGTTTTGGTGGTAGCAGGTGTAGCTGCTTTGGCGTCCACACCAAACATGCGCTCCACGAATGTGCCGTAGAGCAGAAAGCCAAGCATTAGGGCTATGAGCGAGATAATGAATGTGATCATCGTATTATTATTTTATACAGAGTGCAAAATTACAAAAATATTTTGATACACACAAAGAATTTTGCTGTTAAAGGAAAATTTTGCTCGTAGAGCATAAGAAAAGTCCCTCGCAAGAGCGAAGGGCTTCTGGATATTTTATCCGATGGCAAGAAAGAGTGTTCTTCTCCGTCCAAAAAGAAACGCTGGATTTGCTTCATACCCCTAGAGAGAAATGTGAACGTAGTGAACGCGCCTTGAAAAATTGGGGGAGAAATCCTAGAAAAAAAGAGAAGTTACCTAATAGGCAACTTCTCAAATATGTACATTTCATCTATTCTACACATGATTCGCTGATTCTTGTTCGAATAAGAGTGTATATCTTAATCTTTACAATAGTTCTTTATATAGTCATAACATCATTTTTTTATATTAAAAACTATTTTACATCTATAATAAAATTTAATAAATAGTAATATTACTTGCAAAATAATATTTACTACCAATATTTTATAACTAACACTGATAAATTAAAAGGACAACTCTTTTGTTATAATATGTTTGAGCAAGGCTGCTGATGTATATGAGGCATAATCTTGATATGAGTCATTCTTCAATTTTGTTGCGAAATCAGAAACCGATTTTATAGAAGCCACAATCTGTGGGCGTGGACTTATTGCATTATCTGCCGCATAAAACATTCCATATGCTTCCATTTCAATACCGATTAATTTTCTAGCATGCTCCTGAATCTTTTGCAATTCGGCCTTACTCGCAATTACAGCTGGAACAGAAGCCATTGGTCCAGTATGAATGGCCAAGCTAGATGTCGGTTTAGATGTAGGAGCATATTCATCACTAATGTTTCTCAGAATGCATAAATCATCTTTTAATTTATCTACTATACTTAGAAATGCACTATCCAATGATTTCTGCCTATAATCAGGCATAAAAAGATTCTCGGAACTATCAGTATCTTTATATTTACCACTAGCGCCATCCCAAACTTCAGTCGCAATCAACACATCACCATAATTAATATTATTTTCATCAACAGCAGCTGCAATACCAGTCATAAAAAGATATCTGGGTCTAAAATTGTAGATGACTTTAGTTGTCAATACGGCAGAAGCTGTACTTGCCATTTGATTGGCAAAACATGTTACCACTCTAATCGATTTGCCAGAATTTGATTGCAAAGTTGTTGTGTAATACGTTGTACACTCGTCTCCAGCAATGGGCACCTCTTTCCAATTATTAGACAGAACTTTTTTTATCCAATAATTTTCTGGCTTTCGTAAAGCATTGATAATCGCCACATCAAAATCATAAGTAACAGACTCCTGTAACAATTTTTTTGATTGAATTAGATAGGTAATTTTCTGTTTGAGTTGATTTCTCCAAGTATTATCCGTTTCATCATAAGTCAATAGGAACCATAATGAATTAGAAAATATAGTCTTATGCTCCTCCGTAATTTCTTCTCTGCTTAATCCCACTATATGAAATGGTTTATAAATATCATCCTCCTTTTCTATTAATTGCATCAGTTCTAGTCCATTTTCAGGTGTTGCATCATCTCCCTTTTCACGCGGGAGATACAAATCTGCAATTACTAAATCATATTGTTTAGCAGCTAATTTATCTAACCCGGAGAGTACAGAATCAGCTATTTCTACTTTCTCTGAACGAATGCTCTCATTCTCCCTAAAGAAGTTCTTCAGAACTCTAATTTTATCGTCAGAGTCATCTATTATTAGTATTGATAACATTATCTATATTGATTTTAAGGTTATTTTTCCATTCATCATTATATGTTTGATATTGAATATATCCGTGATATTTATTCCCACATATTAAGCGTAGTCTGTCATCAATAACACTTAACGGCTCATCATTTATAGTTTCATATTGAGTTATTATTGTACAATGAAAGGCTATATTTTCATCTAGTAATTCATAAATTATTAACTCTCCTCCATTTTTTAAAGTATCTTCAGAGCTACCACTACCATCTATATCATAATTGGGAATAGACATATCTAATAATAATAAATCATATAAATTAGAAATCGCTAATTCAACTCCTTTTTGATAGGACATGGCTAAATCAATGTTGATATCAACAAATGTTTCTTTTAAATAAGACACTATTGTATTCGCCTTATTACGATCGTCCTCTACTATTAATATACTAAGCCCCATGTTGTAATTTTTTTATATTTAAAGTTATTGCTGCAGTGAAACAGTCATCATCTATATTATTTACGTAACTATTACCTGGTGCATGTAAGATATTTGTAACAATATTGTTTATTTTTAAAATTCCAGAGTGTTCTTCTTTAGTTACTCTTTCCAAAGACTTAATATCATCAATATTTTTTTGTCGATCAATTATTTGCAGGATTTCCTCTTTGTCATCATGATCAATCCAATTTGCGATAATGATATGCAACAATCCTTCTTCCTCGAAAACTTGTATTTTACAATCAATCACTTGAGATTTCTTCTTTTGATAATTGAGTATATTATTCAGCAAGTCATGAAAAACATCATAGATATTATTGAAATACTTTCCTTCAAATGACGTTGTACTTTTATTATCTACAGTATATCTTAGTTGATGTTGATTTACATTATTCATATTTGTCAAACATGTATCTAATACATTTTGCATATTGAAATCAAAACTAGTATTAGTATTACGAGTAAACCACTTGCTTACTACATCAAAATCATTCTGCAATTCGGTTCTGCACGCAGCAACTTCATTTGTCAAAGAAGAAACCTTTAGGGAATCACCTACAATATGGTATATTTCACTCTGTAAATCAGATAATTCATCTAACATTTTTACTTTAATTGCATCAAGTTCTTGTTGCAAATAATATAGATCACCATCAATCAACTGCCATAAATATTCAAATATATATTGACAACCTGTTTGGAAATCCACATTCTTACACATTGAATATAAAGTTGTAATAGTATTTTCATTATTTTGAGTTAACGAAAAATTAAAATATGCATCTTTTTTATCCGCATTACGATTTTCCGTGGTTATTTGTACATATTTATCCTTAATATCTAGAATATATGAATCTATTGTTTTTGTAAAACAAGCGAACCTCTCCAAACATTGTTTCCTTTTTTCGCCGTGTAACGTCATTTTACCATCAACCCAATATATATTTGGTTCATACTCATTCATATTTCTATTAGTCACCAAATTATGCTCTTGAAAATGATTTCGTAGTTGATTAACTAATGTTCCATGACGAATGCGAGTACTCAAATAAAAATCTAACCCATACCTCGAATCATAAAGAAACTTATCCCTTACTCCCTTATACACCTGTTTGAATATAGAGAATTTCTGCTGAGCATTATCTAAATCAATATATGAACTAGATATTCCTAATCTCTGCAAATACTCTATAAGTGCTCGCATTCCTGAATCTTCATATTGTGGAGTTTCGTCAACTTCTCGGAATAGTTTATATAACAATTCTTCTTCATGTAATTCATTTTTGATAATATTTTCTACATCCACATAGATTTTACTATCATCAATTCTGTTAATCATTTTCTTTACTTCCTCTTTTTTTACAAGAGTTGACACTTCATCCGAAAACACACGCTCTCCATAAAAATCATATAGGTTATTACAAATGCGAATTCTCTCTTTTAATCTATCTTCACGTGTCTTAAATTCTCGATGCAAGCCCATTACACTCATATCTGAAACATTACTAAGGAAATATTTAATCTTCGCATCACTCAACGATAATAATTCAGAGGCCTTGGACACACCTACAGATTTTAAAAAATGTTTATATGCTATATAACGTTTTAGTACAGGCTCATCTATCATTGTGTAGAATATAGATAATTCTAATGGTATTCCCCAATCAGCTCTATCAGAATCTAATTTAGAAATAAGATTCTCCTTGTCTCGTATAGATATTCGCACTGGCTTTCCTTGCAAATATGAATCTACATAAAATAAAATAGCTTCTCTTAATAAAGAATGTGTTACATAGTAGTTAAATAGATATGAAGCCACCATACTGAACAAATAAGGTGTTACAGTATGATTATAAAGCCGGTTAGATAATATTTTAAAAACCTCATCGGCAGGTATAGTAGACACAATGATATTTTCGTACTCGGGAAGTGTATTTTCTATTACTTTTCCTGATCCATTGGAATCTTCCTGAACGAAATTCAACAAACAATTATATTCACTATATTCTGGCAAAGTAATTAATTGTGGAAATCGCAATAGATCTGGATAGCTATACTGTTCAGAATTTTGCCATGTTGCATCATATAAAGCACCTAGAGAATTATTTTCAATATTCACAACCAAAGTATACATGTAACGACATGGTTCAATACTATACATTGATTTACAAATAAGTTTAATTCGATTTAAATAGACCTCATAATTATCACTCTGGCACAATAAATTGTAATAGTTGTGCAATAGTTTATCAAATATACTATTCTCAAAGTCAACCCATATTGGATGTTCTTTACCTAGTAAACATGCTTTTATTGTTAAATCTAGAATGGCAAAATCAATCGGATTCTCATCTAAATAAATTTTACCTTCTTTTATCACCTCGGTATATTTTCCTTCTAGAAATTTCTTTTGAATATTTATACGATTTGAATTATGTGCGATAGAGTGAGTATGCGTAATATTATGAATTACGCAAAATTTTGTTATTAAAGAATCATCTACAGCTTTCTCTATAATTGATATGTATTTACAAAAACGAGAACTTTCTATAATTTCGTTTGGTAGGTACCAGATTGTACACCTCAAACTCAAATATAAATCTATAATTGATGAGTGAAAATCCTCTAACATCCATTGCGCATCAATATTTTTTTGCAGATATGGGAAAGTATGCATTCTTAAAAAACACTGATATCTCGGTTCCAATGGAGATATAAATTGATTATAGAAATCGATTTCATTATCAAAAGGATAATCTATAGATGATGTTTTTAACGCGCAAATAGAGAAAAAAGATGTTACTCTTTTCTCATTGTACACTTTATGATAGAAAGTTGTACTGGCATTTATTCCATCAGCCAATCGAAGTAACTTTATTTCTAATGTAGATGCCCATGTTGAATACGATATCGTTTTATTGATTGTTTGTATTACCTGACGGGCATTTGAATAGTCACTTTTTAAGATTGCTGTTTCTACTTCTCGCTTTAATTTAAGATATTTCGCAATATAAGAACTTTGCTTTTCAAAAACAAAAGCTAATATGCCAATATATTCTACTATATCTTTTTCAATAGTATAACCTGAGGAATATAAATCATCATATGATTTTCTTCTAAGATAAGGCAAAGAAAATAATCCTTTATGAAGTGTAGGAATATTATCATAAATCCGTGAAAGTTCTTCATATTTTTTCTCTTGCATAATTGTGTTTACTAAGTGTATTTTATCTACCTTAGTATCACACAATAATTTTATATAGTTACGTATTTCTTTATCCATATACAAACCTTACGATTTGACTCGGTTTATTTTTGTGCTGCAAAGTTACACTTTTTTTTTGAGATGTGCAAATAAAAGTTGAGATTTGGAGAAAAATGTAGAAAAATAGGGAGATGTCGCAAAAAGGGAGGTTTAAAAATAGATGGAATACAAATGGGAATAAATAGGCGTGCGATGCACGCCATAGGATATGTTAAGGTGTTTGTGTGGAAGGCTCTTCAAAAAAAGTGCGAAGATTTACGAAAGGTGGAGGAGGATGTCGTTGCCTTCGGATATAGATAGTTTTTGACGGATTTGGGTCTTACGCTGGTAAATTGTTTGAAGACTTTGGCGAGTGAGCATATTGATCTCCTTTGTTGAAAAAATTCGCCTTAAGTAAACAACATAATTGTATCTCCTTTTCATTAAGAATGTTTGAATATCGATCATTCATTGGTGACTGATTGAAGTGTTGCAAATTCGTAAGAGTTGAGTTATCGCAAAAAATGCAACAATAGGATGTCATCGCACACTGAAAATTTGGGGAGAAATTCCTAGTAAAAGAAATATTCTCTATAATATTATAATGAGACGCGACTTGGAGAAAGTGGACGTTGCTTTGTTACAATCTTCGTTTGAATAACCAATAACGAAGGATACAATAGCCGATTAGCAAGAAACCTATAGCAAAGAGTAGTCCTGTGCACCATTTATAAAACTTGGGAATGTAGCGTTCTGCTGGGAGTTGAACCAGTTCCTTTTCTACACGGATGTCCACAATTGTGTCGCGTTCGACTCGTGTGCGCCAACGGTCTCGATATTCGGTGCGAGTGAGATAGACGGTGTCACCTTTGAGCATTTCACGGATAAAAATGCTATCATGTTGGTAGATTGTGTCGATTGTTTGGTGGTGTTTGGTGTTGTGTTGTATCGAATCGTGCAGGATGGCTGGTTCAATGCTTTTGCAACTATGAAGGAGTAGATGCATTATCAGCAGCAGGAGCAAAGTCGGTAATCTTGAGAGTGACGGTTTCATGGTTGTTTTGAGTTTTTAGAATGAGATTAGTTAATTCAGTTTCTTTGTTAACTG
>JAZLDS010000034.1:0-8068 GCA_045614865.1 Paludibacteraceae bacterium | reverse complement strand
ATGAAGCAATTTTTGCAATGGGTTAATCAAGAGAGTTCGATAGACCCTGTGTTAAAAGCTGCCATAGCGCACTTGTGGTTTGTGAACATCCACCCTTTTGATGATGGTAATGGTCGATTAACGCGAACGATTACCGATATGCTTTTGGCCCGTGCTGACCGTATGCCAATGCGATTTTACAGCATGTCAGCAGCTATTTTGCGCAACAAGAAGGCTTATTATGAGGTGTTGGAGTATAGCGGTAAGCACGGCTTGGATATCACGCAATGGTTAATATGTTTTTTGCAGACCATGGAAGAAGCAATTGCAACTGCGATGCACAATGTACAACGCGTGCTTAAGAAATCGCTTTTCTGGCAGACTTACGCAAGTACTTCGCTTAACGAGCGGCAAGTGAAGATTATCAATCGTCTATGGGATGGCATGGATGGAAAACTCAATACTAGCAAGTGGGCCAAGATGACACATTGTTCCGCAGCGACTGCGTTACGTGATATACAAGACTTGGTTCAGAAAGGCATTCTTCGTGACACGGGCGAAAGTGGCAGGAATGTGAATTATGTGTTGGTAGCAGATTTGCAGGATTGATTTTCTAGGGGACAATTTCTTTTAATGAGGATATAGCAAGCGGGAAGTGATATGATTAATCGCTTCCCGCTTGTGGTTGGTAAAAAAAGTTTATTCGTGATGAAAGTTGTGCAGAAGAACAACTACGCTACTGATAAGAGTAACGGATAGGATGAGCATATTATTGTTTTAATAGCCAATCTATCACATTTACTCGTTGTATGCCATCTATGTTGCTTGTATCGTAATCCAATGTTAATAGATATTTTGGATGTGAATCACGAATATTGCGTAGTGACGAAAGTTCGCGTTTTAGTGTTTTTTCGTCATTAGCGGTATATGCTACTTGATAATAAGAGCGAGTGCCATCGTAATGTTGCACCACAAAATCAACTTCACCATTATCCGTGCGACCTGCGTACACCGTACCTCCACGACGAAGCAATTCAAAATAAACGACATTCTCCAATTTATGTCCAAGATCGGTGGTTGGGGCATTGGTGTGCAAGATATTCTTGAGTCCAAGATCCACTACATAATACTTATAGTTGCTCTCCAACAATCGCTTACCCTTGATATTATACAGACAAACTGGATATATCAAATACGATTCTGAAAAGTAGCGCAGATATTTCAAAACCGTATTGTGCGACAACGGTTCTTGCGTATTTCTGCGGAGAGTGTCTGCTATATTATTAGGTGACACTACACTTCCCACACTATCAAAGACAAAATTCAACACTCGCTGTAAAGTATCAAACTTGCGCAGTTTTTGGCGCTGAACTATATCCTTAACAACCACCGTGTCATAAAGCGATTGCAGATAGATATTCTCTTGCTCTGGTGCTACTTTTGATAATGTAACAGACTCTGGAAAACAAGAGCCATTCATATATTGGCGAAAGAGTCGTCCCATATCTGACACCTCAGGAAAAGCCGTCACATACTCGGCAAATGAGAATGGATGCAGATTGATGGCGATATAACGACCAGAGAGCATTGTACTTAGTTCACTGGAGAGAAGGTATGCATTGGAACCTGTAATATATAAGTCGATGTCCTTTTTCACATAAAGAGCATCCACTAACTTCTCAAACTGGGGTATCAATTGCACCTCATCCAAGAATACATATCGCTTTGTGGCAGCAGATAGTTGAGATATTATAAAATCATATACTTCCTCCCATGTTTGAAAATGTGCATTCTCGCGTTCTTCAAAATTAAGAAAGCAAATGGCGTCAGCAGCCACATTATCGGTTAGAAGGTATTGTTGGAAGGCTTGTAGTAAGGTGGACTTTCCACAGCGACGAATACCTGTGACAACCTTAATAAGGTCTTGGTCACGTAATTGCAGTAGTTGGTTAAAATAAGATGTACGTAATATCATAATATTTTTATTCTACTGACGAAAATTGGTGTTTTTATATTTTTTCGTCATTACGCCGCAAAGGTACTGTATTTTTTTGATATGTGCAAATATTTTTACAACAAATCATGTATTGGGCGGAATTTTGATCCGGTGTTTGGCGGAAAAAAGAAAGGTTAAGATATATAGCAAACGGGAAGCGATGTGTCAATCCTGCAATAAAGAATTATTTAACAACTTGCACAGTTCATTATTTTTTAGTACCTTTGCAGCAATTTAGTATAAGATAGAAACTACTTTATTCCTAACACATCAATGGGCTCAATAGTTATTATTATCCTTGTATTATTGATTGTTCTTATTTGGTCTATGATTTCTTCGGCAAAAGAAACAGAAGAAAGAGAACAAAAGAAAGCTGAGATTGAAAAACGACGTACTCAACGACAATCAAGATCACGAAAACCAATAGAAGAATTAACTCGTAAGCTTTCAGAAGAAGAGATGGACGAGTTGTCAGATGAGGACTTAATAATTCATGTCAATTACTTATTGACACTAGGAGAAGTTTTGCGACAGGCAAAAGAACGCGGTGACAAAGTTACTGCTGACGCAGTTGTCAATATGACCTATACCGGTCCTCTACCTACAAAAAATACTGATGGCACATACACTAGCATTTATGACAGTTCGGCCACGACAAAGACATCCGATGTTGTCGATAATTTGGAGGGAACAGAGTAGTTCCTCATACTATTTTTAGCAGACACTAGTGTTGTAGGAAAGCAAATATTTGCGAACAAGATTCCTAAACGATTCGGTTAGTGTAGAATAAATCTACTAGATCAATACGATCAAATTCTGTTTTAAATGTTTTTGGCAGTGCATACCCCCTTATTTCCGCATGTTCGTTGATCGGGAAAAAGACCACTAAATAATATTCCTTTATTTTGCTATTTTCTTTTAAAGTTTTATATTCTTTTAACTTCTGCTCTTTTTGGTTTATACATTTTAGTAATATTTCTTCATTTAGAGGCTCATATACAACGACAGAATCACAAGAAATAAACGAGTGTGTTACCCCTGGATTTTCCATTGCAACTACATAATCAATATACTGACGATTCATTTCGGGTTGCATTGGAAGTAATAAATTATCCAACTCTTCAAATATTTGTTTTTTAATCTTCTTGTAATTGAGATTTGAAGGAAGAGACAAATCCATAAAAGAAATACCTATTTCATATCTTTTTTCAGATCGTTTATCAAGTCTTTCTTCAGTATACTCATTTAAAATTTTATATAACGCTTCCTCTGCTTCTTCATAATGATGAGTACTATATGTAACCACTTCAATTCCTATTTTACGATTGTCGACAGAAGGCAGCAAAATATCAGGACGATCTCCACACATTGTTTTATCTGGGATAAATCCTAATTCTAATATTATTGATTTAGCTTTATGAAGCTCATCTCTATGCTTGATCTCATCTTTTGTCATCTTTATCATCACTTTTTTTTGGAAAGAATTCATCTAACCAGTTATTTCTTACAGCAGCAGAATATGCTCCTGACGCTTTTTTTTGAAAAGATCGCCTATTATTATGTTTTAAAGATTCTTCATAACAATTGTTATAATCATTCCAATAACCAGTTGGTTTGTTTTGACGACTAAGCAACCATGTATATTTATTCATCCAACCCATTTTCAATGATTTAATGTAAGCCCCACTACACTTTTTATAAAATTCTCCTCTAGTCTTACATTTCTTTGCTTCACGATAACATGTTTGTTCATTCCAATATCTTTTTAAGGTTGCAAACCACACATAATCTTTAAGCCAACCATTTCGTAATGCTGCTGCATATGCGCCACTACTATTCACCTCAAATTCAGTTAATGATTTATATTTTTTTGCTTCATCTGCACAAGTTTTACGATTCCATTTTCCGTGACCAATTGCCCCGAGCGATCCTTTACCAATACCAGTAGCTATCTTATTTAACATGAAGTAGCCTTTGCTTTCATACCATTTTCTCCAATAATCCTCTCTATCTTGTCCTTCATGCAATGTAAGGTTTGTTTCAATTATTTTCATTTCTGGTACTGGTAGGTTATGTTCTCTTGCATAACGAGCAACAGCATCCGTATCTTGATTAAAAATATGTTCTTGGTCACGTTTCTTTTGTCTTCTTATTAATGTTCTACCCACATACGCTGTTTTAGTCTCCTCAAAAAGATAGATATATACGCTATCTATTCGATCTGTTATTATATCTATTCTTTGGTGGACAAGCCATACAAAATCATCAAGCCACCCATTTTTAACAGATGCATTGTGAGCAGCAGGACTTCCTTTAACAAATTCTTTTTTTGACGAGTACTTTCGCGATTCTTCTGCACAGCGTTCTTTGGTCCAATATCCATTTGGATTTTTTATTATTTTAAACCAGTCAAAATGATTTAATAATCCATTTTTTCTTGCATATAAATATGCCGCAGGATTACCTTTTTGAAAGGATGTTTTTGTGGTATATTTCTTTGCTTCAGCAATACATTTTTCATTAGTCCATTTTCTTTTTCTGTTGCCATTGATTATATCTACACAAATTGGACATCCATGTCCTTTTAAATGACTTGCAGGTGCTTGCTTAAACATACCATGTAATGGACATATAATTTTTACATGCGTATGGACATTTATATAATCAACTTCATTATAATCATAGAAATTATTATGAATAAGATTAGCTCTTTTTATAAATTCATCTTGACCTAAAGAAAAACGGTTTGCTAAAGAAATATGATGACACTTACTACACCCTTGACCATACAAATGTTTTTTAGGTGATTGTAAAAACTCTCCATGTACAGGGCATACGATAGACACTTTTGTTATTGTGTTAACATACTCCACCTTGGAATAATCATATTTATCCCCGTGTATAGCTTTTGCCTTTTGTATGAATTCTTCGAAAGTCATGATGATAACTGTTCAATGGACCGCAAAGGTAGTTATATTTTTGCAAATATGCAAATATTTATTCGGGGAAGTTGAATGTTTATTGTGTATCGCTAAGCAAGTTAAACTGATGGTTGCGCTTTGAGGGAGTGGTAGAGCATGGCGCGGATGAAGGCAGGGAACTGAGCATATTGTTTGCCTTTGCCTGTTTTGGGGTCGATGGGTGCCTTGGGATCAGGGTGCTTGCCACGGGTGTTAGGCAATTGGGCTTGGTAGCGTAGGCGAAAGTCCTCTACCAAAGCGCGAGCTTCTTCAAGTGTATAGTACTCAGGTACTTGGTTGAGTTTTCGCTCGAAGAGTTGTTGCTCGGTAGGTCCGTCTATTTGAGCTGCTTGGAGAAGTTGAGCCGCACGGTGACACGCCTCGCGCCAACAGAGTTGATTGGCGAGTTCGGCACCCTCAGCAGGGGTGGTTTTGAAGTTGCGAGGGCGAGTGATGACATAGGCTTCTTGTTTGCCTTCATGGATAACGCGACCGCTATCATCGCGGAATTTCTTTTGACGGTTAATAATGTCGCCACGCTTACTAAGAGAGCCGTGAATTTCGGCAATTGGATGCTCAAGAATTACTTTTGCCATAAAGAATGTATGAACTATGAGTGATAAGTTATAAGTTAAACCTTGTGTTTCTTTTGAAATCCATAGTGAAATGTTCAGAATGTCCTATAAATAACCTACGAATAACCTAAGAATCTCCTATGAATCACCTAAGATTTATGACTGCAAAGGTAATGAAAAATTTGAATAAAAGCAAACTTTATGCGATTTTTCTTGCATATCTGCAAAAAAAGCAGTACCTTTGCTCGATTTTTTATAGCGTGCGTAATACGCGCGTATGCAAATTGCGCTCGCAAGGCGCGCAAAGACAACTTAAAAAGACTTATGCAAAATATCAGAAATATAGCAATCATCGCACACGTTGACCACGGTAAAACAACCTTGGTTGACAAGATGTTGTACACCGCGAACCTGTTTCGTGAGAACGAGCAAAAAGGTGAGCTTATCCTCGATAACAACGAGCTTGAGCGTGAGCGCGGTATCACCATCTTGGCGAAGAATGTAGCCATTGAATACAAGGGCTGCAAGATCAATGTGATTGACACTCCGGGCCACGCCGACTTCGGTGGCGAGGTGGAGCGCGTGCTGAACATGGCAGACGGCGTACTGCTGCTCGTGGATGCCTTTGAGGGTCCAATGCCACAGACTCGCTTCGTGCTACAAAAAGCCCTTGAGCTCAATCTCAAACCTATCGTAGTAATCAACAAAGTAGATAAACTCAACTGCCGTCCAGATGAGGTGCAAGAGGAGGTATTTGACCTTATGCTTAACCTCGACGCAACAGAGGAGCAACTCGACTTCCAAACCATTTATGGTTCGGCTAAGAACGGCTGGATGTCCACCGATTGGCACAAGCCAACGACTGACCTCACCGCATTGATGGATACCATCATTGAGCATGTGCCTGCGCCAGAGATGTTGGACGGTACACCACAGATGCTCATCACGAGCTTGGATTATAGTCCATACCTTGGTCGTATCGCTGTGGGACGCGTACACCGTGGCGTACTCAAGAACGGTCAGAACGTGACACTCGCGAAGAAAGATGGCAGCAAGGTGAGATGTAAGATCAAAGAGCTGCACACCTTTGCCGGTATGGGTCGTGCAAAAGTAGATGAAGTGAAGTCAGGCGATATCTGCGCACTCATCGGTATTGAGGGCTTTGAGATCGGCGATACCATTTGCGACTTCGAAAATCCAGAGGCATTGGATCCAATTGCTATCGACGAGCCAACAATGTCGATGGTGTTCACCATCAACGACTCGCCATTCTTCGGCAAGGACGGTAAGTTCGTGACTTCGCGCCATATCCAAGACCGCTTGAACAAAGAGTTGGAAAAGAACTTGGCGTTGCGTGTAGAGCGCGGAACAGATGAGACATCGTGGAACGTGTTTGGTCGTGGTGTGTTGCACTTGAGTGTATTGGTAGAGACCATGCGTCGTGAAGGATATGAGTTGCAAGTGGGACAACCACAAGTAATCATCAAGGAGATCGACGGCGTGAAGTGCGAGCCAGTAGAGCAACTGACCGTGAACACCCCAGAGGAGTGCTCGGGTAAGATCATTGAGTATGTGTCCACCCACAAGGGCGAGATGACTCGTATGGAGATGATCAACGACCGTGTGCAATTGGAGTTTGTGATCCCTAGCCGTGGTATCATCGGCATGCGCACCTACGTGCTGAACGTGTCTGCGGGTGAGGCGATCATGGCACACCGATTCTTGGAGTTCCAACCATACAAAGGCGAGATTGTGAAACGCAATAACGGTTCGCTTATCGCTATGGAAAGTGGTACTGCTTACGCATACGCGCTTGACAAACTGCAAGATCGTGGACGCTTCTTCATCTCTCCACAAGACGAGGTGTATGCTGGTCAGGTAGTGGGCGAGAGCTCGAAAGAGGGCGACATCGTGATCAATGTGACCAAGTCAAAGAAATTGACTAATATGCGTTCGAAGTCGGCAGACGACAAGGCGGTATTGCCACCACCTGTGATCTTCTCTCTCGAAGAGGCATTGGAGTATATCAAGGAGGATGAGTATGTAGAGGTAACACCAAACTATATGCGTATTAGAAAGATTATCCTTGATGAACTTGAAAGAAAACGCGCAAACAAAGTTTAGCGCGAAGCGCGTTAGATGGCGGCAAAGCCGCGAAAGGTGGCAGCATAGCTGCGAAAATGGCTAAAGCGAAAATGGCAGCAAGCTGCGAACAATAGTAACGCGAAGCCTATTTCGTGAACGAAGTGAGCCAATTTCGTGAGCAGAGCGAACCATCAACGCTCGCAAGCGAGCAACAAACGTGAGTAAAACGAACAAAAAACAATATAAAAATTATGCAATTTAATCAAACAGAAATCAAAGACCTCACCGCGGTTATCACTCTCACAGTGGAGCCAGCAGACTATCAAGAGGCAGTTCAAAAAGAACTTATCAACATTCGTAAGAAAGCTAACATCCCAGGTTTCCGTCCAGGTATGGCACCAAAGGGTATGTTGCAAAAGATGTACGGCAAGAGCATTCTCGCTGAGGTAATCAACAAGGTTATCGGCGAAGGT
>JAZLDS010000033.1:0-16265 GCA_045614865.1 Paludibacteraceae bacterium | reverse complement strand
CAAGCCAGCGGGATTGGTTCCCGCTGACCTAGATAAAAGTGATTATTTATACACGCCCTTTTTGCATCCATTTTTTTCGCACTCCGCATTGAATGCTGCAAGAGTTTTATCATCATCACTTCCGCTCGTATAATATCGCCCACCATCTGCTTCTGTATAGCAAACTTGAGCATACAGACCAAATACTGTATCAAACTCTTTTTCGAGCGTTTTGATTTTTTTGTTACCTGCGATGCTGATATCTCCACCAGAATCTGCACGGCGCACAGAAGCTAAAGTCTTATCTCCCGATAGAGGAGTTTTTGTACTCTCATTGCGCATATAACTATAATACAAACCCAGGCGAAGATATGGGAATTGCTTATTGAACTCCTTGCGCAAAGTATCAATCTTTTTATTACCAGTAACGGAAATCTCTACTGCCTTTTTTGTAGCCACCTTCTTGGTCGCAGTAGCTTTGGCTGTAGGTTTGGTAGTAGTTTTGAGCGCTGTGGTCTTCTTTGCCGCAGGCTTTGCTGTAGTTGTTTTCTTTGTAACAGTTGCTTTTTTTGCCGCAGGTTTAGCCGCGGTGGTTTTCTTGGCGGTCGTAGTTTTCTTAGCCGCTGGTTTCTTTGTTGTAGCCATGGTTTATGAATTTAATTGTTATTATTTTCTCTTACGTTCGCGAGCAATATTGTCTTTGCATGTTTCGATAGAGCGCTTGATTGACTCTATTTGGCGGTCATGTGATGCAGCATGGTCGATTTTCGACTTGCGGTAAGATGCCTTACTGCTTGGTGAAGATGCACTTTTAATTAATGCTGCGTAGCGCTCGTTGTCTTTTTTCTTTGCATCTTTTTCCTTTTGCAAACGGGCACGAAGGTCCACCATTTGCTTCTTGTAGTACTCCAAACTCATAATGATTAGTATTTAAAGGTTAATAAAATTGGTAAGCATAGGAGCGATCAAACTCCTATGCCTAGTTTGGGTAAAAATTATTTACCAGCAGCAACGAGAGTAACGCTGTTGTCTGCCAAAGCGCTATCGTCAGCGTTAGCTACTTGTACGCCGATACCATACATCTCAGCTACTTTCTTCTCAAAGTTACCTACTTGCATGTTACCTTTAACTGCGAGTTCGCCGCCCTTAGCGCCCTCTGTGCGAATTGATGCCAATGTAGCATCCTCGTCAGCAAATGCGCCTTTGCATGATGCGCTTTTGTACACGCGGAGAGTTGAACCAAACGCTTTCTTAAATTCGGCTTTCAAGGTTTTAACCTTCATGTTGCCTTTCAATGCAATTTCTGCCATAATTGTAAAATTTTTATAATTGATCAATTATGCCCACATCTTGAGGACTGTGGGCGTTGTCCTATGATTATTAAATAGTTACTATACAATAATAGAAATCTACATCCTCTATTTGTTTGGTATCCCAATGGATACTATACTCTTTTTCTACTTCGAAATCTAGATGAGTTTTAGCACACGCAGTTTCTGGTTTCTGCCAATGTTTCTCTTTCCCATGCTTCCCCTCTGCCATGTTCAGTAAGAAATTATTAGAGGTATTACGAGTTTGCGTTGTGTAGAGAGAATCATTTGTTAGAAATACAGCAAGGCCATTATGTACATTTTTGAAACGATTACGAACGAGTTCTATGCGACGAACATCTTTCCAGAAATCGTACATACCTAAATCTTGTGCTCCTTGATTCTTCAGGACTTGTATTTTCTCTATGTTTTCTCCAAATCGCAAAACGTTTTTTTCTGCTCGTTTAGTTTTGTACTTTAACTCAATCGGCAAATACTCCTCGTTTTTTTGAACCAAGATATCAAGGCGTAATTCTGAGTTCCATATGTAATTTTCCAATGCATCACATGGCACATAATACTCTACATCCACATCGTCGTAATGTTTGGTTTGGCGTAAATGAGTTGCCAAATGCATTTGGAAATCGCGTTCATTGAATAGAAGTTCCTGATTTGTACGCAAGAAATCCAGCACATCTTGTTCTGCTAGATCAACTAAATTCTTCATATTGTTGTTATTGATACATTTTGTATGTCCTATTTATAAAACCGCTCCTTCTACGATACTCTTATACTAATATACCGTGTATCTACCGTATATGTACCGTGTATCAACCGTATATCTACCGTAGTTAATCGCGGAAGGATAGCTTTTTAGTTTTTGTAAGCACAGGAGCGATCAAACTCCTATGCCTGATGGGGGATTACTCGCCGCGAGAAGCTTGACCGATGGTGAGTTTGTTGTCCACGCAAGTCTTACCTGCAGGATCTTTGATTTGTACGGTAAGACCATACATCTCGTCAAAGAGTTTCTCTGCATCACCTACTTTCATCGATGCTTTGAGCTTCAATTCGCCAGAAGCAGCGGTCTTCACATCCTTGCTAGTCTTTTGGTTGAGTTGGTTGAGGGTCAAGTCGCCGTCAGCCAATTGTTTGCCTTTGTAAATAGCCAAAGTGCAACCGAAAGCCTTCTTGAAGTCTGCACAGATGGTTTTAACTTTCTTGTTAGGTGCCACTGAAAACTCTGCGTTTGTAAAGTGGTCTTTGATTGTGTTTAAAAGTCCCATGATGTTTATAATTAAATAGTTTTAATTTACAACAACATCAACAACTTAATCCAACAACTTGCGCGGCAATCAACATCCTGCCGCGCTCAGAGATGTTAGAAATGTGTCTATGTGTTATTTTCTTTTGCCGGTAATGCCTTTGATAATTGCACTACCAATCTTGCGCTCGAGGCCTTGCTTGGTGGTTGGAATACCTGTGGCACGAGCCACTTTTGTTTTAAGACCTGAAATACCCACTGCTCGCTTCAGCGAGAAACTGAGTCCTGGAATTTTTGCCATAATTGTGTTGTTTAGAGTTGTGTAGAATTGTTTAGAGTGGTCTTATTGATTGAGGAAATACTCGGTTTTGAAATACTCAGTTATAGGTTGGGCTGCGATGAGCTCTACCCAAACATAGTTGTTATAGCGTGTGCGCTCGTTCTCGAAGCCCAAGTAAATAGTCTTACGACCTTTCACAGGAATACGACCTGTACACGATTGCATACCCATGATGGATGAGTTAATATCGTAGCTGAGTTGATTGGTGGGTTTGTTGTCTTGGAACTTCTTGGCTTGTGACGAACTACCAAAGACAAACATATTGATATACGCATCCTCCTCGCGCAATGGTGTATAATCGCCTAAAATAGTATTGATAATGCCTGCGCTTCGGGTGGATTCATATACTGGCAAGCCCAGCATCTTTATCTTGCGATAAGTGGTATTGGCACGCTCATTAAACTCGCCATCCGAACTGCGGTCTCTTTCGTTGGTAGAAATACGCATACTATATAGGATATCGGTAACGCCAGTTGGAACATCAATTCCAACTACACCACGGTACGAACCTGAGAACATCGCCTTTAACTGACCACGAAGGGTAAATTTGCGAGGTTCGTCTAAGATATTTTTCATCTTTACACCTTTCACTGACCATGCACGGAACTCTCCCGATTTGGCATCTACAGTGCGCTCGCCTATTGAGGTAGGAGTGAGGCGATCAATAGTGTTGGTAGTATAGTTGATGTTAATGCGAGCATATTGTGATGTAGAGCCAGGATTTACCTCAACGAGATAGATCGCGGCATTCTCAATGTTGATGGCGAAGTTAAACTTGGTAGTTTCGCTGAGGGTCTTGATAGTTGATTTTGCATCGTAGTTATACACCTTGACCGTAGCGGCACGCTTGGTGGTAATATTCACATGCAGTTTCTCGCCTCGTTTGAGATAAACTGGATAGGTGGTTTTCTTCTCCAGCAGGCAGTCTTCGTTGTGATAGATAGATACTGGTACCTTATCCAAGTTCTTCATGACAGTTTGTTGGATAGTAATTTTGAGTGTGTCCAATTGCTCTTGTAATTTTAGGCATTTGGCTTGTGATGCTGAATCCAACTCTTGATAATTATACGTGTAGTCTAAGTGGTTGGCTAATTGTAATAGCGCCAATGCGTCAGAAGCGACTAGTTCTTCAAAGTTGCTTAATAAGTTCTCTATTTCAGAGATTTTGAGTTGAACTTTTTGGTACTCTGCGCGTTCGGATTCATTCATAGGGCGTTGCTTGCCTGTGAGAGTGCAACTCGCCATGAGCGCAAGAATAATAAACAATGTAAATGTGTGTTTCATATCTTTGTATTTTTTTCTTTGCAAAGGTACTGCTTTTGTGTTTTACTAGCAAGAAACGCATTGGTTCTTGTTGGTTCTTTTGCTGCCAAACGACTGACAAAAGGTGTTTATGGCATGATTTTCGTGCTCAAATTACTAACGAATGCACACAAAAAAGGCATGAACGATTCCTTGTTCACACCTTGAGGTCCTGAGAAAACCCGTACATCTAAACAACGAATCGCCCACGCCTAATACACGTGGGCATTCGCTTATTTATTCTGATGTACTTACAAATTGAAATTTCTCAGGTTTCAAGGTGCATCAACGAATAAATAGCAAACGCTATAATTCAATATGTCTGCAAAATCGAATTTTGTCTCCGGCTTTGCGCAGCAAAGGTACTATTTTTTGAGGAAATATGCAAACATTTGCATAAAAAAATCGCTATTGTCGTTAAAAAACATCAATAGCGATTAAATTGAGCCTGCAATTTGTTATTATTGCAGCGGTTTGGTTTGTTTGATTTGAGCGTCAAATTGCATAAAACGCTCGCCGAAAACCAATGTCCATGTTTCAATACACTGTAAGCGCATGGTTGGTTCATCGGCATACAAATTGGCTATCGAGTCGCGCACTAATGCAGACTCTTCCCATAGTGTTGAATAGTGTTCTTGGACTAGATCAACATATGTACTGCAAGTATCTGCTGCATATTGGAGTTTGCTAATCTCTCGATCAACGTGGTAGTTGATTGTTTCTAACATTTTTTGCTCGCGGGCTTTAGTACCTATGCGTTGGAACAAAAGCATCGCACAAAGAATCACGCAAATTCCTGATATAATATACGGTGTACTTTTCCGCCAGATATGTCGGCGCAGGAAGGCCTGTTTGAGGGCTGCGATATTGGCGTATTGACCATGCTGACAAGCACGCGCAATAGGGCGATAGCGCTTAGGAAAGAGTAGGGTAAGTATATTTGCAAAGAGCTGAATATCTGTGCTGGCATTATTGGTTTCTGAGGTGCTATCTGTATCGCTCAAACCAAAGTCTATGAGTTTGACATTCTGTCCATTGCGTGTGATGAGGATATTGCTGCTCTTGAGGTCGTTGTGCACGAGTTGAAAACCGTGAATATACTCCATAACCTCTAATAGTTGCGCAAGCACGCGCTCGCGATGTGCGCGGGAAGGAGAAGTGCTGAGCCATTCTGCCAAGGTCATACCGTCCACATACTCCATCACAATACAACGACCTATCTCGGGCACTTCCTCCAGCGAATAGGTCTCTGCTATGTTGGAATGGTTGAGCGAGATACCCAAAGAGAATTCTTTTTCTTGCAGTAAGCGAATATCGGTGAGGGATTGGTATTCGGGCGATATGGCTTTCAGTAGATAGCGTTTGCCATACCGCTTGGCGGTACAGATGGTGTTCTGACGACGTTGTTGAAGCAAGGTAATATCGCTCCAATCAGCACTAAAATTCTCTATATCAATGTATCCAGAATCAGAAACCATTATCAACTATTAATTGAACAGACGTTATTCCATTTCTTTTTCCGGCGACGTAGGAGGTAATGGTGCCGTCTTGGCGTTTGAGCTTGTCTAGATACATCGGTTTGCCGATGATGAAAGTAATAGCCTCAAACGTGTCTCCCACTTGCAGTTTAGCATTCTTTGAACTTTGTACAACAAAATGATTATCACCCAAATAGCGGAAAGTACATAGGCGATTTGGCAACCATGATACCTGCAAGATATCGTTGAGAGATAAATCCTCCGTACATATGCCCTCACCCTTGAATAACGCACTTTCACTTTCTGAACGCTTCTCTAAGTGGGCAAGATAAGCATTCCAATCGGCATAGCCCAAGAATTGTGACAGCGTATTGAGGGTAGAAAGACGAGGTTGACCATTACTGCCAACGTATCCCCAAAGTCGTTTAATGGTGGAAAGAGAAAAAACTTGGTGCTGTTTTTCCCAAACACGGTCAATAAGACACTCAAAGTCACTAGGAGACTGCAAAGCACGCCCGATGCATTGCTCTATATCTTTACGAAGTGCGATGACTTCTGGGGAATGCTTTGGTAAGGATGTTAACATGCGAAGTAGCTGCTTTTGCAGAATATCCTAGAGGTATTAAATTCTCTCTAATACCGTTTGTACCAATTGCTTAATACGTGGTTTGTAGTCGGTGTTAGCCGCTTCTACTTTGCGTTGGGCAATCACGCAGCAAACGGTCATAGCCTTGTGTCCCATCAAAAGGCTTAATCCTGCGATGACACTACCTTCCATCTCGTAATTAGTGATGCGTTGTCCTTCGTAACGGAAGTCAGTAATGAGGTCATTGATATCCTTGACAGCGAGGTCACAACGTAATACACGTCCTTGGGGACCATAGAAACCGTTAGCCGCGATAGTACAACCGCGCTCCATATCATCTTGTGCTATGCGATTGACAAGTTCTGGGTCTGCCGCTACAATATATGGACGAGCTGCCTTAGCAGGGTAATTGATGAAGTTCACCAAAGCCTCTTCAAAACCTAGGTCAGCGATTTCATCGCGACCTTCGTAGAAAGCCAGTACACCATCCCAACCAATCGACTTCTCGCTTACAAGGAATGCTCCCAAAGGAATATCTTCTTGCATACCACCGCAAGTGCCAATACGCACAATCTCCAAAGTGCGGTGCTCTTCTTTCTCGGTGCGAGTTGCGAAGTCAATATTTGCCAGGGCATCTAACTCATTGAGCACAATATCGCAGTTGTCAGTTCCGATACCTGTAGAAATACACGAGATACGTTTACCTTTATACTTGCCAGTAATAGTATGAAACTCACGGCTTTGGATGTCGCATTCGATGCTTCCCTCATCAAAGAACGAGGCTACCATATCTACGCGGCCTTGGTCACCCACTAAGATCACTTTATCCGCCAAATGCTCAGGACGAATATGTAGGTGGAATGCGCTACCATCCTCATTAATAATGCGTTGGCTAGCTGGGAATGTCTTCTTCATAGGTTAAAAGAGTTTTAAAGGTTTTAACCGTTCTACAGATTACGCTTGACCACCACCGAAAGACATAGGAATTGTGCTGCCTGGTGCAGGTGTACCGTTTATCTTAATAGTGCCGTTTTGCTTCTCGTATTTAGCAATGTTTTCTTGCAAAGCGAAAAGCAATTTTTTAGCATTATCAGGTGTCATTATTACACGGGATTGCACATTAGCGCTCTTTTGTCCAGGCATTAAACGAACAAAATCCATGACGAATTCTGAGTTAGAGTGTGCAATGATAGCCAAATTTGCATAAGTACCTTCTGCCATTTCTGGACTAAGGTTAATGTTGAGTTTTTGTTCTTCCATAGTTATTTTATTTTTTGTAAGTTCTTATTTACCAATATGTTCTTTGTGTATACATTCGTTTTGTCCACAAGATCCAAAGCGTCATCAGGGGCAAGAAAATGTCGTGCCAAATGATTTCTAATCCAAAACGACGTATTCCCCAACGCTTCGCGCAGATGTTGATTGTTGTCAACTGTACAGCTAAACGCAATGCCCACAAACCCAATGCAATATATAGACACCAGCCTCCGTATATGGCACAGGCTATGACCAATCCATACATCAAGCCTCTCATCAGTGGTTCTGCACCCACACGGAGCTTATTGCCATTATTGTAATGCGATGAAACGCTCAAATGCCTGCGTTTTTGCTGCAACCATTCTTTCCAGGTGCGTTTAGGAGATGACCATGTTAAGCTTTCTGGGCTGCACACAACTGCCGTATTTTGACGCGTTGCAATCTTATTCACAAACAAATCATCATCGCCGGCTCGTTCGTTGAGTAACCCCTGAAAACCATTGTTGTCAAAGAAGGTCTGTTTGCGATATGCCATATTTCTTCCCACACCCATGTATGCATGTCCATGGCGAGCCATACTCATGTATTGCATACCGCTCAGCAGGGTGTCGTAACTAATCATGTTGCTCAACCAACCGCGACGTTCAAAGTAAGGACTGAAGCCCAGCACCAACTCAGTCTCCTCCTTCGCAAAACCACTCATCATCTCGCTGATCCAGTGCCTTGATTCAGGACGACAATCTGCGTCGGTCAATAGGATATAATCGTATTTGGCCGCTTTGATACCGATAGTTAATGCCAACTTCTTGCTACTAATCACGCGTGCACCATGGGGTACGAAGGTCAGATACAAATGCTCATATTGTCGAGCATATTGCTTCAGAATGGTCAAACTCTCATCCTCTGATCCATCATCTACTACAATCACCTCATAGCATGGATAAGCTTGATTCAGCAGACTATGTAGGTAATCGCGCAAATTTTCTTCCTCATTATGTGCACATACGACTACACTCACAGCAGGTTTCGCCTCTGAGCGATCCACTACGGAACGACGGAGGGTTATGCATGCACGCAGATAGTACACTACCTCATATAGCACAACCAACAACAGGGCTAGCAATAAGTACCAGCCACAGTCATCCAATACGATTCTATGGTATGGAGAAAAAATCACTTAATCAGTTTAGCCACAACGGCGTCCTTCTTCAGCAAGTTAACAGCCATGTTTGCTACTTCCTCCGCTCCAGACTCGGTCATTGAATAAGGTGCTACCAACTCTGCATAATAGCCCTCTACAGCATTGAATTCCAAACCTGATAACCATTCATAAGTAACTGCTGACATGTCCAGCAATGGCAAATGATGATATGCTGCTACCTTACGCATCACGTCATCATAACCGCCTAAGTTGTCAATCAGCAAGCCCGTTTTGTAATAAGGAACTGCCAATGGGGTACACAATACTAAGGTGATCTTTTTGTCTATACAACGTGTTGCCAATTCATGCAAACGTTGGGTAAATGCCTCATGAGTGTTGTAATGCTCGCTATCTCGCATATCCAAATCATGACGACCTACTTGCAAGAATACAACGCTTTTTTTAGGCAATCTCACCAGCCATGCCAAACCATTCTTATCGGTAAATGATTTCAGACTCAAACCTGCTTCAGCATGATTGTGTACGGTTACGTTATCTACAAAATGTTTCTCTAGTGCTGCACCAAAGGTGTAGTGACCTTCTCCCGTAGAGGCACACATATTCTCGTCGCCTACTAGATACACATGTACTTCTGCTGAAACGCTCAATGTTCCAACCATAAATGCTGCCATGAGCATAATTGCCAATTTTTTCATATCGCTTGTGTTTTTAATAGTTATACATATCCGCTGCAAAGGTACAACTTTTTTCTTAATTATGCAAGCATAATTTACTTTTTCTATAAAAACTATAAAAACTATAAAAACACACTCAATTTTCGGTCACTAGGTTGAATCACTATCAAAACATATACAAACTATTAGTGATTAATTAGTGATTAATTAGAGATTACTTAGTTATTAGTTAGTGATTACTATACTCTTGCGATACAAATAAGAGAGTGTACACTATTAAATTGTATTTTTTAGCCATTATACTTTGTTAAATCGCAAATTTTAATTACCTTTGCCGCGAAATTTATCCAATGTTATGAAACGACTATTCTTTTTGACTTTGGGGCTAATATCCGTAGCCCTTTTATATGCCGTAGGACCATCAGGGACATTGCCCGTGATGTACATCCAGACAGAAAATAATGCTTCTATTACGAGCAAAGAAGACTATTTGAATGCTACCTATTACATTGATGCACAGGGGATTAGCGGATATGAAAATGTCGGTAGCTCGCTTGAACCACTTACGATGGAAATCAAAGGCCGTGGCAACTACTCATGGACGGGTTTTGATAAAAAACCATATCGTATTAAACTGACTGATGGACAGCCACTTTTAGGCATGGTTAAGAGTAAACACTTTGCTTTGTTAGCACATGCGGATGATGCCAAAGATAAGAAGGGATATATGCGTAATGCAGTGGGATTTCAACTCAGCGAAATGATTGGAATGGCTTGGACTCCTGATGCAAAACCGCTAGAACTTGTGCTGAATGGCAATTATGTCGGATTATATTTCCTCACAGAGATCATTCGAGTGGATAAAGACCGAGTGAATGTAGTAGAGCAGGTGGACGAAGAGACTGATCCTGAGAAGATTACAGGTGGATGGCTCGTAGAGATTGATAACTATGATACCGATCCTCACATTACTATCTTGGAGGGTGGAAGGACGACCATGTGGCTGACATATAAGACGCCAGAGGTACTGTCTTATCAACAAGAAAATTATCTCACTAATCAGATGCAACTTATTGATAATCTGGTGTATGGAGATAAAAAATCGGATGCTCTTTGGAAATATCTTGATATGGAAGCATTAGCGCGCTTCTATATCGTTCAAGAGCTTACAGATAACTACGAATCATTCCACGGTAGCTGTTATTTGTACAAGGAAATAGGGAATGAAGAAAAATGGAAATTTGGACCAGTATGGGATTTTGGTAGTGCTTTTAATCGAGATAAATCGCAATATATTTATCAAGGAGATGTATGGCACAACCACTGGATTCCAGAGATTTGCAAATTCCCTGCTTTCATGCAATGTGTGAAAACGATTTGGAAAGATTTTTATAAGAGCAAATTTAATGATATATATACATTTACTGGCGAACAACTCACTCTTCTTAAGACTGCTGCTGCTGTAGATGCAGAACGTTGGACTGAATACAATGGCAATGCCGATTTGAAGAAACGAATCAATCAGGTTAACGAATGTTTGCGCAAGAATGCAGAATGGCTTGATGAGCAATGGGGCTCTAACGAGGATAATAATGATCAACCTAGTGACAATCCAACTGACAACCCTAATGATGATCCAAGCGATGATGGAAATTTCGACGAGGATATGGCTCTTATGAGTATGTATGTATGGCAGAATGGTCATCGTGTAGAATACCGCGTAGCGGAGGTGGATAGTATCACTTTTGAGAAGAAAGAAGGAATCGTAGTAAAAGTGAAAGTTCCTGATCATTGGACAGATAAAATTTATGTTTGGGTATGGAATGAAGGAATGGACGGAAACGAACAAGAAGCCGTAAAATATGGCGATTGGTACACATATACATACATGGGTAATCAATTGAATATCATATTCAAAAATGGTCGTGGTTGGAGTGGAGATCCATATCAAACAGAAAATATGCACCTATCTACTAGTGGATGTTATATACTCAAACAGGAGGGAGAGAATAAAGCACAAGCAATATCAGTGGACTGCTCAAAATAGTATTATAATTTGACATGAATTCTTTGGGTGAACATTTTGTTTTTACCTCTTTCGGAGAGTCACACGGTCGAGCAATCGGCGGTGTGCTTGATGGTGTCCCTGCTGGTGTGCGTATTGATTTGGATATGATTCGTCAGGCCCTTGATAGGAGAGCTGGTAAAGGCGATGAGGCTGGCGTTTCTCCTCGCGCAAAGCGCGAAAGAGATGAGGTTGAGTGGTTAAGCGGTGTGCTAAATGGTGTAACTTTGGGTACACCTATAGCTTTCATCATCCGCAACGCGGATGCTCGCTCGGAGGATTACGACTGGCTCAAGCATAACTATCGTTCTGGTCATGCTGATCAAACTTACCAAGAGAAATATGGTATTCGTGATCATCGTGGAGGTGGACGTGCCTCAGCTCGAGAGACAGCTTCTCGTGTCGTAGCAGGTACAATTGCCCAACAATTGTTGGCAGAAAAAGGTGTTCATATATCGGCTCAACTTATTCAAGTTGGAATAGAAACCAATCCCGATAATTTTGCACAATATATCGCTGATATTCAGCAAGAAGGCGATAGTATAGGTGGCGTAGTGGAATGCATAATTACAGGTTTGCCTGTAGGACTTGGCGAACCTATTTTTGACAAACTCCAAAGTCATTTAGCATATGCAATGATGAGTATCAATGCTTGCAAGGGATTTGAATATGGATCTGGTTTTTCGGGAGTAGGGCTCAAGGGTAGTGAGATGTATCTCTCTCAGGACGCCCAACTCATCTCTGGAGGTATAGCTGGCGGTATCTCCGATGGCAATCCGATAGTGTTTCGTTGTATATTCAAGCCTACGGCTACCAATCGCAAAACGCTAGAAGCGCTCCATTCAACTCTCAACTCATCGCCAAATAGCCCACTTGCCTCATCGCCCAAAGTTGGTCGTCATGATGCTTGTGTAGCTGTTCGTGCAGTAGCGGTCGTTGAGGCTATGGCTGCGCTTGTCCTCCAAGATTTCCTGTCTAAACATTAAACTCCCGCTCAATCCATTTATCAAGAGACTCTTTCTCACCCAAACCGATTCTGTTCTTGATACGCATTCTGCGGCTCCAAATGGTGCGTTGCGTAGCACCTGTCAGTAGGCAGATGTCCGAATTATCTATACCTAATATATATAAGGCAATCACTTGCAAGTCTGTGGATGTTAAGCGAGGGTAGGTTTGTTGCAATCGTGTTAGTATATCACCATAAGCACCCTCAAACTCCTTTAAGAATCCTTGCCATTGTTCTTCTGTGGAGAATATGTTTTGATCGATAAAATCTTTCGCCCATTGCGGAATACTCTCTTCTTTCTTGCGACTCAAGATAGCTTCTTGAAGGTTCTTGCTTAACTCAATTCGTTGATTCATATTGCGTTTTAAGGATTCGCGACGAATCCGCAACTCGTTTTGCAGGTTAGCAATCTCTTTTTCGTTTCTAGTTTTCTCTACTAGGTGCTTTGCTCGTTGACGCGATATGAATAATATCGCCAGTATCACAATACACAGCACTCCCACCAATACCGAAATGAGTATGATATAAAGGCGTTGCTTGTCCAATTGCAACTGTAAATTCTTGGCGTGTTCTACCTCATTATCATAGTGTTGTGCGGCCACAAAGGCACTTGCGCGACCTGCTTCCTCTGCTTCGCGGTAGTAGGTGTCATAGAGTTCGTACAAGGATTGATAAGCCTCTTTGTTGCGTCCCTTAAGGTGTAGGTATTGGCTATGCCAAAGAGTGTATTGTTGTTCGCTCCAAATTTGTGCTGTGGTGTCTGCCGCTAGAATATCCAAGTATATTCGTGCTGAATCCGCTTTGGTTGTACGGATGTAGTATTTCACTAGGTCGTAGGCATAGCGTTTTTGCCCTGCTTGGTGGCACATATATTGGCAAATGCTGGCTAGTTCAGGTGAATTAGATTGGTTATCAGATAGTTGCGCATAACGAATATCCAATTGCAGGATGGTGTCTCCCATAAATCGAGCTGCGGTTAGCGCTTTGTCAAAGTATTGGTCTCTACTCTCGTCGTTGGTGTTTCTTCCGAGTTCACGATAGACGGACGCCAGATATAGTGGCAATCCAGCTTCTTCCAAGTAGGGTAGAGCCAGCTTGTAGTTTTCTAGTGCAATGTCATACAGTTGTTCATCCTCGCTGATGCGTCCCATTTTGTAGTAGGTCATACCTTTGATGATGGCTGTAGTTGAACAATTCTCAGCTTTTTTGAGATATTGCATAGCTCGCGTATTCTCTCCTATATAATTAAGGTATGCTCCTTGTATATAATAGGCTTCGCCAGCACTTGCAGCGTCATTGTAATCCAACAGTCGCTCTGCCAATGCGTCTATATTAGTCGTTTTAGGGAGTTGCAAACGCAGTTTTAGCATTAGATGTGCCTCGGCCAATAGGTAACAACATTGTTCATACTCCGACAACTGTAGTCGGTCGATTTGATTCAAGGTACTCTGTGCTGCTTTGCTATCCAGCCATACTTGTGATATCGTCTCTCGCAACTCATCATTCTCAATAGTGGTTTTTTTCGAGCAGGAACAACATATTATCAATGTTATTATGATTATAACTTTTGTCTTCATAACAAATTTGTCTTGATTCTTGGTTCTTGGATCCATATTCGCTATTTCGCCACAAAATTACAATATTTTTTTCACACCTGCAAGTCTTTTTTCTTGCCTGCATCAGTTTTTATTTTTAGAAAATTATAACTATCTGTAAATCAGTATATATAAAAATGCCTGCATAAGGTGCTGCATTAGTTTATTTTTTGGATATGTCAAAAATAAGCAGTACCTTTGCAGTGGATTTTCAAACAATAATTTGCATATGAAAACAGTATCACAAAATCTACTCATCCGGATTGTATTCTTCCTTTTTTGGTTAGTGAGTCTTATGCTCATGTTTATGGCTTGCTCTCCTGATCCTTTTGGTCCTGATTATCCAATTTTTGATGATTATATACCAAATAGTGGTGGAACTTCTTATCGCGAGTTTGCCGTGGCAGATATACCTTCTGACAAGCTGCCGTACATCTTGGCTGATACTATCACACCACCTTCTAATCCGATGGCGCCAGATGACTTGAGTCAATATCCTACTTTTGTGGGTACCTTGCAGATGTTTCAAATTAGTGGCATTGAAGACTTGAAAGGTCAATATTTTTGTGGAATAAGGTTACATACTCATATAATGATTGATGGGTATGAGTATTCTATTATGTATTTATTAAATTACTCTTCTGAAGTATTAACTCGCTTCAATCACCCTATGTTAGAATCGTGCGTAGTAGGGGATACGATTTATGTGACGGGAGAGCCTAAAGCTATATCTGGTGGTTTGGCTCTTGGCTTGACGATGCGTTATGTGCAACCTAAATAATATAGCAAAGATGAAGAAATATACATGCATACTCTTACTGCTCTTTAGCTGGATATCCGTCTTCCCTTTGATGGCGGAGAATACTACGCCATCTACTGATTTCACCCACGGCAGACATTCCTTGCGTCTTGGTTGGGGATTGGGTACTCGCCAGTTGTTTCACGATTATCAAGACTTGAATTTTATCGTGCCTCCTAGCTATATGCAGGGGATTCATAAATCAGCTCTTCCAGAAGACCCGTATTACATTTTTTGGCAACAGATTCAGGGCATGACGGCTGCGGAAGCGCATAAGTATCTGATGGATTGTCGTGTTATTACTAATCAAGGCCCCAACCAGTTCGGACACTTGTTTCTTGGCTATCGCTATGATGTGAACACATGGTTTAGCGCAGGAGTAGAAGCGGACTGGTTCTATCTTTGGTCTAGTCAGGAGCATCGCAATGGATATGGTGCTTTGGTGGACAAATATGACTCTCAATTGCATCAACTCACGATAATGCCTACTGTGCGATTTACCTACTATCATCATCCTTTGGTCGAATTATACTCAGGTTTAGGACTAGGCTATACTTTGTATGCAGATCTATATGTTTCTCACGGTTTTACCTTCTCTCCTACCTTGTTGGGTGTGAATGTCGGTAACGAACATTGGTTTGCTGAACTTGAATTAGGAGGTATGGCTACAGTGACAACCTCTTGGTTTGGTAATCCAGGAGTACTATTCTCCTCCCGCATTGTATCAGCCGCAGTAGGCTACCGCTTCTAACTACCATTAGAACTATAGAACTTTAGAACAGCAGCTTAGCTGCGCTTAGAACTCTTTAACTTAAAATATTTACAATTATGAAAAAGATTTTATTTTTATCGTTCATCGCAATGGCGATTAGTTTTGCTTCTTGTGAAAAACAACAACCAGAAGTTAGTTTTACTGCATCTCAATACACATTATCAGTCGGAGATAGTGCTGTATTAGAGGTTTATCATGCAAAGAATGTGGATTTCCAGTATAGTGAAACTCGCAATGTAGATTCTCCTGTTTTTGAAATGGTGAGTAAATCTAACTATGCTACTAAGATTCACGCTCTCAATCCAGGAACTGATACCTTGTGGGTTTCTTATCGTTGGAATCAAGGTATTTTTGCTTACGGTGATCAATATGGTATCACTATAAATGTAGTGGAATAAAATAGCCTAGTATTGTTGCTGCATAAATCTAATTGATTATGAAAAAGCTTTATGTATTATTCATGTTTTGCGTGACTTTTGCACTCACTAGTTGCGAGCAACCTGAAGGCCCTCAGTCTCTTATTGGATATTGGAATGTGGTTGGCGATCATTGGACTGCTACATTTGATGAAGATGGACAATTGTATATATCTTCAACTAAATACGATACTGGATTGCCTTTCCATTATACTGCAACTGCGGATTCTTTGTATATCTGCACAATCCATTATGCAGAA
>JAZLDS010000032.1:0-3735 GCA_045614865.1 Paludibacteraceae bacterium | reverse complement strand
CTATGCCGATCTTTCGAAACAAAATTCTGCAGAAGAACTCCACCAATATTGCAAAGACAATAACCTCGTTGTGGATATCCTTATCAACAACGCAGGCGTGTTCTTCTTTAACCCTTATTGCGAGACTTCTATGAAGCGTATTGAGCTCATGCTCAATCTTCATATGGTGACAGTAGCTAAACTCACCCGCCTCTTTGGTGAGGATATGATTGCTCGCGAACTCACAGCAGAGGAACAAGCGCAGAAGATCTGTGGCAAGCCACGTCGAAAAGGGTATATCCTCAATATGTCGTCTATGTCCGCATGGATGGCAATGCCTGGTATCCAAACCTATAATGCTACCAAGGCGTTTATCTATAATTTCTCCAAGTCACTTTGGTA
Source organism: Paludibacteraceae bacterium (assembly GCA_045614865.1). GTDB lineage: Bacteria > Bacteroidota > Bacteroidia > Bacteroidales > Paludibacteraceae > Colicola. The sequence goes on along the minus strand of JAZLDS010000032.1, from coordinate 3,354 downwards.
TGAGTTCAAACCTAAGGGTGTGAATATCACCGTGATGACTCCAGGAGCTGTGGATACAGAGTTGTTTGGTTTAGCACCTAATCTTCGTCGTCTGGCGGTTAATTTGACTGTGGCTATCCCACCAGAGAAATTGGTGAAACGTGCTTTGAAGAAGATGTTCCGTGGTAAGAAAGCAGATATGCCAGGTGTGATCAACTATTTGTGCACTCCATTGCTCAAGCACACTCCAGACTGGCTCGTCTTCCTCGCAATCAAGTTAGTAGGCAAGTTCCAAAAGTAAACCGCAAAATAGTAGGTCACTAAACAAAAAATCGCATAGCACTTGTGTATATGCGATTTTTTTTGTACCTTTGCGGCGAAAAATCGGACAAAAACGCTCTAAATACTTTAGAAAAATCGGACAAATTTGTGTTTAATCTTTAGAAAAATCGGACAAAATAATAGAAAAGTATATGATAAACAGGGATTTAGATTTGTATATCGCAGAGCATTTTAAAAGATCCAATAATGCGTTGTTATTAACTGGAGCAAGACAAGTCGGTAAAAGTTTTGCAGTACGTAAGTATGGTAAGGCGAATTATACTTGTTTTGTGGAAATCAATTTCATAGAACAACCACAGGCTATTCAGATTTTCAAGAATGCGACTTCGGTGGATGATCTATTGCTACGTCTCTCTACTTTTATTCAACAGCCATTGATAAAAGGAGAAACGCTCATATTTCTTGACGAAGTCCAAGTATATCCTGATGTTTTGACATGGATTAAATTTCTAGTTGACTCGATGGATTATAAATACGTATTGAGTGGCAGTCTGCTTGGAGTACAAATGAAGGATATCCGTAGTCTTCCTGTTGGATATCTGTCAGAGATAGAGGTTTATCCATTATGTTTTGAAGAATTTATTCGTGCTATAGGTGTGGGTGATATAACGATTAATGCTCTTAAGCAATCATGGGATAATCACCAGCCAGTAGATGATGTGGTGCATCGAAAAATGATGCAACTCATTAATCTCTATCTTATTGTCGGAGGCATGCCTGCTGCTGTTCAAACGTATATTGATAGCAATAACATGCAACATGTTATGGATGTTCAAAGAAATATTTTGCGTTTGTATAGAAAGGATATTGCTCAATATAATCAAAAGCGCAAATTACTTATACAAGATATCTTCGACCTTATACCTAGCGAATTAAACGCTCAAAACAAACGCTTTATCCTAAAGAATGTAAATCAGAATATCAAGTTTTCACGTACTGAAAATGATTTCTTGTGGTTGAGTGATGCTGGGGTTGCATTACCGGTTTATAATGTAGAAGCACCATGTGCACCTTTAATCCTAAATAAGCAACGTAATCTATTCAAATTATTCCAGAATGATGTCGGATTATTGGCTTGCCAATATGCTGATGGCATCCAGTTGGATATTCTTAATGGGGAGAGTCAGATGAACTTTGGTGCTATATATGAGAATTATGTGGCACAAGAGTTAAAAGCAAATGGTCATACCTTATATTATTACAATAGCAAGAAGTATGGCGAACTTGATTTTTTGATAGAGCAATCTAATCGGTTGACAGCTATAGAGGTAAAATCAGGTAAGAGTTATCGCAAACATAATGCATTGGATAAGTGTATGAATTGCCAAGATTTCCATATTAACCAATCACTTGTTCTATGTCATGATAACATAATAGAAGAAGAGGGCATAGTTTATATGCCAATATACATGACCATGTTCATGAAAAAAGAAAAATCCTCTATGCAAATTGTGTATAGTTTAGATTTGTCAGGATTAGATTAACTCTTTTTCATACTACGTTACTATTTTCGCCATTTGTGTCTTCCAACATAAATGGCGATTTGTTTTCTCTAAACCATAAACAGTAGGCGCTTTGCACCGTTCTCTAAACAGCGACACAGTCGCCGCCTTTACACCTTACACTAGAAAAATCGCACCAAAATGCGATTTTTCTTGCACATCCGAAAATTTTATTGTACCTTTGCACTCGTAATTAGCCCACGCTTGGGATTATGTCTTTCGGGTGGGGTGGTTGCAGACATAATAAGGCGTCAAAACGGGATCCCCGATAAAACTCGTTTTATGGGGTGACCAGCGCGCTTTGTGCTTGGCTATCTGGAATCTCGCAAATTCTCACAACATCCAACACATTGCAGCATTTTGATGTCCTCGGGATATGTATATCTATCTCCGTACACCTAAAAATAGATAGGTGTGCGTGTGCGTACATATCGGCGTGGGCTTCGGTGTTGCTTGTTCGGATGTTAAGGCAATGCGAGAGCCTCAGATAGCGGAACAGCAACAGTGCAGTCCCGCTTTTTTTGTGTGTAAAAAAGCGGAACACTGTTAGCAGACTACCGCTTTTTTGTGTTATATGCGGTAGCAGAATGTCAATTTTAAAAATTTAACAAACAATAAATTTCAAAATATTATGAAACAAAAAATTATTAGTTTTCTTGTGGTACTGTTCTTTACCATACCCCTTTCAGCTACCATCACCTATGAGTTGAACGGTGGGCTCACCAACGATTATGGTTGGCGAACTAAAAACGACATGTTCCAAGCTTGTATGGCAGACTGCGGTGTTACCGGTCTTGCTACTTTGGAAGAGTTGAAAGCTTCTGCAGACCCTTATTCTACAATCTGTAATCCTCTTGGTGACTTACAATGCCAAGCAATCCTTGACAATGAGAAATGGGACTGGCTTGAAGCTTACGTTATGAATTTCCAAAACGGAGAAACAGGAGCTACAGCTTTGGTTGAGGGTACAACTTCTGCTGGATGGCGTTATGCTATTGCTGCTTTCTTCTTGGAGAGTCAACGTACCAGCTGGCCAAAATCTGCAGACTTCTCTTTGGCGGGTCAAATAGAGGCTTACCAACCCGCTTGGAAACACGGTTTTGACAACCCAACAAATCCAAGTACAGAAGTTGAATTGAACATGCCTTACAATGAAGGTGAAACCTTCGAAGGATGGTACATGCAGGCAGACTTTTCTGGCGAACAGGTAACGAAAGTAGATGCATCTACAACGGGAACGCTTTACGCAAAGTGGACAAATAATGTATCATCTGTATATATATATCTGAATGATGCGAGCATGGGTAGCGTAAGTGGAATTGAAAATGGACTACATCCGAATAATTCAGAGATTACCATATCCGCTACACCAAATTTTGGATACCAATTTGTACAATGGAGTGATGGTAACACCGATAATCCTCGTACATTGGTGCTCACACAAGATACTGTTCTAACCGCAAAATTTGCCCAAACATTCTCTGGTCAATGTGGTGAGAATCTCTATTGGAATTACGATGAGACTACCAAA
>JAZLDS010000031.1:0-2173 GCA_045614865.1 Paludibacteraceae bacterium | reverse complement strand
TAATAATAACAACGATATGAAATCATTTTTCAACTTTCTAAAAAACAACAAACTCTACACGCTCATAGAGGTGGTGGGAATGAGTATTGCATTGGCGTTTATCATCTTCATCGCCACTTTCGTAACCTCGCAACTCACGCGCGACAACGAAATCAAAGGGCGCAATGTCTATGTCAGTCGCTCCGAACGCTTGTTTATCGGTTGCGGCACTATCAAAGAGCAACTTGACGGACGCTTCTCCGAAGTGCAGTCCATCTGCCGTATGTTCGATACAGAGATCTTCGGCGGCATTGAAATGAGCATGCGCTATACGACGACCACAGGGCACTCTTCTACCAGCAACGACGACCGTGCAGATGCCTTAGTGGTGGATGAGAATTTCTTCCAAATACTGCCTTACCCATTGCTTGAAGGCACGCACGAGTCTGTTCTTGCCACGACACAATCGGTGGTTATCAGTGAGTCGTTTGCGCGTATCTTCTCACCCAACGAGAACCCCCTTGGCAAGACCATTGAGATTTCTATCAATGGCAACGCTGCCACACTCACTGTCACGGGCGTGTTTCGTGACCTAACGAATAGCGTCATTCGCTCGCCTAAAATCATTTACCGCATCGACCTACTCCAGCAACTCACTGACCAAGTCATTCAAAATGGCACTGGAGCAGTAGTTACATTCTTTCAACTCGTACCCAATGCGGATGTTGCTGCCCTGTCAAGCGAAATGCAGAATATTATCAGAGAGCAGGACTATATCTACAAATATGGTGTATTCCATGATTTCTATCTCATTCCTTTTGAGGATGTCCAATACTCCGACCTCTCGGCTCCGTTGCCATTCATTAATCTGGTCAATCATGATTTCTTTTCGCTCTTTTTCGCAGCAGGTTTATTGCTCCTCATTTTCGCAGTACTCAACTATATCTCGCTGACAGTAGCGCAGATTGGTTTCCGTGCACGAGAGATGGCTACTCGTCGCTTAGTAGGTGCACAACGCTGGCAAATCGTACTGAAATATATCCTCGAATCTTTCTCACTCACGGTTGTATCTTTTGGTTTTGCACTCCTTCTGGCGTTCCTTGTAGCACCCTATTTCAGCGAACTAGTTGGACAAACTATTGCGCCGTTCGAGCATATCACTTGGGAGCTGATACTGATGATGGTTATTTTGGTATTGCTACTCTCTATTCTGTCGGGTGTCATTCCTGCACTCATGGTACTGAAGTACCAACCTATTGATGTGGTGCGCGGCTCTTTCGAGCGTGACAATCGTATGGTACTCGGGCGCATTCTGATTATTGTGCAAAACATCGTGGCTATTATCACGCTTGCAGTGGCTGTGGTCATGTTTGTGCAACTCCACCACATGCAGGGCAAGCCTCAGGGATATGAACGCCAAAACCGCATCCGCATTAGTGGTGCCAACGCCCCCGCAGATTATCTGGTGGACGAACTCAAACAACTCGCCTGTGTGGAGAATGTGGGTTGGATACAATTCGAACCGATGACCTTTGGCACAACAGGTATGGGTCTTATGTTTGGCGGGCAGGAGTTCAAACTCGATATGTACTATGGCGACCAAACTGCATTTGACATTTTGGGCTTTGAGGTCATTCGCCAGAATGCTGATCCTATCGAACCTGCCGCATGGCTACCCGAATCGTTGATTACTCCTCTTGGCGTGGACTATGATTGTACCATGCTCCACCAAGATAATGGCTATGGTATCCCTATCTGTGGCATCATCAAGGATTTCCAAAAAGGTATGCCGGGCTTTGCTCCTACCTCTAACTGGCCTGTTGTACCTTGGATCATGAATATGGACGATCCTGCTGATTTCCGCATATTGCGCCAACTTATTGTGCAAGTGTCGGGCGATGAAAACGACGCTGTAAAGCAAATAGCTGACTTCTACCGCCAACATGGTAGTGATGAGGAAATCTCGGTCAATACCTACAACTACCTTGTTAGTCACATGTACGCCAAGCAGAATAATAACGCCAAACTCATCTCGCTCTTTACGCTTCTTACCCTCTTACTCTCATCTTTGGCAATGATAGCTATGAGTACCTACTATGCCAAGCAGCATACGCGTAATACGGCTATTCACAAAGTAATGGGCTGCGACAACCGTACTATTTATTTCCGCACCGTGCGCACATTCCTTTCTTCT
>JAZLDS010000030.1:0-11717 GCA_045614865.1 Paludibacteraceae bacterium | reverse complement strand
TGGCTTAATTGTTTAACCTTTTTAAAAGCAAAGTTTAAGAGATATGGCACATAAGAAAGGTGTCGGTAGTTCCAAGAACGGCCGTGAATCAGAAAGCAAACGACTTGGTGTAAAAATCTTTGGTGGTCAATTCGCTAAAGCTGGTAACATCATCGTACGTCAACGTGGTACTGTACACAACCCAGGAGAGAACATCGGTATGGGTAGTGACCACACTTTGTTCGCTCTTACTGATGGTATCGTAACATTCCAAAAGAAGCGCAACAACAAATCTTACGTTTCTATCCAACCTATCGCAGAGGCATAAGAAGGGAATAACCTTTGTCTCGGCAAGAGGAATGGCTTATAAATTTCTCCTACCGATTGCCTCGGCAGTTGGCAGGAGAAATTTGTTTTTACTTACATTTACTAACTAAATAGCGGCTACGCCGCGCTGAATAGCCCGAACACGGGGACAACAATACTACTGTATGTTAACTCTCAAACAAATATACGACAACAAAGCAGCTATCATCGCTGGTTTGGAGAAAAAACACTTTGCAAATGCGGCTGAAGTGATCGAACAGGTTATTGCCCTTGATACAGAACGTAAAGCTGCACAACAAAAGAAAGACAATGCTTCTGCAGAGATGAATAAAATCTCGAAATCTATTGGTGCACTTATGGCACAAGGTAAAAAAGAAGAAGCAGAGGCTGCTAAAGCACAAACCGGAGCACTCAAGCAGTCTATTCCTGTCTTCGAAGCAGAGATGGCAAAAGCAGAAGAAGCACTTACCGCTGTACTTCTAACTATCCCTAACGTACCTTACGATCTCGTTCCTGAGGGCAGCAATGCAGAAGATAATCTCGTAGTAAAAATCGGCAACTGGGAAAACCAACCGATGCTTGACAAACTTGCTGCTGAAGGTACCATCGCTATCCGTGACTGGGATACAACTACAGACGAACAACTTGCAAACAACGACAAACTCCCCCACTGGGAATTGGCAAAAAAATATAACCTCATCGATTTTGACCTTGGTGTAAAAATCTCAGGCGCAGGCTTCCCTGTATACATAGGTATGGGCGCACAATTACAGCGCGCACTTATTAATTTCTTCCTCGCAGAGGCCAACGCAGCGGGTTACACCGAGATCATGCCACCAACTGTAGTGAACGAAGCTAGTGGCTATGGAACAGGACAACTACCTGATAAAGAGGGACAAATGTACCATTGCCAACTTGACAATCTCTACCTTATTCCTACCGCAGAGGTACCTGTAACCAATATCTATCGCGACGTTATTCTTGAAGAAGCACAACTCCCAATCAAGAATTGTGCTTACACCCAATGCTTCCGCCGCGAGGCTGGTTCGTACGGAAAGGATGTACGCGGTCTCAACCGTCTGCACGAATTCAGCAAAGTAGAGATCGTTCGCATCGATACACCAGAACACTCAGATACTAGCCACAAAGAGATGCTCGAACACGTAGAAGGTCTTCTCAAAAAACTTGAGCTCCCATACCGAGTACTTCGTCTTAGCGGAGGAGATATGTCTTTCACTGCAGCTCTCTGCTATGACTTCGAAGTCTATTCGGAGGCGCAACATCGTTGGTTGGAAGTGTCTTCTACTTCTAATTTCGACACTTACCAAGCTAACCGTCTGCACTGTCGCTATCGCCGTGCTGAAGACAAGAAAGTTACTCTTGCTCACACACTTAACGGTTCTGCTCTTGCTCTCCCACGTATTGTGGCTGCACTCCTAGAAAACAACCAAACCCCAGAAGGCATTCGCATACCTGCAGCTCTCCAACCATACATGGGTTGTGACATGATTAAGTAAAATATACTATCATAATATTCATCAAATCGCACATTTTGCAAGAAACCCTTGCATATGTGCGATTTTTTTTGTAACTTTGCGCCCAAATTATATTTGGGCGATTATGATAGAGATTCTTAAATATTGCATTCCTGCTGGATGTGTACTTTTGGCAACTTGGTTAGTGATGCACAAGTTCTATAAAAGCGAAACAGAAAAACGTCTTTGGGAGCTCAAACGACTTTCACAGAAAGAAATTTCTCCGCTTCGTATGCGCGCATACGAGAGACTAACGTTATTGCTTGAACGCACTACTCCTGAACATATGCTTATGGATCTCAATATTGCTGAAATGACACCACTCCAACTGCAAGCGCATCTAGTACAAACTATCCGTCAGGAATATGACCATAATCTCAGTCAGCAAATATACGTTAGCGACGAGGTCTGGACATTAATAGACAACGCTAAAAATCAAACCGTTGCTTTCATCAACAGCATAGCGCAACAAATGCCTAAAGAAAGTAGCGCACTAGATTATGCTAAAACGCTCATTACTGCATATCACTCCAACGGAGATACACCTAATGAAGTAGCAAGACTAACCCTAAAAAAAGAAGCGCAAACATTAATCTAAGCTTCTTTATCATGACGTAGCATGAATAGATGGTTATTAACAATAGCATTCATTATATCTGCTTTCTTCGCAAATGCAAGAGAGTATGCTGATACTGCTATCTATCAGGGAATCAGCATTAAATTAGATGTAGGAATGCCCGTCTTTGAGTTGATTCGTTCTGCCGGAATGATACAAAATTACGAAGCGGTCATCAACATGCGTCTAGCCAAACGATTCTATCCTACAATCGAAGGAGGATATGCCATGGCTGAATGCACTAAAGAAAAGAGATTACATAACGGACAAGGAGCTTTTGGACGTTTAGGCATGGATTTGGCAGTAATAAAAAAAGGACAATCCGTAAATAACCTATTAATAGGACTACGGTATGGTGCATCATACCAAAAATTTGACATGACTAATGCAACCATTACTACGGAGACTAACGAAGAGATTATAAAGGACTTTTATGATCAACAGCGTTTTGATTGTTGGGGCGAAATCGTAGCGGGATGTCAAGTACAAGTCTGGAGAAGTTTCTATATGGGTTGGCATGTACGTATGAAATTGATGTTCACCCGCAAAATAGAAGAAGGAGGAGTCCTTCCTGAATATCTACCAGGATTTGGTTATAGAAAAGATTTTAACTGGGGATTCAATTATTACCTCGCATACCATTTTTAGAGAGAATTACAAAAAACAATATACAATCATGAATTCAAATCAACTTATGACAAAAGCAGCAGATAATATCCGTATCTTGGCTGCAGCGATGGTGGAAAAAGCCAAGAGTGGTCACCCTGGTGGCTCTATGAGTGGCGCAGATTTTGTGCAAGTGCTTTACTCTGAGTTCCTTATCCACGATCCAGAGAACCCATGTTGGGAGGCACGTGATCGTTTCTTCCTTGATCCTGGCCACATGTCACCAATGCTCTACGCACAGCTCTGCATGACAGGTCACTTCACTATGGAAGAACTCAAGCAGTTACGTCAATGGGGCAGTGTGACCCCTGGTCACCCTGAGCGCAACGTGGAGCGTGGTATTGAGAACACTTCGGGTCCTCTTGGTCAAGGTCACACCTTCGCTGTCGGTGCGGCTATTGCTGCTAAGTGGTTCAACGCTCGCTATGGCGAGGTGCACAACCCAACAATCTATGCGTTTATTTCAGATGGTGGTATCCAAGAGGAAATCAGCCAGGGTGCTGGTCGTATGGCAGGTCACCTCAAGCTCGATAACCTCATCATGTACTACGACTCCAATGAGATTCAGCTTTCCACCTCTTGCAACGAGGTTTCTTCTGAAAACGTTGCTATGAAATACGAGGCATGGGGTTGGTATGTACAAGACATCAATGGTCACGATCCAGATGCTATTCGCCAAGCTATCATCAACGCACAAAACGAAAAAAATCGTCCTTCACTCATTATTGGTCATACTTCCATGGGTAAAGGTTGCGTGAATGCGGAAGGCGAAAGTTGGGAAGGTAAGACATCTACCCACGGTCAACCACTCAGCAAGTCTGGCGCAAGCTTCGAAGCGACTGTAAAGAATCTCGGTGGCGACCCAGAGAATCCATTCCAAATTTTCCCTGATGTACAAGAACTCTTTGACAAACGTGCAGAGGAGCTCCGCGAGATAACCAACCAACGTTATGCTGCTTATCACGAGTGGAAAGAGGCTAATCCATCAGCAGCTAACGAGTACGAGACCTTTATGAGTGGTGAGACTCCTTGTCTTGATTGGAACCTTCTCCAACAAAAAGAAAACATCGCAACCCGTACCGCTTCTGCGGCAACCTTGTCCTTCCTCTCTGAGAACGTAGGCAATATGATTGTATCTTCTGCCGACCTCTGCAACTCAGATAAAACCGACGGATTCCTCAAACATACCCACGTCATTACAGCTGATGACTTCACAGGTCGCTTCCTCCAAGCTGGTGTAAGTGAACTCACTATGGCTTGCGTTTGTATTGGTATGGCGCTTCACGGCGGTATCATCCCTGCTTGTGGTACCTTCTTTGTGTTCTCTGACTATATGAAACCTGCTATCCGTATGGCAGCTCTCATGGAGATTCAAATGATGTTCGTTTGGAGTCACGACGCTTTTCGCGTAGGTGAAGATGGCCCTACACACGAGCCAGTAGAGCAAGAGGCACAAATCCGCCTTATGGAAAAACTCCACAACCACTCTGGTCGTCCTAGTGTGATGGTGCTCCGTCCAGCTGATGCAGAGGAGACTACTGCTGCATGGAAGATGGCGATGGAGAATGTATATACTCCTACCGCTCTCATCCTATCTCGTCAAGATGTAACGAGCGTACCAAACACATCAGAAGCTGGTGTGAAGAAGGGTGCATATGTCGTAAGCAAAGATGAAAACCCACAAGTTGTAATGATTGCTTCTGGTAGTGAGGTTTCTACCCTTATGGCAGGTGCAGAACTCCTTCGTGCAGAGGGTATCCGCCTCCAAATCGTTAGTGTACCTTCTGAGGCTATCTTCCGTCAACAAGACAAGGATTACCAAGCAAAAGTTCTACCACAAGGTGTTGCACGTTTTGGTTTGACCGCTGGTCTCCCTTGCAACCTCGAAGGTCTTGTAGGTGAGCACGGTGCCGTATGGGGACTCAACTCCTTTGGCTTCTCTGCTCCATATAAAGTGCTTGATGAGAAGCTTGGCTTCACAGCACAAAACGTTTACGAACAAGTAAAGAAACTTCTCTAAACACTAAATAGTAGCGCCAAAGGCGCGTTCACTAAACAATAAAATTATGGACTATAATTTTTCTGACATAGAAAAAAAATGGCAATCAGAGTGGGCTAAGGTTGGTACGTACAAAGTAAGTAACCATAGCGATAAACAACCATTCTATGTGCTCGATATGTTCCCTTATCCATCAGGTGCGGGTTTGCACGTAGGTCACCCTCTTGGCTATATCGCTAGCGATATCTACAGTCGTTACAAACGCCTACAGGGCTTCAATGTCCTCCATCCAATGGGCTTTGACTCCTACGGTCTGCCTGCGGAGCAATACGCTATCCAAACAGGTCAACACCCAGAGAAAACAACCATGGAGAATATCGCTCACTATATCGAGCAGCTCCAAAAGATTGGTTTCAACTACGACTGGGATCGCGAGGTGAAGACTTGCAACCCTGACTTCTACAAGTGGACACAATGGGCATTTATCCAAATGTTCAACTCCTACTTCGATACCTCTTTGCAAAAGGCTCAGCCTATCTCTAAACTCATTGAGAAGTTTGAGGCCACAGACCCTACATGGGCTACACTCTCCGAGCAAGAGCAACAAGAGCGCCTGATGAACTACCGTATTGCGTACCTCGCTGATACCAAGGTGAACTGGTGCCCAGAGCTCGGTTGTGTATTGGCGAATGACGAGGTGAGCGAGGGACTCTCTGTTCGTGGAGGTTTCCCAGTAGAGCAACGCGTGATGCGTCAATGGAATCTTCGCGTAAGTGCGTATGCTCCACGCTTGTTGCAAGGTCTTGAAACAGTAGATTGGACCGACTCGCTCAAGGAGACACAACGCAACTGGATTGGTCGCAGCGAGGGTGCTGAGATGCGCTTTGCTATTAAGGGTCAAGACGAGCCATTTACTATCTTCACTACCCGTGCAGATACTGTGTTTGGTGTGACCTTCATGGTGCTTGCACCAGAGAGCGAGTATGTAGCTCGCGTGACTACCGACGACCAACGTGCCGAGGTAGAGGCATATCTGCAGATGGTGAAGAACCGTACCGAGCGTGAGCGTATTGCAGACCGCCGTGTGACGGGTGTGTTCACGGGTTCGTATGCTATCAACCCTCTCACCAAAGCCGAGATACCTATCTATGTGAGTGACTACGTACTCAGTGGTTATGGTACAGGTGCCATCATGGCTGTGCCTGCACACGATAGCCGCGACTATGCGTTTGCTAAGCACTTTAATCTCCCTATCATCCCACTCATTGAGGGTGCTGATGTTAGTGAGCAAAGTTTTGATGCCAAAGAGGGCGTGATGATCAATTCGGGCTTCCTTAACGGCATGCAGGTGAAAGACGCTATCCAAGCGATGAAAGAGCATATCACCAATACGGGTCTTGGTCGTGTGAAAGTCAACTCCCGCCTCCGTGATGCGGTCTTCAGCCGCCAACGCTATTGGGGCGAACCATTCCCTGTGTACTACAAGAATGGTATGCCATATATGATTCCTGAGTCTTGCTTGCCACTTCTCTTGCCTGAGGTGTCTAACTTCAAACCTACTACCACAGGCGAGCCTCCACTAGGCAATGCGGATCTCTGGGCATGGGATGAGAAGAACAATCAAGTAGTGAGCAAGTCGCTCATCGATAACGAGACGATCTTCCCACTCGAACTCTGCACTATGCCAGGTTTCGCAGGTTCTTCTGCTTATTATCTCCGCTATATGGACAATCACAATGATGCTGCACTCGTGGGCAAAGAGGCCAACGACTATTGGCGTCAAGTGAATCTCTATATTGGTGGTACTGAGCATGCTACGGGTCACTTGATCTATAGCCGTTTCTGGAATAAGTTCCTCTATGACCTCGGCTATATTTGCGAGGATGAGCCATACAAGAAGCTCATCAACCAAGGTATGATCCAAGGCCGTTCTAACTTCGTATATCGCTATATTGGCGAGGGTGCAACGGGAAACTTGTTTATCAGCTACAACCTCATCGACAATCCTGAGTACAAGGGTAAGGTGCAACCTATCCACGTGAATGTGAATATCGTGAAGAACGATGTCCTAGATGTGGATGCTTTCCGCAACTGGATGCCAGAGTACAAAAATGCTGAGTTTGTATATTCTGACGGAACTACCGACGTAGACAACCCATACATGGGTACTCCTACAGATAAACAGTATATCTGCGGTTGGGCAGTGGAGAAGATGTCTAAGTCTATGTTTAACGTAGTTAACCCTGACGACGTGGTAGCTAAGTATGGTGCCGACACTCTCCGCCTTTACGAGATGTTCCTCGGTCCTTTGGAGATGTCCAAACCTTGGGATACCAACGGTATTGACGGTGTACATCGTTTCTTGCGTAAATGGTGGAATATGTTCGAGACTCTTTCTACCGACGAACCAACTGCTGAGGAACTTCGCTCATTGCACAAGCTCATCAAGAAGATTACTTGGGATATTGAGAACTTCTCATTCAATACCTCTATCCCAGCCTTCATGATCGCGCAAAACGAACTCCAAGCCCTCAAATGCAACAAGGTAGAAATCCTTAAGACTTTCGCTGTGTTGCTCGCTCCATATGCGCCACATATTGCTGAAGAAGCATATTCATTGTGCTTGCAAGCAGAAGGCAAAGAGTGGATTACTGTCAACGACGCAGAATGGCCAGTTTGCAACGAAGCATACTTGGTAGAGGCAACGCAGAAGTACCCTGTTCAGTTCAATGGTAAGGTTCGCTTTACTATTGAGGTGGCTAAGGATACTCCTCGCGAGGAGGTGGAGAAAATTGTTATGGCTCACGAGTTGACTGCTAAGCAATTGAATGGCGCTGCACCTAAGAAAGTCATCGTCGTTCCAGGACGTATTGTGAACATCGTAATGTAAGAAACACCTTGTATTATATAAAGAAAAAGCACTCCTTTTCGGGAGTGCTTTTTTGGTTGTACTATCTAATAAACTAGTTAGAAGCAATATCTTACACTCGCTGCCAAATGCCAGTCAAAAGTATGAAGAAGCGTTTCCCATTCTACATTCAGCAACATTGCGTAACCAGGACGAAAATCTAACGCGAAAGAGAGAGGCAATTTAGACATCTTATATCCCGCACCCAACATTCCATTCAAACCGAATTTACCATAAGTGACAGTTTCAATAGATGTATGCATTACTTGCGCAAGACCAACACTAGCACCACCGCCAACAAAAGCATAAATTCCGTGTGATAATTCTTTGTTGTAAAGGAAGTTTGGATTTAACACGAAATCGAACCAATCGCCCTGCATGCTATATAACTCACTATCACCTAATATATCTACTATAGAACGCTGAAATCCTACACCTAAATCTGTTTGAATGGCAAATTTCTCACTTACAATTCTTTTGTAACTTAAACCATTAAAGCCGCCAATTACAACACCAAACTCATTATTTTGTGCAAACGCACCTACTGACATCCCCATTACTATGAGGCAAAGAATGATTTTTTTCATTTTCATTTAATTTTTATTGTTAATAGTTAATTATTCTCAATATAGAAAAAGCGTGAACTTTCGTTCGCTTCATTTGATTACTTGAGGTCTTCGACTACCTTTATCTATCAAAATCTACACAAAAGCCCACGCCGTAACGTGAGCGCATAGGCTTGTGCTTGATAGATAAATTACTGAAAGTGTCGAAGTTTCAAGTAATCAAGTTTGGCTTATAACGCTATATCTTATATATCACGCACCACCTCTACGGTGCTGGTTTTCATAGGCAAAAATGTTTATGTTTGTTTTTCGCTCGCAAAGTTACAACTTTATTTTGAATTGTGCAAGAAAATTATCATTTTTACGAGTATATATAAAAAATGCACTCCCGAAAGAGAGTGCATTTTTGTGTAGTTAGTAGTTATTTATTCTTCTGCTATCATTCCTTCTGGCAGACCATATTCATTCTCCTCTGGATTCGATGGCAAAAACATCATGATGAGATTCACAATTGGGCAAAGAATCCACCAACCACTATGACCACTATCGTGACAGCGGCGAATATATACACAAATATCAGGAATAAGCATAAGTATCGTTATTGGTAATACAAATAAGCTAATAGCTGTATGATTGTCAAATGCTACTTGCAGTGTAGTAATCGTAAATCTAATGAGTAAACTAAATAAATACCACCACCAATACTCTGAACGACTAGCTCTTTCTTCATGGTTTGAATAGTTTTCAAAAACATGAACTATTGATTCTTTGAATGTCATAGTTTTAATCTTTTTTTGTCTACTCTTTATCGGATTTTCGGCACACTCTGTGATTTATTATTTCGCTTATTGCTTAATGATGATATTATGGATCTCCTTTTCTGGCAAGTTGTCTGGGTACAATTTGGTTGGAGCCCAGATATTCTCTGGAAGGCTATGAAAATTGGTGTATTTAGCAGGGCGACCTGTTACTGTAATTTCACGGATTGGGCTCAAAAATGGAAAGATTGTCCATCGTGAAATTGTTGTATATTCTAGTCCTATCAAAATATCGCCACTTCCATAAACACGCAATGCTTCCAAAACGGCAGTCTTTATCACATTTTGATTTCCACCCAAACGTACTGCGTATGTAGGTTTATAGGTATAGGAAATACGTGTATCAGACACATCCAAATCTGCTACAGTCACCGTACGGAGTGTATTAATAGGATCTTGGTAAGTCGCTGTAGAACGGGAACTCTTGCATGATGAAATGCCCAAAGCAAGAACGAGCAATAAGAATAAATATAATTTCTTCATTTTCTTTTGGTCATTTATATCCCATTGACCATCGGATTAAAGTGGGTTATTTTTAATCTTCTAAACAAATTTCTGCACTAAGATTTACTGTTCTTATTATTCTGACTGCAAAGGTAGTATATTTTTTTTATACTAGCAAGAAAATACTAATTTTTACATAAAAATCAAAATTTTCCTCGCTTTTCTTGCACATTTCAAAAAAACATTGTACCTTTGCAAACACATACAAACACTTAGTGATTAGTTAGTGATTAATTAGTGATTAATTAGTGATTTGGCATATTATACAAATATCCACTCAATACTACACAACACTACACGATACTACACAACATTAAATTATACTCTTATGGCACAATCCAACCTTATTTTCCCTGTTGAGAGTCTCCACGGAAAAATCACAAAGAAGAGCAAAACCATCTTCCGTCGTAAATCTGTTTATGATGAGAATGGCAACGTTATTGCTCAGTATGCTCAGGAATCTTATGTGGTAGAGAATCCACGCGATTTCAAGAAAAACCCACCTAAAGGTGCTGAAAAGCTCAGACACGATAATTGGACTGCTGCTTGCCAACGAGCTAAAGCAGAACTAAAAGATGAAAACTTAGCTGCTGCATGGCGTCAACGTTTCCAAGCTCAACTCAAACATGGAGAGGAAGGTGCTCCTGTTGATCCTAAAACTCATAAAACCAAGATCTACACTAGATTTGATTGCTACGTTCGCGCTGCTATATTCCGCGAGCTTTCTAATAAATCCAGAATCTAATAATGAAAGCCGTTTATATTCACGGGTTTGCAGGTTCTATCCACTCGGACACCATCACCAACTTCCGTAAATACTATCCGGACTTGGAGTGGTGTCCGATTGAAGTGGATCATCATGTGGATGAATCAGTTGAAAAAATCAACACTTTCATCCAAGCAAACCCAGATGTAAAATATCTCATTGGTAGCTCATTAGGAGGATTCTATGTCCTATGTGCTAACTTTACAGGACGAAAGATTGTCATCAACCCTGTACTCAACCCTATGTCGTCGCTGAAAAAGGCTGTTGGAGTTAATAAATATCGTGGTCGACGTTCAAATGGAGAAACGGAATTCAAACTCACCATGCAAGACTTATTCCGATTCAAGGCCTTCAAACCTAAAGATACACCAGAAACTATCTGCCATTACACGCCTCATGACCCCAACTTAGGAGAGGATATTAAACGAGAGTACCAAAAGTTCTTTACACACTCAGAGATGACTCCACATCTCCGTTCACACTTTACAGACGAACATTATATCAAGCACAAACTCAAAGATGCTATGCTATAATTCGCTTATTAACTTGATAAGCAATCTATTCTCACATTTACCAAATATTTACAAGATAGCTAGCCACTAGCTATCTTTTTTATTCATGCACAATAGACGCACTATTGTGCGTCTTTATAACATCGATCTAGATTAAAGAAGGCATAAAATAAATAACTAAAGATTAAAGGCGATAGGGGATAACAGATCGCGAAGAATTATTTATTTCTTATACATATATAATCCTACCCTAACCTTATAATTTATATATCCTGGCAGAATAAATACAATTACCTCAATAATTACATTTAATAGATATTCTGCAAAGATCACATAAACAAAGAAGCCCGAAGATTTCTCTTCGAGCTTCTGAAAATGGCGGCTACCTACTCTCCCACAAACGCAGTACCATCGGCGTTGCTGAGCTTAACGACCCTGTTCGGAATGGGAAGGGGTGGGACCTCAGCGCTATAACCACCTAAATATGGGGTTAACGTATTGACTGTAGAAGCTTAGAGCAA
>JAZLDS010000029.1:0-37505 GCA_045614865.1 Paludibacteraceae bacterium | reverse complement strand
CGTTGGCTTGGAGCGATGTCTCGGTTCAGCACCTTGTGCCGAAACTAGGCGAATCTACTATACTTCGATTACGCAGCGAGAGCTACAGTATTGTTGCCAGTTATAATGGCGAACCCGATTAACGAGCGGTGTTCATGCTCGACGTGCTTACATACCTGTTCTACCTGCTGTCAAAACCAAATATCCCCTTGATTATCTATGCTTGTTGGTAGCACACAGATTGCGGTGCAAAATTAGTGTATTTTTTTTGATTATGCAAATTTTTTTTCTATTTTCTATACCTTACTTGCAAGAATTAAAAAATTGTAGTACTTTTGCAAAACTTTTTTACACTTGCAATAAATTCAACTAGATGTATTTTGACGAATTAGCATTATCTGATGAAGTATTGGATGCTCTGTGGGATATGCACTTTGAGACTTGTACTCCCGTTCAAGAGCAGACTATACCAGTTATCCTAGAAGGAAAGGACGTTATTTCTTGTGCACAAACAGGTACAGGAAAGACGGCAGCCTATATTCTCCCTCTCTTGACGAATCTACAATACGACGACCATGATCCAAATAAGTTGAATGCTATTATTATGGCACCAACTCGCGAACTTGCTCAACAAATAGACCAACAAATGGAAGGTTTCGGTTTTTACGTTCCTTTTTCATCCGTAGCAATTTATGGTGGCAATAATAGCGGTGCATGGGGTACTCAAGTAACTGGATTACAGAGAGGTGCAGACATTGTGATAGCTACTCCAGGACGATTATTAAGTCAAATGAATATATATGATATTGATTTTTCGGGAGTAAAATACTTCATTCTTGACGAAGCAGATCGTATGTTGGATATGGGTTTTTACGATGACATTATGAATGTCGTGAAAAAGCTCCCAAAAGATCGTCAAACAATCATGTTCTCCGCTACCATGCCAACGAATATTCGTAAGATGGCGAAAGCGATCATGCAAGATCCTGTGGAAGTGCAAATTGCCATTTCACGTCCTCCAGAAAGTATTCGTCAAATGGCTATTGATATTTACGAGCCCCAAAAGACACCCTTTTTACAATCCACACTTAAAGACTGTAAACTAAAAAAAGTGATCATATTTGTTGGTAAAAAACAACGAGTAAAAGAACTTACCCGCTCATTACGTTCTAATCATATTAATGCCCGAGCTATGCATTCTGACTTAGAACAGAAGGAAAGAGATGAGGTAATGTTGGATTTTAGAAATGGGAAAGTGGATGTTCTAGTAGCTACAGATATTGTATCTCGCGGTATTGATGTAGATGATGTACCTCTGGTTATTAATTACGATGTTCCACGTGATGCAGAAGATTATGTACATCGCATCGGTCGTACAGCTCGTGCAGAAAACAAAGGAGAGGCTATTACATTGGTTAGCCCTGAAGATAAACACTTCTTCAATAAGATTGAACGATTTTTACAAAAGATTATAGAGCGCCTTCCCTTGCCATCCTCTCTTGGAGACGCTCCAGATAGTAGCGTAAGTTCACTTGTTGCTGACGAGCGTAAGCCGTCTTCCAAGCGGAGAAAAGGCGCACGGCACGCTGGGCGTAATCGCAAGCCGAAAGATAGTCGCCCTGCATCTCGTAAGCAATAGCTATATTAGCCGCAGCAACTGCTGCGGTTTTTTTATCTTTTTCATTGATAAGTCTATTCCAAATATCAATAGCCTCAGACCAACGTTGAAGACGAAAAGCATTCAATCCATCTTGCAATGGGGGAGTGTCGTAGATATACCGACGAGTCGTGTGCCATGTAGGAGAAAAACTCCTACCTACCGCACCGCCTAACTCTTCAGCCAGATAAAGTAATGCTTCTTGGCGTGGTGGAAGATCATTTAGAGAATTGGCTCTTGCATAATGTAAACCACTCTCCCAAAGTAAGGTGTCTGCTTGTGTGAAAGAATAGTCCTGTGATTGTCCTGCAATATGAATTGTCCAATGAGATTGTGCAAAAGTTTGGAGATAAGCAAAATATTGGTTCCCTTCTGCAGGAAAAGTCTCAAGTACGTCGTAAAGAATAAGTTGGTTTATAGTTAATAGCGCATCTGCTTGATAATCAACGCATAATTGCTCTGCCTTAGCATATGTCAGATAGTTTTTAGAATAGAAGTTGGTAGAGGGATTTTGTGAAATATCCATTAATTCAACCGCATCAAAACTGGCAGAACTTTCCATCGTTTGCGTGGTAGAAAAGAGGCAATATAATATTGCACGTGATAAATCTACTTGAATGTTATCTTGTGTTTCACCATCAATTAGAGTAGAATGTCCAAAATTTTGTGGTTGATTTAATGCGTTGTTTACCACTAAGATACGTCGTTTATCCTGAAGATGAGTACGTTCTGCAGGGTATCGTTCATCCACAGAAAAATACCACTGCTGTGCAGTTAAGACAACAGTGGAAAGAAGACTTATCATTGTGATAATCCATCTCATAATTTTCGAATCCTCCACTCTTTTGGATATAGATTATTACAATGGTTACCTACATTCTTCACAAATCCTAGAGGTACATTTTCGTAGGTAAGCAATACGATTCCTGCGGCAACATTAGGCAGTGAAAGAGCCTCGCATCGAAGGTAATCGAGTGCTTGTTCAAGGGATAGTTCTGCTTTATTGAATGCTTTGATATTCAAATCCTTCAGCATAGCCAATGCATGTTGAGGCACTACCGTTTTTCCACGAAGTTCCCCTATTCCAAAACCTGTGCTAATACAAATAAATTGCGAATTGAGATATTCAATTATCTGTTTGTATTTAGCAGGATAAGCTACGACAAAACGATCTTGCTGTCTAATAGTCCACTGATCAGGATGCTTCAGCCAAGTACGCATAACATCCTTAAATTCAACTGTTTCTGCTACCGTATTTTTCTGTTTTGGTATTCTAAAGGCTCCTGTAGGAGCACCCATTTTTCGGAATGCGCAAATATAAAATCCTTCTCCTTTGGTTAAATGAGGATAGAAATGATATCCTGGTTTACCTTCTGTAATACCCCATTGAGGATTATGGCTTATTGGCAGGATTTGGGCTCCCAACTCATCGGCTATCCACTGTGCATTCTTCTCGTTTTCTTCACGATTGAAGGTACAGGTGGAATAAATCAATATGCCTCCTGGTTTTAATGCCTCCCATACATCATCCAATATATCGCATTGACGCTCAGCACATTCCTGCACATTTTTGAGGCTCCACTCTGCTACTGCTCCAGCATCTTTTCTGAACATTCCTTCTCCGGAACAAGGTGCATCCACTAAGATACAATCGAAGAGTTCGGGTAGTTTGTTTCCAAAATCTGCTGCTGGGTTATGCGTAACAACGGTGTTTCCGTTTCCCCATTTTTGGATGTTTTCTGAGAGTATAAACACGCGTTGACGCACCACTTCATTGCTAATTAGCAAACCTTCGTTTCCTAGGTACTGGCTAATTAACGTGGATTTTCCACCAGGTGCAGCACAGAGATCTAGTACAATACTGTCTTTCTTGACATATTGGTTGAGTACTTCTCCGACGAACATACTGCTAGCCTCTTGAACATAGTAACACCCAGCATGCAACAGTGGATCTAATGTAAACTGAGGACGCTCGGCGAGGTAGTATCCATCCTCGTGCCAAGGCACCTCTTGGGTATCGCACTCAAAGGTGAGATAGTCCAGTTTGTCATTCAATCGAATCGACGTAACAGGCTCAGATTCAAGCGCTTGACATAGGCTATGCACCTGTTCTGGTGTCATCTGATCGTGAAGATTTTCTATGAAGTCTAATGGTAACATCTTGTTTATTGAACACTTTGTTCGTGTATTGGTATATTAAATTTTCATGGCTCGTTGCATCTCTCGTTTATCATCTGCAGCACGTAGAGCCTGACGTTTATCATATGTGTGTTTACCTTGGCAGAGCGCGATTTCCATTTTAGCAAAGCCACGTTCATTAATAAAAAGTCGAAGTGGAATAATTGTTTTTCCGGTATCTTTGACTTGCTTTTGTAGTTTGCTCAACTCTTTTTTAGTCATCAAGAGTTTTCTATCTCTTTTAGCTTCGTGATTAGCATAACTTCCGAATCGATACTCCGCTATATGCATTTGCTTGACCCACAATTCCCTTCCCACGAATTGGCAATAGGTATCAACCAAAGAAGCTTTGTTCTCTCTTATGGATTTAATTTCAGTTCCATATAGCTGAATACCAGCCACATATCGATCTAGTATCTCGTAATCAAACGAGGCACGACGGTTTTTTATATTTACATTACTCTTTAGGCGCACACTAGGGCATTTACATAAATTTTTGCAAAAGTACAAAATATTTATGACTTAACAAAGTGAAAGGTACAATTTTATTGTATTTTTGTTCAAAAGTGTTCTATCCTTGTCTTAATAACTAAGTAATAACTAAGTAATATCTAAGTAATATCTAAATATTAGAAGAATGATAGAGAAAAGGAATAAGGGTTCGGTAAAAAAATGTTTGATTTTTTGCATAATTGAAAAAAAAGTTGTAATTTTGCAGCCGATTTGAAATTTATACATGCACTTATGTTGAAGAATATTTTATCTATCACAGGCAAACCAGGTTTGTACAAGCTAGTAAGTCAAGGCAATAACATGCTGATTGTAGAGTCTCTCGTAGATGGCAAACGCACTCCTACCTATGCACGCGACAAGATCGTATCGTTGGGTGAGATTTCCATGTACACAATGGGCGAAGATATTGCATTGAGCGAGGTATTGACTAAGCTAGGAGAGAAAGAAGGGCTGAAAGCAGTTGCTTTTGATGCAAAGAAGGCAGGTAATGACCAATTGCATGCATTTTTTGCGGAGGTACTTCCTGAGTATGATCGTGATCGCGTGTATCCAAGCGATATTCGTAAATTGATTCAATGGTATAATATTCTTGTAGGTGCAGGAATTACCGATTTCACCGCAGAAGAAGGTGGTGAAACGGTAGTTGAGGAGAAGAAGCAAGAGGTGAAGAAACCAGCTCCAAAGCAACAAGTTAAAACACAAAAAGCCGCAGCATCGTCTGCTCGTACAGGCGTCGGCTCTAAAAAAGGTTGATCCTTCAGGATATCATTAATATCATAGAATCTGTAGCTCCCTTGAGTTACCAAGAAGCTTGGGATAATTCGGGACTGCAGGTGGGTGATCGCAATGCAAAGATACATGCGGCATTGTTGACGGTGGATGTGACAGAGTCCGTCGTCAATGAAGCTATTGATAAGCATTGCGATTTAATTATTTCACATCATCCATTGCTATTCAAAGGTTTGAAACAGGTTACAGGAAGTAGCCCGCAAGAGCGTTGTTTAGAGAAAGCGATTCGTAATGGAATTGCGATCTATTCATCGCATACTTCTATGGATAGCTATGTGCATGGTGTAAGCGGAAGGATTGCTAAGAAATTAGGCATACTGGATTACCGTGTATTGATTCCCAATACGGTTTATTCAGAAGCGGGTTTAGGAGTGATTGGCGATCTACAAAGTTCGATGAAATGGGAGATTTTTGTAGAATTTGTGCAAAAAACTTTCGGTTGTTCGTTACGTTATGTAGATGCCTGTGTAGAAGAAGTACGTACTATTGCGATATGCGGAGGTGCGGGTTCTGAGTTTGTAGATCAAGCAGCTCAGCAAGGTGCTGATGTATATATCACAGCAGATATGAAATATCATGAGATGCAAGCAGCATTTGGCAAAATTGGTGTGATCGATTTGGATCATTGGACAAGTGAACATTTCACACGCGAGATTTTTGAGGAGTTGCTCAATCCACATATTCATACATATGTCTCAGAATGCGATGCAACTCCGGTGAAATGGGCTATAAAATAAGGAAATAACTATAAAAATATACAACTATGGCAAAGAAAGAAGAAGAAAAAGTAATGACCGTAGAAGAAAAACTACGTGCATTGTATGAGTTGCAAACTGTAGACTCAAAGATTGACGAGTTGCGTATCTTGGCTGGCGAGTTGCCACAAGAAGTAAAAGACATGAGCGACGAAGTTGAGGGTTTGAAAACTCGTTTAACAAACATCGAGAATAGCATTAAGGAGTGCGAGGTTGGTATATCAGAGCACCGCGTACGTATTGAAAATGCTAACTCATCTATCTCTCGCTACAAAGAGCAACAAAACAATGTTCGCAACAACCGCGAGTATGACAATTTGACCAAAGAGATTGAGTATCAAGAACTTGATATTGAGTCTTCACAAAAGAAGATTGCTCGTTTCACTGCAGAACTTGAAGAACGTCAAGCAGAAAAGAGCAAAACTATTTCAGATATTGAAGATCGCACCGTAGATTTGAATCAAAAGCACAACGAGTTGGAGACTATTTTGTCAGAGACCAAAGAGCAAACAGAGAAATTGATGCTCCGTGCTGCTGAGTTGGAGAAAAACATTGAGGATCGTTTGGTAACAGCTTTCCATCGTATCCGCAAGAATGCGCACAATGGTTTGGCTGTAGTGAAGATTGAGCGCGACAGCTGCGGTGGTTGCCACAGCAAAATCCCAGCACAACGTCAATTGGATATCCGTCTTCGCAAGAAAATTATCGTTTGCGAGCTTTGCGGACGTATCTTGGTGGATACTGAAATCGATGCAAAGAAGAAATAAAGCTATATTATAAGCTATCAGATTATACAATAAAAGCAGCACTTGAAGGTGCTGCTTTTATTGTATTGAGGATGTATTTTTATTTCAATCCTTCTTCCACTTTTTCTCGAACAGCAGCCATGGCCTCGCTGATATCTGCAAACTGTGACAAATCGATTGGTTTGCCAATATGGAGCGCGGTGTTGGCTTTTGGATTAACAAAAAGTTGTCTCGCTGGCATTGCTTTATGAAAACCTTTCAAAGAAACAGGCACAACAGGAAGATTCAAGTCCATTGCAATTTTGAATGCACCTTGCTTAAATCGTCCTATTTCACCAGTCTTAGTACGCGTACCTTCTGGGAAAATAACGGTAGAAATACCATCCACCAATTCTCCTTTAATATGATCCAAGCTCTTCAGCGCAGCTTTTGGATTCGAACGATCTACAAAAATATGTCCAGCCACCTTGCATGCTGTTCCTACAAAAGGGACTTTACGTATTTCCTTTTTCATCAACCATTTGAAGTTATTAGGCAACCATCCATACACAGCAAAAGCATCAAGAAATGATTGGTGGTTTGCAACAAAAACATAAGACTGTTTTGGGTCAACGTTCTCCGTTCCAGTTACTTTAATTGGCACGAGCAAGAACCAAAGCACTGAACGTGACCAAAGAACTTGCACGGTTCGAGGTGCTTTTCCATTCTTCCAAGGGAAACAAATGATGGTGAAGATAGCAGTAAATAATGTAGCTATAATAACCAATGGAAAACCAATCAAATATTGGTAAAGGATGTAAAGAATTTTCATACAATATTGAATTATAAATTATTAATTATGATAATCTTAGAATTTTAATTTGTGCATAAATCCTCTGTAAAGGGCACATATACGACGAATCTCATCCCACGTTTCCTCCGGTAATTTTGTACCTACGATTTCTACAATACGTCCCGCAGCAATAGTGCCAATTTCACCGCAACGACGAAGATCAAATCCATCTGACAAAGCATGAAGGAATCCACCTGCATAAAGATCACCAGCACCCGTTGAATCTAGGCAATTGGATGTAATAGCTCCAATATGGTGCAACTGATCTCCCTGACGAATATAGGAGCCTCGTTTTCCTACTTTTACCACAGCAATATCGCATTGAGCAGCGATATTTTCTACAGCGTCCTCTGGATTGAGGTGGGTATAAGCGAAAGACTCATCCTCGTTGGCAAAGACGATGTCCACATATTTATTAATCAAATCAGTAAGGAATTGGTGGTTCTCATTGACCACATTATAACTTGCTAGATCCAACGACACTATACATCCCTGCTCCTTAGCTGTACGTAGAGCAGTCTCAATCAGATTGTGATCTTGAACAAGATAACCTTCTACATGACAGATGTCGTAACCCACAAATGCTTCTTTTCGAATATCTTCAGCTCTTAGATCTGCAGCCGCTCCGAGGTATGTACAAAAGGTACGTTCCCCATCTGGAGTTATCAGTACGATACAACATCCAGACATTAGTGAGGAAGTGAGCAGAAGAGGTGTCACATTATTCTTAATCAAGTCTTCCCGATAGAAATTGCCCACCTCATCGCATCCAATTTTACCAATGAATGCTGCTTTACCACCGAGTTGGGCAATAGCAGCCACTGTGTTAGAGGCACTACCTCCTGCTACTAAACGTTTGCGTACGGAAGCAAAACGTGTTTGCAGTTGCTCAAATTTCTCTGCATTGATAAGATTCATGCTACCCTTTGGGAAACCAATCTCTCGTAGGTCAGCTTCTGAAACTTGAAGCAAGATGTCGGTAAGTGCATTACCCAAACCTAGTACTTTTTTCATTTTTTTTGTATTTTTTGTCAAAAAACAGGCTTTTTTTAGCCAAAAATCAAAATTTTCTGCAAAGATAGTAATTTTTTTTGGAAAAAACTTGCTCATATGAAAAAAAAGCAGTACTTTTGCACCCGATTTCGGAATTGACATGATTTTCGGGGTCAAAAATGCTTCCTTAGCTCAGTCGGTTAGAGCATCTGACTGTTAATCAGGGGGTCCAAGGTTCAAGTCCTTGAGGGAGCGCGAGTGTGATGGTTCAAACGACCATCACACTTTTTTTGTGTCTGGTATAATTGTGACTAACATCCACCTTCTTTCGTCAACAAAATAGAAAAAAATCTTTTTTATTTTGTAGGTATTGCAAAAACAAAAAAAAAGTTGTATCTTTGCACACTTTTTATAGATTCGGGGTAAAAGTGTGGCGCGATGCCTCATATGTACCAACGTATAAGAGCAAAATAATAACACCTTAATATATTTATAGAAAAAATGGGACTATTTTCGTTTACACAAGAGATTGCTATTGACCTTGGAACAGCGAACACCATCATCATTTGCAACGACAAAGTAGTGGTGGATGAGCCATCGGTAGTGGCAATCAGCGCAGCCGACCGTAAGATGGTGGCGGTAGGCCGCAAGGCACAACAGATGATTGGTAAAGGTGGTACGCTGATTAATACCGTACGTCCTTTGCGCGACGGTGTGATAGCAGACTTCTACGCCTGCGAGATGATGATTCGCGGTATGATTAAGATGATTCCAAAGCAAAACAAGTTGTTTACCCCAAACATCCGAATGGTGGTTTGTATCCCTTCTGGCAGTACTGAGGTCGAGATTCGTGCGGTGCGTGACAGTTCGGAGCATGCTGGCGGACGTGATGTATATATGATTTACGAGCCAATGGCAGCAGCAATAGGTATGGGAATTGATGTGGAGAGTCCAGAGGGTTGCATGGTGGTAGATATAGGTGGTGGTACAACGGAGATAGCGGTGATCTCGCTCGGTGGAATCGTGGCAAACAAGTCCATCAAGGTGGCTGGTGACGATTTGAACGCCGATATCGTGGAGTATATGGGTCGTATGCACAACCTGCGTATTGATGAGCCAACAGCTGAGCGCATCAAGATGAAGGTGGGTTCAGCATTGCCTGAGTTGGAAGATGCGCCAGAAGATTATATGGTAATTGGTCCTAACAAGGTAACTGCATTGCCAATGCAAGTGCCAGTAAGTTACCAAGAAATAGCACACTGCTTGGAGAAGAGTATCGCTAAGATTGAGAACGCGATTCTTCAAGCGTTGGAAGCTACTCCACCAGAGTTGTATGCTGATATCGTAAGACGCGGTATTTATCTGACCGGTGGTGGTGCGCAATTGCACGGACTAAGCAAGCGTCTGACCGATAAAATTACTATTCCATTCCACGTAGCAGAAGACCCATTACACGCTGTGGCTCGCGGAACAGGAGTAGCACTCAAAAATGTAGCTAACTTTGGCTTCTTGATTCGATAAATGCGCAACCTGATACAGATCTTACTACGCTATAGCAACTTCCTAATCTTTTTGATATTGGAAGTTGTTGCGTTTATACTGATATGCACAAACAATGAATATCAGCGCAGTGCAGTATGGTCTGGTGCCAACCGCATGGCAGCAGGTACGAATAATATCAAGACAGGTATCCAAGAGTATTTTAGGCTACGTACAGACAATGCTCAGTTGGCTGAAGAAAATGCTCGTCTAAAATTAGCACTTATGCTCTTGGCCCATGAAAACGAAGCGATAGCTGAGCGTGATACTCAATACGTGTATAGTCATTTGGAGTGGGATTACATCCCAGCCAAAGTGATTGGCATGACTACAACGAAGCAACACAACTACCTGACTATCAACAAGGGTATGCGCGATGGAATTGAGGTAGATATGGGTGTGATTGGTGCTGATGGTGTGGTAGGCATAGTAAGTGCTGTAGGAGAAAAATATGCATTAGTCGTACCTATTATTCACACGAATATCAGTATCAGCAGTCGTTTGAAGAGTAATGGTCAAGTAGGCGGCACAAATTGGAATGGACGTGATTATCAGTATGTGAATCTAACTGAAATGGCGCGCCACGTAGCAGTCAACGTAGGAGATACAGTGGTGACTAGTGGATTGACAGATGTGTTTTACGAAGGCTTAGTAGTAGGTGTTGTAGCAGAAACAGAACTAGGTACAGGAGACAACTATCATCAAACAGTGATCAAGTTGAGTACAGATTATAAGGCACTTAAGTACGTACAAGTGTTGCAAAACAAAAATAAACAATGGAATGGATTAGACAAATAGTACGTATGGTGGTAATAGTACTGCTGCAAGTACTATTATTTGACCACCTGCAGATCGCAGGCTGGGGCGTTCCAATGGTATATGTATTGGTGCTGATGAACCTCCCCGTACAGATTCCTCGCTGGTTGGAAATGTGTATCGGTTTAGCTATCGGATTGCTGTTTGATATATGGAATAGTTCATTAGGTGTCAACATGGCAGCATGTATTGGTTTCAGCTTTTTACGTCGTATCTTGCTGAGTAATATAATACAAGATGTAGAGCGTGTGAAGGGTGAAGTTTGCAGCGCTAGTGTAGGCAGATTTGAATATATAAAAAGCCTCGCCTTCCTGGTGCTTGTACACCATCTGACGGTATTTGCGCTAGAAGCATGGAGTTGGAGTAACTGGTGGATGGTACTAGTAAACACACTGATTAGCAGTATACTAACGATAGTGATTATCATAGGATATGATATCGTAAGACGATGATAAATGACAAGAATTATAATCGTAGATATGTGATAGCGAGCATTGCAATTTTCGTTGTGTTCACATATATTATACGATTATTTGTCTTGCAGATCATCGATCAATCAACCCAAGGAAAAGCCGAAACCAACGCACAATTACGACAGACCATTTACCCTTCACGTGGTCTTATTTACGATCGAAATGGCGAACTGCTAGTTGCCAATCAACCGATTTATGAGGTAACGATGATTGTCAAGGAGATGCAAAGTAGTGCATTTGATACGATCGGCTTCTGTGGCGCACTCCAAATAGATACGACAGAATTCGTGGATCGAATGAAGAACATGACCAATCGTCGTAAAAACCGAGGATACTCACCACATAGTCCCCAAATTTTTATCCAAAACCTTAAGCAAGCAGAAATTGCTCATCTTCAACAAGAATTATACAAATATCCCGGAGTAAAGATACGTACCCGTACCCTACGCGACTATAGTTATCCTATAGCCTCTCACATATTGGGAAGTGTAGGCGAAGTCAATAATCGTGACATTGAGCGTGATACATATTATTCAGCAGGCGACTACTCAGGACGCGACGGAATTGAGCGAACCTACGAGACACAGTTGCGTGGTGAAAAAGGTATGACCGTTCTTATGCGAGATGCTCGCGGTAGGATACAAGGTAGTTTCCAAGGTGGCGAATTGGATTATTCAGCCAAAGCTGGTACAGACTTGCATTTGAGTATTGATCGCAAGACTCAACAGGTGGCCGAGTTGCTCATGCAAAACAAGATTGGAAGTGTTGTAGCCATTGAACCTCAAACGGGCGAAATACTTGCCATGGTGAGTGCTCCCAACTGGGATCCAGGGAAATTAGTAGGAAAAGAGCGATCTGCTAACTATTTAGAATTGCTTAACGATCCCAATAAACCACTAATGAACCGTGCAACACAAGCACAATATGCACCTGGTTCCACATTTAAGATTTTGCAAGCTTTGATTGGTTTACAAGAAAAAACCATTACTGAAAGGACACAATATCCTTGTAATGGAAAAGGTTCATCTCCTATCAAATGTACGCACGACCATGGTAGTCCTGTGAGTTTGGAAGAGAGTATAGAACAGAGTTGTAACCCATATTTCTGGGCGATGTATCGCGATATGCTACAGAGAGATGGCTATCAGGATGGAAAAGTGGCATTCAAACAACATTTCCAAACATGGCGAGATATGGTGATGAGTTTTGGATTAGGACAGAAATTTGAGAATACAGATATCCGCGAACAAGTGAGTGGAGCAATTCCATCAATAGGACTATATGATAAGATATATGGTAAAACCGGTTGGAAAGCTATTACTATCCGCTCATTATCTATCGGTCAAGGCGAGATACTCGTCACTCCACTACAATTAGCCAACCAAGCAGCAGCTATCGCTAATAAGGGTTATTATATTACTCCTCATTTCAATCGCAATGACTCGATGAAATCGGACATTCATACCACGATGATAGATAAAAAACATTTTGACGTTGTACATCGTGGAATGGCACGAGTGATGAGTGAAGGAACGGGTAGATGGTACAACATACCAGAATTGCAAATATGTGGAAAAACAGGTACAGTACAAAACCCTCATGGTGAAGATCATGCCCTATTCATCGGTTTCGCTCCTATGGATAATCCGCAAATAGCCATTGCGGTAGCAGTAGAAAACGCTGGTTTTGGCGCCACATGGGCATGTCCAATAGCCACACTGATTATAGAACAATACCTGACAGGTGAAATCAAACGTAACCAACTGCGCGAACGCATGGTGAATGCCAATTTGATAGATAAAGATGATGAACAAGAATAGAAGTATCATATCGGGTATTGATTGGTGGACCATTGGGATGTTTCTCGCCATCGCATTGTTTGGCTGGCTCAATATATATGGGTCTAGTTATACCTTTGACCAAACGAGCATCTGGAGTTTCTCAAACCGCGCTGGAAAACAATTGGTGTGGCTAGTAGCAGCCGTGGGATTAGGAGGGATCATACTTACGATAGAGGAACGTACCTACGATGTGCTGGGGTATATCTTTTATGGGGCGATGATATTACTATTGTTGATTACACCTATTGTAGCACGTGATATCAAGGGTTCTTTATCATGGATTAGTATTGGTCCTATTAGTCTACAACCCGCCGAATTTGCAAAATGTTTTACGGCAATAGCTGTCGCCAAATACATGGGACAATATGGCTATAAAGTGCGAGATTTGCGCGATTTAATCGTACCTTTTGCTTTGATTGGAGCACCAATACTCATTATTATGCTAGCACAACGCGAAACAGGTTCCGCATTGGTATTCCTATCCTTCTTGCTGGTATTCTACCGCCAGGGCATGACAGGTTATGTACTGAGTTGGGGAGTTGCGAGCGCTGTGTTATTTATCCTAGTCATCCGCTTTGGTGAAATTGCGTTGCCTATTGGATTAGGTAGTGTAGGCGGCCTAGTAAGTATCTTGTTTATACACGCGATTATACTGGGATTGATTATTGTTCGCGAGAAGGATTTCCGATCTCTGATTATCATGGTGTTAGGGATTTGTGCGTGCTATGGATTGGGACTTGTATTGAATGTATGGATTGCAGTCAACTTCAATTATGTTGGATTAGCGAGTTTAGCTTTTGTAGTTATTTATCTCGTTATACAAGCCATTAAATTAAGAAGAGGTTCGCTAGGATGGATAGTGGCATTTGTGATTTTCTCTGCTATGCTCTGTCAGGGTTGTGATTATGCGTTCCACAAGATTCTGCAACCCCACCAGCGCATCCGCATCGAGGTGCTACTAGGAATGAAACATGATCCTCACGGAGCTGGATACAACGTGAACCAATCGTTGATTGCCATTGGATCGGGACAATTCTCTGGCAAGGGGTATTTGCAAGGAACACAAACAAAATTGAAGTTCGTACCTGAGCAAGATACAGACTTTATATTCTGTACCGTAGGCGAGGAATGGGGCTTTGTAGGGTCTGCAGGCCTATTGCTATTGTATTTGGCTCTCATCCTACGAATTATTCATATCGCGGAGCGACAACGCGATGAATTCAGCCGAATCTTCGCATATTCCGTAGCCAGTATACTCCTGTTCCACGTAACAATTAATATTGGTATGGTACTAGGATTGCTACCCGTGATAGGTATTCCTCTACCTTTCTTCAGCTATGGTGGTTCGTCGCTATGGGGATTTACCATATTATTGGCTATCATGTTGCGCCTAGACGCAGCGCGCGTGAACAAAATGCAGGGATAAACAATGGCAGAGCATAATATTGTAGGACAAATAGGCGAAGATACTGCTTGCCAAATGATGAAAAAGAAAGGCTATCGCATTGCCGAAACCAACTGGCGATTTGGTCATTTGGAAATGGATATTATTGCCATTAATCGTAGGGAGATTGTTTTTGTAGAAGTCAAAACACGTACCTCTACTTTTGGCAACAAACGGCCAGAAGAGTATGTGGACGAATTGAAACGCAGACGAATGGCGGCGGCCGCTAACGCGTATATCAAGATGAAACAGATTGAATTGGTTCCACGATTTGACATCATTGGACTGCTAATCAATCCTGCTACACATGAAATATTGGAACAAACGCATATAGAAGATGCATTTTTGCCACCGCAACGAACAATAGGAAAAACAAGTTTCAGCGGACAAGACAAATGGCATCATCGAAATAGAGTGATTGGAAGATAAGCAATAGATAAGTAAAAAACACGTAAGTGATTGAATATATGGATTTTAAGTACGATATTATTGTAGTAGGTGCAGGACATGCAGGTTGCGAAGCAGCCAGTGCAGCAGCTCGTATGGGTAGCAAAACATTGCTCATCACCATGGATATGAATAAGATTGGTCAGATGAGTTGCAATCCTGCGGTTGGTGGAATAGCTAAAGGTCAGATAGTCAGGGAGATAGATGCTATGGGTGGACAGATGGGTATCGTGACAGATAGGAGTGCCATACAGTTCCGTATGCTCAATCGCAGCAAAGGTCCTGCTATGTGGAGTCCACGTAGTCAGAGCGATAGAAAATGCTTTATTGAGGAATGGGTGAAAATTTTGACCACTACGCCAAACTTGGATATTTGGCAAGATACCGTAATGGAGTTGGTGATTAAAGATGGTCAGGTATGCGGTGTGAAAACATTGTTGGGGGTAGAGATACAGGCGAAGGCCGTTATTCTGACCAATGGTACATTCCTGAATGGATTACTTCATTTTGGTAAAACCCAGATAGAAGGTGGTAGAATAGCAGAACCTAGTAGCTTTGGTATTACGGAGCAATTGCGTCAATTGGGATTTGCTACAGATAGAATGAAGACGGGTACTCCAGCTCGCGTGGATAAAAGAAGTATCGATTTTTCCCAAATGACTGAGCAATTGGGAGATGATGACAATCACCAATTCTCATATCTAGATACAGTACAACGTCAGCTCAAGCAGATGAGTTGTTGGATCACTTATACCAACCAGCAAACACATGACGTATTGCGTAGCGGACTGGCAGACTCTCCACTCTATAACGGACAGATCCAGAGTATAGGCCCTAGATATTGCCCAAGTATTGAGACAAAGATTGTGACTTTTGCAGATAAAGAGATGCACCAGTTATTCTTAGAGCCAGAAGGAGTAGATTCTAACGAATACTATATTAACGGTTTCTCCTCATCCCTACCCTGGCAAATTCAGTGGCAAGCATTGCGTACTGTGAAAGGGTTAGAGAACATAGTTCTCTACCGTCCAGGATATGCCATAGAATATGACTTTTTTGACCCTACTCAATTGCTTCATACATTAGAGACTAAGATGGTTAAAAACCTATTCTTTGCAGGTCAGATTAACGGTACTACTGGCTATGAAGAAGCGGCTGGTCAGGGATTAGTGGCAGGTATCAATGCACACCAAAACATCACAGGTGGTGCACCATTTACTTTAGCAAGAGACGAGAGCTATATTGGTGTGCTGATCGATGATTTGGTAAATAAGGGTGTGGACGAACCTTATCGCATGTTCACATCTAGAGCGGAATATCGCATTCTTCTCCGTCAAGATAATGCCGATGCTCGTCTCACGGAACGAAGCTATAAATTAGGATTGGCCGATGAATATCGATTAGGGTTGTTAAATAGCAAGCAAGAGGGGGAAGCTGCATTAATAGAAATACTTCGTACTACATCCGTCAAAGCCAAAGACATCAATGCTTATCTCAACCAAATGGGATATGGAGATCTGCAGCAAACTTGCAAATTGATTGATATAGTAGCCCGCCCTAATGTAACGATATCTGGTATAGCAGAAATATTGCCCGAGCTGAAAAAGCAAATCGAAGCCCTAGGCACAAGAAAAGAAGAGGTAGTAGAAAGTACTGAGATTAACATTAAATACAAGGGGTATATCGAACGCGAGAAATTAGCAGCAGATAAACTTCGCAGGCTAGACAATATCCGATTACCCAAGGACTTTGACTACAGTAGTGTGCAATCACTTAGCACAGAAGCCCGACAAAAACTAATTCGAATCCAACCTAACACAATAGGAGAGGCAAGTAGAATACCAGGAGTAAGTCCCAACGATATTAGCGTACTGCTCGTACTAATGGGAAGATAAATAGGTGTAACGTGCAAATAGGAATGAGAGAATGTTCCACGTGAAACACAACATATCATTCGAGGTAGTTATAAATATATTTAAGATATGAAACATGAAGAAGTGCTCGCGCATATCCGCGACGTAAAAGATTTTCCTGTAGAGGGAATAGTATTTAAGGATATTACCACTGTACTCAGCAATCCAGAGTATTTGAAGTGGATGAAAAATGAAATTGTAAATCTCTATCGTGCGTATGGAATCACCAAAGTGGTAGGTATTGAATCTAGAGGTTTTATTCTTGGTCCTGCAGTTGCAATGGATCTAGGTGCTGGATTCGTGCCCATTCGTAAACCAGGCAAACTGCCTGCAGAAACCATTGAAGTAAGCTACTCTAAGGAATATGGTGTGGATACCATTCAGATTCATGCAGATGCATTGAGTGAAAATGATGTGGTATTACTACACGATGATCTATTGGCTACAGGAGGATCAATGGCTGCCGCTTTAGAATTAGTACGAAAATTTGGTGTAAAGAAAGTGTACATCAACTTTATTATTGAACTAGAATTCTTAAACGGACGAGAGAATATTGGCAATGATGTAGAGATTAGCAGCTTGATGAGTTGTTAATTTTCTCCGTATTCATCGGCATTTTGTATAGATATGCCCCATAGTCCACATATACAAACAATCCTTCAGCGCCTACCTGATGAGCCAGGAGTATATCAATACCTCAACGAGCTTGGGGAGGTTATATATGTGGGTAAAGCTAAAAGCTTGAAAAAGCGCGTAAGCAGTTATTTTCATAAAGAACAAGATCGTCATAAGACCAAATTACTGGTAAAAAGCATTGCAGACATTAAATACGTAGTGGTACAAAGTGAGCAAGATGCATTCTTATTGGAAAATAATCTGATAAAAAAGTATCAACCTCACTATAATATTCTACTGAAAGACGGGAAAAGCTATCCTAGTATCTGTATCACGCGAGAAGATTATCCACGTATATTCAAGACGAGAAAGATTATCAAGGGTATAGGAGAATACTATGGTCCATATACCTTTGGATACACCTTAGATTTGGTTTTGGAGCTAATTCATAAGTTGTATCCTATTCGTACTTGCAACACACAAATGACAAAAAGTAGCGTTGAAATGGGGAAATATCGCGTGTGCTTGAAGTATCATTTGGGTAATTGTTGTGGAATATGCGAGGATAAAGTGAGCAGAGAAAAATACCTAGAATATATTGATGCAGCGCGAAAAATCATCAAAGGAGATGCCCAAGAGATTAGTAAGCAGATTGAAGCAGAAATGATAGAAGCTGCCATGAAAATGCAATATGAAGAAGCAGCAAAATTGAAAGAAAAGCTCGAATTGATCGAGAATTTCAAGAGCAAAACTATCATTACAAACTCGCATGCAGGTGATGTAGATGTATTTGGGTACGATGAAATAGGGCAAAATGTGTATATATCCATGCTGCATGTACACAGAGGAAGTGTCGTTCAAGGACAGACAATTGAATATAAAAAGCAATTGGATGAAAGTCGCGAAGAGATTCTAGCAATGGGTATATACGAATTGCGTAAGCAGTTGGGTAGTACTACAAAAGAGGTGATTGTTCCGTTTATTCCGGAGATAATTGACGAAAATCTTCGTGTGAACATAGCTATGCAGGGGGATAAAAAACGACTGTTAGACTTAGCTATGCAGAATGTACAGCAGTATAAAAAGGACCGAATTAAACAGGACGACAAACTCAATCCAGATCAGAGAGCGATCCGAATTTTAGGTGGTTTGCAGCAGCTAATAGGACTCCCTACTCTACCCATGTGGATAGATAGTTTTGATAACTCCAATACACAGGGTACAGATGCGGTAGCCGGTTGTGTAGTGTTTAAGAAAGCTCGCGCATGCAAAGGTGAGTACAAGAAATACGAGATTAAAACAGTCATTGGTCCCGATGACCTCGCGAGTATGCGCGAGGTGGTTAGAAGAAGGTACAGCCGACTTTTGGAAGAAGGAGCCCCCCTACCCGATTTGATTATTGCCGATGGAGGACTAGGTCAGATGACTGCAATCAAGGAAGTTGTAAACGGAGAACTTGGTTTGCAGATTCCTGTAGCAGGATTAAAGAAAGATAATCGACATAGGACAAATATCCTACTCTATGGAGAGCCTATTCAGGAGTTTGGTATGAAAGTAACGGACGAAGTGTTTCGATTGTTGGTAGAGATACAAGATGAGGTGCATAGATTTGCTATTACCTTCCATAAAAAGAAGCGAAGTAAGGCTCAAACAAAGAGTGAACTTGATGATATTCAGGGAGTTGGAGCGGTTACAAAGCAAAAGATACTGCAACGCTTCGGCTCTGTGGCACGTGCTAGAAGCGCCAAATTGGAAGAATGGATTGATTTGCTCGGAAGTCGCTCAGGGACAAAGCTTTACGAGCATTTTAATGGCAAAATAACGCCCTGAGAATTGAATATTTTTTAGGGCGTGGAACAAGACACAGGCAAAATGATGTGTTTTGCTGAAAAAAATAACAGTCGTTTGTAATATTTTCTTCTTCTCATTTGTCTAATGGGTGTAGTCGCAAAGAAGCGACAGAGAACGATTTGTTAAACTTATTAAATTTTTAGTATTATGTACGCAGCTATTATTGATGAATTAGTGCCCCTATTTGGAATGTTGTTACTTTTTGGTGGAATACCAGCAATTATTTTGACGGGTGTAATTATGTATCTCAAAAATCGTCGTCACAAAGTGGAAGAGCATAGTAAACTCATCTCTCAAATGATTGAGAAGAGTGAAGGTGCAAACATTGACTTCAAGGCAATGGCTGAGATGTTGAATGAGTCTGATAGCAAAAAGAAGACCACCAAGATGGCTGTATTGAAACATTTGGAGTATGGTGCACTTTGCTCGTTGGTAGGATTGTTTGTACTCCTTTATGGCTTGTTCATCAACCCAATTGACAAGGCGGTTATCATTGGCGGTTTGCTCCTGACTATTGGTGTAGCATTCTTGATTATGTTCTTTGTGTCAAAGAATTATCTCAAGAAGGAGATTGAGAAAGAAGAAAAAGCACTTGCTGAAAAAGCGTAAACTGCGTTTGTCTGTCTGACTGATTTTCAAAATCAACAATCTCTTCAATCAGTTATATGGATAAGCAACAGTTTATTTCCGCCATTGGCGGCATGCAGGAGTCCCTTCGGCGATTCCTGCTTGTGCTGACTCACGGCGATGAAGAACTGGCTAATGATCTTGCACAAGAAGCTATACTGAAGGCATATTTGCATTGTGCTACCTTTGAGCAGAAGTCAGCTTTGCAGACATGGGTGTTTCGTATAGCGTACAACGAATACCTTAACGAGCAGAATAAGTACTGGAATACCCATCACGTGGCAGTAGACAATTACGAGAGTGTTGATACGGAAGTAGCCACCGAACAGACAGATGCAGCATTTCGCTATGAGCCTCTGTATCAGGCGATTGACCAGCTACCAAAGCAAGAGAAAGCTGTGGTGATACTATATTATCTGGAGGAAAAGAGTATTCGAGAGATTAGCAGGATAACGGAGATAACGGAAAGCAATATAGCGGTCATGCTGTTTCGAGCCAGGAAGAAGCTGAAAGCTATTTTGAGTAAAGAATAAGGAACAAGGAACCAAGACTAATATGATAACCAATAATACAATAAAAAAGCGTTTGCGCGCGAGTGCTCCGCAAGTAAAAGATAATGAGGCGTTTATGGCGGATACGATTCGTCAGATTAATCTCATGCCATCGCCTAGTAGCGAGTTGCAAGAGAGTTTGCGTAGGTATACGATGTTAGAGCGGTTGGCCATGCGAATGGATGCTGCTCGATGGTTACTGATTGGCGGGACAGGAAGCCTGGCTGTTGGTTATGCTATTTTTAGCCATTTAGAGGCGATTTTAAGCGCTCTTTCGGCATTGATGGTGGTGTAGTGCTTTTTTACTCGGCGAACTACCGCCGAGCACTAGACAGATGGCGGGAAGGAAAGGAATACCCGAATAGCATTCGTCAAGCACCCCAAAACGCCATGAGCGTTTCGGGGACCCCGCTGGATAATGGACATAGAGCATACAAAATACTCGACTACAACTCAAGGCAATGGAAAAAAATATGCTTGAAGCTAAATTACAAAGATTATTGAGTTCTGAGTTGGTAGTAAAGCATGGCGCGGATGAAGGCTGGAAATTGGGCGTATTGCTTGCCTTTGCCGGTATGAGGATCAATGGGCGCTTGAGCATCAGGATTTTTGCCACGCGTATTAGGAATTTGCGCTTCATAGCGGCGGCGGAAATCCTCTAGTAATGCGCGGGATTCTTCCAATGTATAATAGTCTGGAATTTGATTGATACGGTGTTCGAAGAGTTGTTGTTTGTTTGGTCCTTCGGGTTGGGCTGCTTGCAGGATCTGAGCAGCTCGACGGCATGCCTCTTGCCAAGCCGTTTGATTGGCGAGTTCGGCTCCCTGGGCTGGGGTTTTCTTCCAGTCACGAGGGTTTTGGATAGCATAAGACTCCTGCTTGCCTTCATGAATAACGCGGCCGTTAATGCGGTATTTCTTCTGACGATTGACAATGTTGCTGCGCTTGCTGAGAGCACCATGAATCTCCGCAATGGGTTGGTTGAGGGTAATTTGTGCCATAGTTTGATAAGTTTAAACGGTTTTAAAAGTTTTAAGGGTGTACGGCGCAATGCGCCTACTGTTTAATGTATCCAAAAAATGGGGGTCAGTACAGTTGATCTTATAGTGAAAGTTGCTGAATCACCTAAGAATAACCTATAAATCACCTATGAATAACCTAAGAATCACCTAAGATTTATAGGAGCATTTCGGGTTCAAAGGTACAAAAAAATTGGGGAACTTGCAAATATTTTGGCAAGAAAAATAGAAATGAATCGCAGAAAAATAGCAGAAAGTGGCTTTTATGGATTTTAAATAAAGGTGCAAAAAAATATTAAATTTTCAGACAAAGGCCACAAAATGGCATAGATAACACATCGTTTGGCACGCAATTTGCATACAACACTATGCCGAAGGAAAATGGCAAGCAACCTACAAAGAGATTGTTGCCATCAGACCTAAACCTAACTATAAAATTTATTATTATGTTACCTAGTATCAAACGGCAAAATCCTAATTGGTTGCCAAATCTATTCAACGATTTTTTCAATGAGGAATGGTTTCCTATGCGCTCTGTATCTGCTTCTCCTGCTATCAATGTGAAGGAAGATGAGAAATCGTATCATATTGAAATGGCCGTACCAGGCATGACGAAAGAAGATTTTCGAGTACATGTGAACGACAAAGACCAGCTCGTTGTAGCTGTGGAGAAGAAGCAAGAAAACAAGGAAGATGAGAAATCATCCAAGTATCTACGCAAGGAGTTTAATTACATTCGATTTGAGCAAACGCTATTGCTTCCTGAGAATGTGGATCGCGATGCTATCTCCGCTACATTGTGTCATGGTGTACTCAAGATTGAATTGCCCAAATTAGCCAATATTCCTGAAAAACCTGCACGCGTAATTGAGGTCAAGTAAACGCAAGTGATAATCTCGTATGAAGCTGTGCTATCCATTTGGCACAGCTTTTTTATTGCGCAATATGCAATACAATGGGTAAGTGGTCAGAATATCCACCGTGGTATCTATAGCCTATATAAGTACGTTTAGGTTGATCATCTAGATACTTATTATCCTCTTCCATTATCCAACTGGTGGTAAAGATAGTAGCACTGGCATGGGATGTGAGGGAAGTTGATACATAAAACTGATCCAAACATGACCATACACCTCTATATTTGTGCGTTCCTTCGCCATTTGCCTCGAAAGGAATCATCAGGTTACTCATACCCTGCAAATCATCTTTTGTATCGCAATTCATATCCCCCATTACCACAATCTTAGCTACAGGCTGATGATGTAGGATGCTATCTATCTGCTGCTGAATCACCTCTTTGGCTGCATCTCGCTTCCATTGCGATGCCGCAGCACCTCCTGACTTTGAAGGCAAATGACATACCATCACGTGCAGCGTATCAGCGGGGTGAATAAGGCAACAAGCATACAGCACATCTCGCGTTTTATCACCCTTTAGATCTACATACAATGGTCTGCTATTCAACACCTTAACCTTTGTGCTATCATATAGCAATGCCACATCTATTCCACGTTCATCGGCACTCTCATAATGTACAAACCGATAGTGAAAACGCTTCAATCGATAACATAGATCGCTCAAACAAGCTGCGTTCTCCACCTCACACAAGCCGACTAGAGGTACACTTTCCCACCCCGCTATGTTGACAATAACTTGAGCTATACGATCCAGCTTTGTATGGTATCTATAGTAGTTCCAATGGTGCATACCATCGGGTAGAAAAGAGGAATCATTTTTCAGTGTATCATGCTGACAATCAAACAGATTCTCCACATTGTAGGAGATTATTCTCAATTCTTGCGCAGACGTGATTATAGATCCAACAGTGAAAAAAAGAAGAAATAATATGAATGAGTGAATCCGCAATTTGTTCATTATCCAAGCATCATTATAGCTCTTTTTAGAGCAGCAATAAAGGTGTCAATATCCTCTTTTGTGTTGTATATTCCTACCGACGCCCTTACTGTACCTGGCACTTGCAGATGATCTATCAGTGGTTCAGCACAATGATGTCCTGTACGTACCGCTACACCCTGACGATCGAGCAATACGCCTACATCAAATGGATGCACCAATG
This sequence comes from Paludibacteraceae bacterium, assembly GCA_045614865.1. Lineage (GTDB taxonomy): Bacteria > Bacteroidota > Bacteroidia > Bacteroidales > Paludibacteraceae > Colicola. The sequence goes on along the minus strand of JAZLDS010000029.1, from coordinate 13,850 downwards.
CCCCATCTTCGCGATAGACATTAAACGACACTGCACCCGCTTTGGCTTGTCCCGCGGCATAAATTCGCAGGTTTGGCAACCTCATTAGCTGCTGCTCCAGATATTGAGTCAAGGTGTGTTCATATTCATTAATCACCTCTAAACCAATAGATTGCATATATTCTATGGCTATTCCAAACGCGTAGCTTCCTATATAATTAGGTGTACCTGCCTCAAACTTATAGGGCAACACATTATAGGTGGTTTTGTCAAATCGAACATGTTCGATCATCTCTCCCCCACCCTCTACTGGCGGCAGCTGATTGAGCCACTCTTTTTTGCCATATAGGACACCTAATCCCGTAGGACCATACATCTTGTGCGCACTGAAGACCAAAAAATCGCAATCTAATTTCTGTACATCTATCATCAAATGTGGCACACTCTGTGCGCCATCTACGCATACAGGGATATGCATCTCATGAGCAATAGATATGATCTCTTCTACTGGGTTGATAATGCCTAGCAGATTGCTTACATGCGCTATAGATACCAACTTTGTTCGTGCGTTCAAAATCCCCTTAAATGCCTCTATATCCAGCGATAAGTCCTCACGAAGAGGGATAACTCTCAATATCGCTTTTTTGCGTTCACAGAGCATTTGCCAAGGCACGATGTTCGAATGGTGCTCCAGTTGTGTAACAACAATCTCATCACCCCCATGGATCATCGCATCGCCCCAACTACGCGCCAAGATATTGATGCTATCCGTTGTACCTTTGGTGAAAATAATCTCTTCTTCTGAATCTGCATGAATCAATTGTGCCACTGTTTTGCGTGCTTGCTCATGCTTTTGCGTGGCCACTTGACTCAGATGGTGAACACCTCTATGGACATTAGCATTCCACTTGGTATATGCTTCCTGAATAGCATCCAGCACCACTTGCGGTTTTTGCGTGGTGGCTGCGTTATCCAGATACACTAGCGGACGACCATTTACCTGCTCATTCAATATAGGAAAATCTTCTCGTCTCATATCTTTCCATCAATAATCTCAATCACGCGATCGCTGATTTCTGCCAATTCTTTGTCATGCGTCACGATTATAATCGTTTGTCCATATTGCTCACGCATCTGCAATAGCAATTTATGCAGCTCTCTCTTATTGCTCTCATCCAGACTACCACTAGGTTCGTCTGCCAGAATCACGTCGGGCGACATCATCATCGCTCTCGCTGCTGCCACACGCTGTTTCTCGCCACCTGATAGCTGGTTGGGCTTATGCGTAAGTCGCTCTGCTAGACCTAATTCCGTTAGCAATTGTACGGCTCGCTGATGCGCCTCTTTCTCATCCATACGAGCTATCATTGCAGGTATCATTACATTCTCGAGCGTCGTAAACTCTGGTAATAATTGATGAAACTGAAAGATGAATCCAATATGTCGGTTGCGAAAATCCGCCAATTGTTTTTCTTTCAATGTGAAAACATCCACTCCGTCTATCCACACACTACCCGAATCGGGCTTGTCCAGCGTACCTATAATTTGGAGTAGGGTAGTCTTTCCCGCACCACTCTTGCCTATGATACTTAGAATCTCTCCTCTCTCCACCGTCAAATCTACCCCCTTCAGTACTTCTAATGTACCAAAAGACTTACGTATGTTTTTTACTTCTATCATGTATGCTATCAACTGTTTTTAGAGAATAGATTGCAAAGGTAGTATATTTTTTGCATATGAGCAAACAAAAAGAGGAAATTTGATCATTTTCCTCTTTTTGCTGCTTGATTTTATTCTCCTAATTTCTGACCCATCAGGGTGTATGTTTTGCCTTGATGAACAATCAGTATTTGTGAATTATGAATGATTAGTTTGGAATTATCCGATGGTGCAAGAAGAGTATTAGGCAGAGCAGATGGTTTATTATCCTCTGGGAAAAGAAACATCGCGGGGTACCAATAATTTTTGATAGGCGTATAAGTGGCAAGTCGTGAGCCAAAAGTATCACTATTCGGATTAACATCTAGAACGTAGAACACAAAATTATTGGTTGAGATATTGCTTCCTACATAGCACGACACCCATAGTCGATCGGAGTTGGGTTCTACACGAATACCTGCACCATACATATAGTTATTATCTTCAGCAGTATCATAAATCTCGTAAAGTTCGTTGCTGTCAATATCATAGCGATAGATATGCGAGCGAGTGAACCATGACCACACATTGTCGTTGTAAGCAAAGAATAGACTATTATCCTTCGTACTAGCACATAGCGACCCTGCATTCCATGCGTACCAACTCTGCTCCACCATAATATCTTCCATGCCAAACTCATCGAGAAAATTGATTGTATCGGTTGTGAGTAGGGTAGGGTGTATCGCTATTAATTCATTGCCCATCCACCACTCTCCTGCCATGCCGTAAGGGTATGATTGATAGTCTTTTTCGGTATTACGCACTGCCCAAATACGTTGGTCCCTGCTCTGGGTGAGGGTAGAAAAACAGCCAGGGAAAATATGCTTAATTGTATCTGTTATAGGGTCAATTACCAAAATTCCATGATCTTGAAAGACTGCAAATACATAATCTCCCGCTGTTATCATCGCGCCACATTGATTGTGGTACAGAGGTCCTAGACCATCGGTATTACTTATCTCTCCACCTTGGATAAGTGGATTCTCGGTACCAGCGATACGTCCTTTGATAGTATAATTATCCAAGTCAAATACAAAAATTCCATTCGATGTAGAGATGTATCCTTTGTGTGGATTAACACCCACAAATGCTCTACCATCTGCTGCAGACATACCATTGATGGTAAAGATGGTGTCCTGCGAGAAGAGTATTTCATACGTTGTAGGATCTACTACCACAATGCGTCCTCCACGTACTGCAGTACTCTCTCCTGAATCCTGATCCTGCTTAGAGATTACATACAAGCGACCGTTGTAGAATAAAGCAAATTGTGAAGTACAACCAAGAGATTTTCCTGTATTATCAGGGTTATTCCCTATAAGGTCATAAGAGAATTGTCCTGTTTCCGACAGGTGCATTAGTGTGGAGTTGCGATGCCCAAACCAGTCTTCGTTGAGGATATAAACACCAGAGGTAAAATCTATGGTTTGCGCCATCAAATTCCCTAACCCCAATAGGAGGCAGAGAAGAATTAATAATCTTATCTTTTTCATTGAATATCAGCTGTTTTATTTCCTAAAATATCGTAATATATACCTTCATAAAGGATATAAATGTTCCCGTTGAAGAGCAGTTTGCGGGTAGTGGCTACCGCCTCATCGCCACATTGCCCAATCGCCTCAATATGTGTGCTCACATCGGTGTTATTAATATTGATTTTTATCTGTGTAGCAATTGTGGATGCACCCCATTCATCAATAGCTTCGAGAGCAATATAAATAATAGTGTCTTGTTCCACGGCTCGTTGGCATCCTGCTACAAAGCGAAAGTTAGTTCCCGTCTTGTCATAACTACCTGACTTGTAAGCAATCAGATCTTTTACCTCTTGCAGATTACGAATGTATAGTTTCACGTTGCTCACCTTCTCTTTATCCGACAATTTGGTATTTCTACTATAGGATATATTCGTAGTGAGTTCGCTATTTTCCTTTACGGTCACGCTTTGTGGGCTATCAGCTAGTTTAAACTTAGGTGCTTCGTTGTTAGGAATTGCCGCTACCGCTATTCTGTCCTGCATTCCGATGGAGTTCACATCGATGCAATACTCGCTTTCTATTGTTGCTGTTGTCAGGTTCTCGATATTAATGATTGGGGTTATTAGATCGAAAGTTTTGACTGGAGTGAGGTCGGTCTTGTGCCACAATGTGATATCCTTTTTACCGCGCACGATTACCATGTTTGCTTTCACACAGAAGGATTCTACAGAGCAGTCTGTAGTAGCTACGGTTTGCCCTGTTGTGAGGTTAATGCGAGTAAGTGTATTAGCTGAAGCTACATAGGCATATGCACCATCTACGGCAAGCAATGTTTCGCTATTTTCCAGTGCACATATAGCCTTTTCTCCCCGAATATTGCTGCACATGAGTCTATCATTTTGAATATATACCTCACATGCATCCATAGCCATATTGTCAGGTCCATAATGGATAGTGAAAGTCATTACCGTATCAGAACCTGCAAACATTGGTATATGTGCATGAATGCGCACTTGATAATCGCCAAACTCGTTAATGCGATATTGTACTTGATTGCCATCTAAATGCAGTTCTAATCCAGCTGTGAGTGATTCTATACCATCCAATTGCGTGGAGATGGTTGACTTGCTGTCTTGCAGTCCGATGAGATCGGTTTTGGCTATAGTACCTTCTTTATCAGCATAATATGGCAATACATATGGATTGGCCTTGAGTGCCAGACGAGCGGCTGGCATTACCCGAACCAAGATCGAGTCATACAACTCTGATTTGGTATCAGAGTATGCATAAAGCATCGTCTCGCCCACTTGTTTTGCGGTAAATAGTCCATTATCAATATCACCGATTTCAGGATCAGTAGTATACCAAGTATAAGTATCGTATTGATAGCGATTTTGTTCGCTATTATCTATGCTCTGCGTAGTGATGTATATGCGTTCGCCCACAAAACAAAAGGTTTCTTCGGAAGAGAGATTGGAGTTGCCTTCCAACTCTAATACCACGCCATTGAGCGAGACTACGATAATGCTGCAGGAGTCAGCTGCCGCTTTATCTGATTGTTGGAAATATACCATCGTCTTGCCCTCCTTGATGGGGGTAAATAGACCGGTGTTGTCGATACTGCCTATACTATTGTCGCTCAGCCACCAGCGTGATTGTCCTTCGCCTACTGGGATACCATTTTTAAAGACTAATCCCTCATACTGAATAGGATGACCAACCACGGCTTTTAGCTGGGTAAGACCTATATAATTGTTGTAATAGTCTTGTGGTACGTAGTTTGGGTCGGGTTTCACGATACCCACGCCGAGGATCTCCGATGACAACTCGCCCAGCCATCCACCATCTTGGTTGATAGCTGTATAGATACGTACAAAATGTACCGTGTCTAATTGCACATGATTACCACTTTTATCCACTGCCCAACTGAGGTCAAAACCATCTTGAATATTGATGCTATAATCATATGGGTTGACCACATTGTTGATATCCATATTGGAAAATCCACGATTATCGGCATAGCCGAAGAGTTGTCCGCGATGGTTCTCTACATAACTAGGTTTGGATAAGTTGGTACATCCCACAATCATATTACCAGTGACAGTCATACTGTCGTAATTACAGTCAAAACCCGCATCGGCAGGGTAGAATGAGTGCTCATGAAATTGATTGGTAATCATAGCACCTGTTTCCCCAGTATTCATCCTCCAAGGGATGGTGGCACGCCCATCATGTTTGGGGTTGTAATAGGTCATCTCCACATTTTTGCGGGTAGTAGATAAATAGTAATCGCTACCTGCTAGTTCATACCATTCGCCATCGTCCGGCAGTCCGTTTTTGTTTTTGTCTTGCATCACTTGTACGGCTGCGGGCTCAGTCCATGCACCATATTCAGATCCAGAAAAAGAATTGCCTTTCACCAGAAAATCCACACCATATGGGTTTTGCGGGTGGTTGACGATTGGGCGGTCAAAGCCCAAAATGATGCTACCGCCAAAACCGCCCAGAGACACGCCTGTGCCGTTCTCGCCCAGTACGTAATCCACACTAGGCTGAGCCCATACCTCCGACATAAATTGTCCTGGTGCGGGATCAAAACTAATCATGCGGGTAGCATAGTAGCTGGCGGTATCCTCTGCCAAGAGGACACTCGCCAAACTAAGCATAGTAGTTAATAATAGATTCTTCATTTCAGCATCATACCATTGGCATTATACACTTTTCCCTCGTGGACGATGAGCAATTGTCCGTTGTATAGGATCTTGTGGCTATTAGGCGATGAGGCGACAAGGCTGTTGGTAATTTCGGTCGTCACACCACCACCTTCGCCACTGGTGTTCTCTTTTGGGAAACGAACAGCCACATTGTCGTAGGCAAAATATGCTGGTTGGCTGAATCCATAGCCGTTGTCGCTGCTGCCAGTCACATTGAACTGCACTTCTACCACTGCGCCAAGAGGCGAAAGATCCCATTTTTTCCACTCCATAGTGATGTCATCAGGACCATCGCAAAGATAAATCTCCACAGTACCTGTTTCTTCGCCATTCGCATCGTAACCCGTAGCTAAGAGCTTTACCCAGTCTTCTTCGCCTACAGCGGCCGTCAAACCATTACCATTCATATAGCAGTTGATGGCATATGTACCATTGTTGACATACATATGATCTATCACGCGTGCTTCGCCATCGCCAAAGCTAAGCGATGGAAGATACTCGGTACCATTCCATGGCGAACCATCAATATAGCCAAAGTGCATGGCAAAATTAGCGGAGCCATTGTAACCACCTTGTCCTTCTTCTCCATATACGGTTAATTGACTATATTGGTCGCCATAAGTCTCATAATCGGTGCTTGCAAAATTAGAAATAGCATGTCCACCACCTGCATAACAATAGGTGTAGAAGTTATATGGCATGGTGTGCATGAGTTCGGTATTGTATTGGTCATACCACCAATAAGGCTCAGACATCGACCACATATACCCACCATAGAGCAAGGTACCTTCCATCTGTGCATCGTCAATGAGATCAGACCATTGGGTGATTTCTGCATACGAATCACCCATGTAGAAAGGTTCAAACTTCGCATCCTCATCCTCGAAAGTTAGGATACGCAACTCGTAGTCCTCTTGTGCTGTAAGGGCTACATTCACTAGGCATAGTGCCGCAAAAAAGAAAAGCTTTTTCATGTTGTTTGTTGTTTTATGTTGGTTAATAATTCAATTGTTCATTGATTATATCCAACACATCCCCAACCATCTTCGTCTTATTTTCCCAAACTAGACGAAACATGGCAGGGTGATGGTTAGGGTGCGTGGATAATTTTTCTTTGACTCTGAGAAATCATCCATACACAGACCATCAACAACACTACACAACACACCAATACGCCTGATATTGAAACCAAGCATATACGCATATGTGCGTACCGTAAATAATATTGAAAACCTGTCTGTCATGTCGTTGGCTCGATTCCCCGAGAGCGTTCAACTCACATATCAGACCACTTCGTTGTTAGATGTTAGATCGTTTGCTTTGCTCACTGTTAGAAGTTAGACTTATAGTCTCACAGCCCGTAGGGCGGTCCAACAGCCGCAGGCGGTCTAACAGGGTTCACCCGGTCTAGCAGCCAAAGGCGGTCTTTTATATGGCATGCAGCAGGTCTTCTGACTTATCGCTCCTGATGTTCAGCCTTCCCAGTTCATTGAGAACCAGTGACTTTCAAGATTTCGAACATCGGATTGCGAATCACAGCAGCGGGACTGTGCAGGAATCTCACCTGCTTCCCTTCACTGAATGCGATGCAAAGTTAGTGCAAATTTTGCATATATGCAAGATATTTGGTCAAAAAATTTACTTTTATGCAAAAATATCGTGCGTATGAGCTGCTGTACTGCGCTCGAAGTTACAACAAAAACACTGTTTAATGCTTACCTTTTTTCAAAATTGTAAAGTAGAGTTTGCAAAATGAATTTTTATGCATTTTTGGACAACAAAAAGTTCGTTTTATGCTTATCTTTGTAGCAAATTTGAAAAAATACGGTATATATATAATAGGAGTAGTTTCCTATTTTGTAAAATATTTTATTAACCTTTTAAACCCAAAACTGTGGTAAATTTACAAAACCTTTCCGAGGGTGCAGACACTCTCATCACCACCCATGTACGTCAAGACCAATTGCCTTGGCAAGTCGAAAAAGCTATCAGCATCGCTCCTCAAGGCGAGATGCGTGACATGCTATTGCTCTCTGTATTAACCAATTGCGCCTACGCGCTACCTGCCATGCGTATGTATCATGGTTTCCCGCACCATGTCTATGGCCCTGAACTTATGACCATGGTCCTCGCTCCCGCAGCTTCTGGCAAAGGCATCATGAACTACGGCAAGCGCCTGCTGCAAGGCATTGAGAATGAGCATGGTGAGTTAATTTATCTGCCAGCCAACACCTCCTCGGCAGCGCTAATGAGTTATCTAAAAATACTCAAAGGACGAGGCATTATGATGGCTACTGAGATCGACACACTGAGCAAGGCCTTAGGAAGTACGACAGGCGGTTTCTCCGATACGCTTCGCTGTATGTTTGAGCACGAGACCATCAGCAAACTTCGCAAGAACCAAGAAGAACTCATCGAAATCCAAAATCCACACTTTTCGGTGTTGATTTCTGGCACGTTCAACCAACTTAAGCCGCTGATTAAGAGCCGTGAGAACGGTTTAATGAGCCGCTTTGCTAGCTATGTAGTCAAGCAGACGCAAGATTTTGATGACCGTGTCTGGCTAGATGCTGAAGAGGAGGCGGTTCCACAAGAAGTAGTCTTGTATGAACAACTAGCCAAAGAAATCAGCCAGCGTTATGCTTGGATGAAGAAGGCCAAACACACTTGCTATTTCTATCTGACTGACGCTCAACGAAAAAGTATCACCCGTATGTTTCGCGGAATGTACGACACACTCCGCCCTGCTTTTGGCAACGAGTTTGATTCTATCCTCAAGCGTATGCCAGTGATTATGAAGCGAATAGGTATGATCCTCACAGGCTTCCGTCTGGATATGTCGCAACCATTGCCTGATAGGGTAGTGTGCTCAGAGGATGATTTTCAGACGATGTTGCTCGTTGGGCACAAGCTGCTGATGCACGCAGCAATAATGTACCAGATGTTGCCTAAGAGCAAGGAGGCTGTTCCTGGTGAAATTGGCCAGAATCTGATTCAAAAACAGTTCTTCCAAATGCTTCCTACGGACTTTACCAAGCAGGACGCTGTGAAGACGGCGGAAGTCCTTGGAATAGGGTTGAATACCTTGAATAAATGGTTGGCTAAGTTTGTGCAAAGTAATGATATCCTGCATGTTGCACATGGAGAATATAGAAAAAGAATTGTATAAATAGAAATGGAATTTTGTACACTTTGTACATTTTAGGCATTTTTAGAAAGTTCCTAAAGTGTACAAAAGGTACAATGTGTATTACTTTAAAAATCTTAATTTATGAAAGCAGAATTAGAACATCCTATTAAATCCCTTAGGGGAAATATTAGTCCAGGGTATTATACCCGAGTGTTGAATGGTAAGCAGATAGTGCAGCGTCGCCCAAAACGAGACAAACCACCGACAGAGGCGCAGATCAAAGCGCGAAAAGCGTTTGCGGAAAAATACGCAGGCAAGCATTAACTGATCACTCATAGTTTATACCTACCAAATCCGTTACCACTCCGTTATCACCTAGAATCTTTATCAGAGGAATATGCACCAAAGAGGGCGTGTTGTTTGCCCCCCTTTTTCTTTCCTATTGTCCCGAATACTATTCGGATATTCTAGTATTTTCCGCAGTCGGTTATGTTCTCAGCGGTGGTTCCCCGAGTCTCCTTGCGTCTCATTGGCTGTCCTGCCTGCCCTCGGCATGCCGAGTCCCCCCACTCTACACCTTATACAAGAAAATGCGCCTCTGTACGCATTTTCCTTGCATATATCAGAAAATAGTTGTACCTTTGCGTCGCAAAGGTTACTTGACAAATATCACATAAAAATCCCAGTATTTTTATTGATTTTATTGCAGAGCGAATCATTGCCACTCAGATGGATCTGCTCCGCTTATTAACGGATGACGGTGCAAGCGGCAAAGGTGGCGGTGTAAATTTGAAGAATTGATCTTCAAGACTATTCAAAAGAATCCTGGTATAAATGCTCCTGCTATTGCTGAGATTCTTCAAAAGAGTCTGCGAACAACTCAGAGATACTCAAAGTCTCTCTCCGATTCTAAATTTGTGGTTCAAAAACGAAATAATTAAACATCATACAACATGAAACGAATTTTTACTTTCTTTTTTGCGCTATTGAGCGCATGCACATTCTCTGCTTATGCAACGATTATCAATGGCACCTGGGGCGATAACCTCACCTGGACACTCAACACCGAGGATAGCACCTTGGTTATCTCTGGAGAGGGCGAGATGACTGACAAACAATGGAACTTCCGTTACAGTTCCTACGTCAAGTATGTCACCTTTCCTGATGGCCTAACGAGTATTGGAGATTGGGCGTTCTCTGGTTGCTCTCGTTTAACTTCCATCACTATCCCTAACAGCGTAACGAGTATTGGAGAGAGAGCGTTCGATCGTTGCTATGGTTTGACTTCCATCACTATCGGCAACAGCGTAACGACTATTGGAGATGAGGCGTTCGCTTATTGCTCTCGTTTGACTTCTATCACTATCCCAAATAGCGTAACGAGTATTGGAAAGGATGCGTTCGCTAGTTGCTCTGGTTTGACTTCCATCACTATCGGCAACAGCGTAAGGACTATTGGAGATTATGCGTTCCGTGATTGCTCTGGTTTGACGTCTGTCACTATTGGTAACAGCGTAACGAGTATTGGAGAGGATGCGTTCGCTAGTTGCTCTGGTTTGACGTCTGTGGTCTGGAATGCAGAAAATTATGCAGATTTTTCATCTTCATCATATGCTCCATTTTATGATCTCGGATCTCAAATCACATCTTTTACTTTTGGCGATAGTGTAAAGCATATTCCAGCATATATGTGCTCTGGTATGAGTAGTTTGACTTCTATCACTATCGGTAACAGCGTAACGAGTATTGGAGATAATGCGTTCTATGCTTGCACTGGTTTGACTTCTGTTGTTTGGAATGCAAAAAATTGTGCAGATTTTTCATCTTCATCATATGCACCATTTTATGATTATGATCTCAGATCTCAAATCACATCTTTTACTTTTGGCGATAGTGTACAGCATATTCCTGCATATATGTGCCATGAGATGAGTAGTTTGACTTCTATCACTATCGGCAATAGCGTAACGACTATTGGAAAGGAGGCGTTCTATTATTGCACTGGTTTGACTTCCATCACTATCCCTAACAGCGTAACGACTATTGGAGATAATGCGCTCTATTATTGCACTGGTTTGACTTCCATCACTATCGGCAACAGCGTAACGAGTATTGGAAAGGAGGCGTTCTGGGGTTGCGATGGTTTGACTTCCATCACTATCCCTAACAGCGTAACGACTATTGGAGAGAGAGCGTTCCGTGGTTGCCCTGGTTTGACGTCTGTCACTATCGGTAACAGCGTAACGACTATTGGACGTAGTGCGTTCTATGATTGCACTGGTTTGACTTCTGTGGTCTGGAATGCAATAAATTGTGCTGATTTTTCATCTTTATACGACGCACCATTTTATGATCCCAGATCTCAAATCACATCTTTTACTTTTGGCGATAGTGTACAGCATATTCCTGCATATTTGTGCTATGAGATGAGGAGTTGGACGTCCATTACTATCCCTAACAGCGTAACGAGTATTGGAGATGAGGCGTTCTATGCTTGCACTGGTTTGACTTCTATCACTATCCCAAATAGCGTAACAAGTATTGGATATGGTGCGTTCTATGGCTGCTCTCGTTTGACTTCCATCACTATTCCTAATAGCGTGACGAGTATTGGAGGTAGCGCGTTCTCTGGTTGCTCTCGTTTGACGTCTGTCACTATCGGTAACAGCGTAACAAGTATTGGAGGTAGCGCGTTCTCTGGTTGCTCTCGTTTGACGTCTGTCACTATCGGTAACAGCGTAACGAGTATTGGAGATAATGCGTTCTATGCTTGCACTGGTTTGACTTCTGTTGTTTGGAATGCAGAGAATTGTGCTGATTTTTCATCTTCATCCGACGCACCATTTTATAATCGCAGATCTCAAATCACATCTTTTACTTTTGGCGATAGTGTACAGCATATTCCTGCATATTTGTGCCATGAGATGAGTAATTGGACGTCCATTACTATCCCTAACAGCGTAACGAGTATTGGACGTAGTGCGTTCCGTGGTTGCTCAGGTTTGACGTCTGTCACTATCGGTAACAGCGTAACGAGTATTGGAGATGAGGCGTTCTATGCTTGCTCTGGTTTGACTTCTATCACTATCCCAAATAGCGTAACAAGTATTGGATATGGTGCGTTCTATGCTTGCACTGGTTTGACGTCTGTTACTCTCGGCAACAACGTAACGAGTATTGGAGATGAGGCGTTCTATGCTTGCACTGGTTTGACTTCTATCACTATCCCAAATGGCGTAACAAGTATTGGATATGGTGCGTTCCGTGGTTGCTCAGGTTTGACGTCTGTTACTCTCGGCAACAACGTAACGAGTATTGGAAATTATGCGTTCTATGGTTGTACATCTAATACGTCGGTTACTAATCTCTCTGCTTTAGATATTGTTAAGGGAGCAACTACTCATGGTTATGTCGCTTATTATGCTACTGAAATTTGTAAAGAGATCGAGACTATTGGTGATTTTGTTTTTGCGAAGATTGATGGTAAAAATTATGCAATAGCATATTTGGGAAATGACTGTCAGATAACTCTTCCTGCTGATTATCATGGAGGTTCGTATGGGATTAGACATAATCTTTTCCATAATAATACAATTGCTAACTCGATAAAAATTCCTAATGCGGTTACATCAATTGGCGATGATGCCTTTAATGGATGTTCTAACCTAAACGTAGTATATATAGGCAATAGCGTTATCTCTATTGGCCAATCGGCGTTTTATAATTGTCCAAATTTGTATAAAGTGATTATGCTTCCTAACTCTGTTCCTTCGGGAATCACTTCTGCCTTCCAATCCTTATCGGGTCGAATAACGTATGTGGGAAATACAAATTATAAAAGCGGATATGATGTATTAGGTACTCAACGAGTGTATACAAACTTAAATTCATATTTCTCTGTGGATGGTATAGTTTATGCTTTGGTTAATCCAAGTCAACGTACATGCGATATTATAGACTGTGATTACTCTGGCACCACCACCGAATTTTCTATTGGTAATACTGTTGTTTATAAAAATGTAACATTGTCTATTGACTCTATAAACATCAATGCTTTTAGAAATAACACTAAAATGACTAAGATGGTCATTAATTACAATCATGCCTTACCATCTCACATGGCATCCTATTGTTCTAATCTTACTAATGTACATATAAATAATCTTTCAAATATAGAAAATTACGCATTTATGCAATGTACATCAATTGATACTTTGACTATCACGTCAAACGTGAAGAATATAGGTTCCAACGCATTCAGTAATAGTTCAAAAAATTCGAATGCTTATTATTTCATAAATAATAGCGGAAATATTTCTTCTTCTGCATTTGCAGAATGCGATAAATTATACAAATTGGTTATCACTGACTCTGTAAAGAATATCGGAGCTCAAGCATTTTATAGTTGTAATGATATTGTTAATGCAGATATTTATAACAATGGCGAAATTGGAAGTCAAGCATTCCAAAATTCTTCTACTAATGGAGAGGCTGCTTACTATATTAACAACAAAGGCGCTATTAATGAATCTGCCTTCGCTAATTGTACGGCAATGAAGAACTTGACAGTAGATGCAAGTGTTACCACTATCGGTCAACATGCATTTCAGAAGTGCTCAGCATTAGAGAATGTCACAATCAAAAATAATGGACAAATTGGAGCAAACGCTTTCGAAAGTTCTTCCACTACAAACATAGCCACCTACAACATTGGTAATGTTGGTTTGATTAGTGAATCTGCTTTTGCTAATTGTACAGCAATGACAACTTTGGTAATAGATTCTTGTGTCGGAAATATCGGTCAATATGCGTTCCAAAAGTGCACTGGTTTGACGAATGTTACAATCAAGAATA
>JAZLDS010000028.1:0-45802 GCA_045614865.1 Paludibacteraceae bacterium | reverse complement strand
ATATCGAACGCGCTACAGGTCTCGACTTTATCCATATGGAATTGGGCGAACCAGGACTGCCTGCAGAGCAGATTGGTATAGCTGCTGAACACAAGGCGCTCAAAGCGGGTTTTGGATCAAAATACCCCCTCATCACGGGTATCACCGAGGTCAAGCACTGGGGTAGCGAGTTCGTTCGTGCCTTCATGAACCTCGATATCCCTACCGAGTGCATCGTCCCTACCGTGGGTAGCATGCAAGCGGCCTTCGCTATCAATATGCTCGTGTCACAACTCGACGAGAAACGCGATACCATTCTCTTCCTCGACCCATGTTTCCCTGTGCAGAAGCAACAATGTAAGGTCATTGGCGTACGTGTGGATTCGTTTGATGTGGCGGATTATCGTGGCGAAGCATTGGCAGAAGAATTGGAGCGCCATTTCAAGTCGGGTAGGATAGCGGCTATGCTTTTCTCCAATCCCAACAACCCATCTTGGATGTGCCTCACCGAACGCGAACTGGAGATTATCGGCCGTCTAGCTTCGCTCTATAACGTGCTGGTTATCGAAGACTTAGCCTACCTCAATATGGACTTCCGCGATGCGGAACGTGGTATGCCTTATGAGCCACCGTACCAACCTACGGTGGGCAAATATACCAACAACTGCCTCCATATGATCTCTTGCTCCAAGATGTTCTCTTATGCGGGTCAGCGGGCAGCCATCATGGCCATCAACCCTTATCTGGCACACCGTAAATTCCCGAGCTTAGCCTCACGATACGAGAACGATGGCGAGTTTCTACGGAACCTGATATACAATGTGCTCTATAGCCTCTCTTCAGGCGTGACGCACTCCGTCCAGTTTGCTATGGCAGCTATGTTTAAGGCGGCATGCCAGGGTAAGATTGACTTTGTAACCACTACCCGCGAATATGCGCGAAGGGCCAAACTAGTCAAAGAAATCATGCTTCGCAATGGCTTCCATATCGTTTATGACAAAGATGCTGAAGATGAGGAGGTAGGCGATGGCTTCTTCTTTACCTTTGGCTATAAGGATTGGACGGGCGAGAAGATGGTCAACAAGATCATCTACTACGGTATCTCCGCTATCTCGTTGGCTAGTACGGGTGCCAAACGCGAAGGTATGCGTGCTTGTGTCAGTTGTATCAAGGACGACCAACTCGAAGAACTCGACCGCCGTCTAGCATTGTTCAATAGAGATTTCTGCGATAAGTAGTTTTCTTGCCTATACCCCATAGCGCATCAGGCGCGTCCTATAGGCGGAACGCCGTCCTATAACCCCAAAAAATAGAGTGTACCCATTGCAAGTACCCTCTATTTTTTCTCTTTTACCTTGCCTTATTCCACCGAGAGAAGACCGAGAGATGACCGAGAGAAGAGCGAGAGAACTTTTGCATGATTTTTTGCACAAATCTTTTGCATATTTCAGAAAAAAAATGTAACTTTGCAGTCGAAATAAAATGTTGTAACTTTGTAGTCGGAACAAGAACAAACACCATGAATACTAACGAAAGCAATCTTATTATTTACAATACCGTAGATGGGCGTGCAAGCGTAGTGCTATATGCTCGTGATGGTAGTGTGTGGATGAACCAAAATCAGTTGGCAGAACTTTTTGACACCTCTAAACAATCTATTAGTTATCATATACTGAATGTATTGAAAGATAATGAATTAGATGAAAATTCAGTTGTCAAAAATTATTTGACTACTGCCCCAGATGGGAAGCAATATGATGTCACTTTCTATTCCTTAGATATGATTTTGGCGATTGGTTTTCGTGTTCGTAGCAAGCGCGGAACTCAATTCCGTATTTGGGCAAATCAGCATCTAAAGGAGTATCTTATCAAGGGTTTCACGATGGATGATGAGCGACTGAAGAATCCTAATGGTCGTCCTGATTATTTCGATGAACTATTAGAGCGTATACGCGAAATTCGAGCTTCGGAGAAACGCTTTTATCAAAAAGTGCGCGATTTGCTATCACTTAGTAGCGATTATGATAGTACCGATAAAGCTACGCAAATGTTCTTTGCCGAAACGCAAAATAAACTACTCTATGCAGTTACAGGGCAAACTGCTGCCGAGATCATTGTTAATCGTGCAGATGCTTCTCAGCCTAACATGGCTCTTACTTCTTGGAAAGGCAGCGTGGTGCGCAAGCAAGATATCTTTACAGCCAAGAATTATCTCTCTCAAGATGAGGTAGATACGCTAAATCGACTGACTGTGCTTTTCTTAGATACAGCTGAGTTACGTGTGAAAGAACGTAAAGACTTGAACCTGCGTTATTGGCGTGAGACGGTAGATGGACTGCTTAATTTTCAAAATAAGATTGTATTGCAAGGAGCAGGAAGTGTGAGTGTTAAGCAGATGGAGGCGCATGTGGAGTCTATTTATGAACAATTCAATGCTAGACGTAAAGCGCTTGCAGTAGCAGAAGCAGACGCGCAAGAATTATTTGAAGAATCTGCCAACGATGACTTGATTGAATTGCAAAACACTCTGCAAGAGAAGCGTTAGCCAATCTCTAGGCTTTTCCGAATAGTTCAATATATAGTAACTATCCAGAAATTCCGGATAGTTTAATATTAACATTTGCATTATTGCAAAAAAAGTTGTACCTTTGCATCGCAAAAGTCAAGAAAACTTTCCTTTTATAAAAAATACCATGGCAGCAAAGTCAAATGACACAGATCTTAAAGATCTACTAAAAAATATAGGTTTAGGAAAACTTCAACTTCCACAATTTCAGCGAAGTTGGGTATGGGATGATACACGTATTTGCAAATTATTAGAGAGCCTGTTATCTGGATTTCCTATGGGAGCAGTGCTTAATTTGGAATATGGTTCTGTCCCATTTGGATATCGTTTATTTACAGGTGTAGAAGATAAATACAAAACCGAAACACCCGATGGTTTGATTTTAGATGGGCAGCAACGATTAACTACACTTTTCCAAACACTTTGGAGTAAACAACCGGTTCAAACATGTCTCCCAACCAACCGTGATCATGAAATAAAACGATATTACTATATCAATATCAAGGAGGTTGTAAAAGATAATGCTGATATTTTAGATTGCATTCTTTCACTTCCAGAGGATAAAAAGCTCAAAGAAAATATAGGTCGTGATGTAAAATTAGATTTAACTACCCGTGCATTAGAAATAGAGAATTGCTATTTTCCTATAAATCTAATTTACGATCAAATAGAAGAAAGGTTGTGGCAAATAGAATTTATGCAGTTTTATTCTGCCAATGTACAAATGATACAGTTGTATAACCAATTTGTTATTAACTTCATAAATCCATTGCAAAACTACAAGTTACCTGTTATTCAATTAGATAAATCTACAAAAAAGGAGGCAGTATGTCAAATTTTTGAAAATGTCAATACTGGTGGTATGCCATTGACAGTCTTTGAACTTGTTACTGCTATTTTTGCAGCTGAAGGACATAATTTGCGCGAGGATTGGGAAGAAATAAAAACAGAATTTAATAAGTTAAATATAAAACTACTCAAAAATATTGAACCTCACTATTTCCTCATGGCAATGTCGCTTTTGGTTTCATACCAAAAGAATTTGAAAGGTGAAAGCGCTGTAACATGTAAAAAGCGCGACATTCTGCGAATGACTTACGCAGACTACAAGCAAAATCACGACATATTAGTTCAAGGTTTCAAAGATGCAGCTAATTTTGTTGTGCATTTAGGAATATATTCAACGCGAAATATTCCATACGAAACACAACTTATACCTCTTGCAGCCATTTTTGCATACGATAACAGCCATTCTAAGATATTAAATCAACCTCATGGATACGACAAGTTGGCACAATGGTATTGGTGCGGGGTGTTTGGTGAGTTGTATGGTGGTGCCAATGAAACACGCTTTGCCAAAGACATTTTTGGAGTATTGCAATGGCTAAGTGGTGGAAAACTTCCCGATACAATCAATGATGCTCACTTTAATGCCACTCGATTACTATCACTTTGTACTCGCAACAGTGCAGCATATAAGGGAGTAATGGCAGTGATTACCAAAGATATCCCTCTCGATTTTATGAGCGGAAAGAGTATGGATGTTGCTGCTTATCTCGATGAGCAGACAGATATTCATCACATTTATCCTGAAATACAATGTACTCAAGCTGGGTACCCTGCAAAGAGATGGAATAGTGTCATCAACAAGACACCTATCTATGCAAGTAGCAATCGCTCTATTGGTGGGCGCCTGCCAAGTCAGTACTTGGTCACAATGAAAAATAAAGGTCTAGTAGACATAGAAATAGATACCATTTTGCTATCTCACAAAATCAATCCCGTATTCTTACGTACTGATGACTTTTGGGCTTATACAAAAGATCGTGCTACCCGCTTGCTTGACTGCATAGAAAAAGCTATGGGAAAATCTGTAGATGGTCGAGATAGTATAGAGATTATTAGCGAGTTTGGAGAGAAAATATAAATTGCGGCTGTATGAGATTTAGAAAGAGTGTTAGGATATGTAAAGGAGTCCGCTTAAACTTTTCGGGTTCTGGTGTAAGTATGAGTTTAGGTGTGCGAGGAGCATCTGTTACTTTAGGTAGTAAAGGTGTATATGCTAATTATGGAATACCTGGCACAGGACTGTACAATCGAGTAAAAATAGCTGGCGGTGCTAAATCTGCTACTACAAGAAGCACAAATAATGCTAGAAGATCCTTACCATTAAGCAGTTATAATATTACTATCACGATCGGTGATAATGGAGAAAAATATATTGAAGTTCATGACCCGTATGGATTGGAGGTTTCTGATAGTAGCATTATTGCTAAAATCAAAAGGACAGATAAGTATAAAGCAGAGTTAGAGAGAGCGTTGTTTGAAAAACAAGAAGAAATCAATTCTGCGTTTCTATCAATGATAAGAATTTGTAAACTATCCGAGAAACCCGTTGATTTTGTGGAAATAAGGAAAGCATACGACAGATTATGTGCAAAACTTGATTTGGATACATTATTTACGAGTCCTAAGCCAAAAGAAGAGGAAATTAGGAAAGCTCTCCTTGCAGAAGCAGAAAGTAAAATAAGTTCAATATTTTTCTGGACTAATAATGCAAAAAGGCAAGCATATGTTGAAGAACGACTCTCCGCTCAACATGCAGATGCAGTTAAACGATGGGAAGAAGAACGCGAGAAATATATTTCTGCTGAAGTAGAGAAACGTGAATCTGAAAAGAAAAGATTAGAAAAAATCCTTAGAACTGATCTAGAGGGAATTTACGAGTCTATTGATGAGGTGCTTAAAAATATTACTCTTCCCGCAGATTTTGCTGTTAATTATGAAATAGTAGATAGGACTTTATATCTTGACCTAGACCTTCCTGAAATAGAGGATATGTCTAGCGAAAAGGCAAATATTCTAGCGAGTGGAAAAATATCGATTAAACAAAAAACGCAAAAGGAACTAGCTGGAGATTATGCGCTGTGTGTATGCGGTATGTCCTATTTCTTCGCAAGCTTATTCTTTAATACTACTCCAGAGATTGATAATGTTGCTATTTCTGGTTATACACAAAGAGAAAATGCTAAATTAGGTAGTGTTGAAGATCAATACATATATAGCATTCTTTTTGATAGAGATAGATTTAGCAAATTAGATTTAAGAACTATTGACCCCATTGAAAGTTTCTACCTGTTTCCACATAATATCAAGTTGAAAGAATCTTTCCGTCTCGAAACGATAGATATAAATTCTCCTTTGGTAGAGGGCTTGCCAGAAGATAAATCCACAGCAACTAACACAAGAAAAATCGGTTTAATTATTCCCAAAGTTGCGCCTTCTGTCATAGATGAAAGAGTTGAGTTATATGATTCAATCACTGGAAGTAGAGTGTATATTACTATTCCTTCAACTTCTGTCGTTATAGAGATTGCGGATGACGATAGAACTATCTACTGCTTAGACGCAGATACATATTTAGATTTGATTAAATACAAGAATAAGGAAGGTAAAACTTGTATTGTCGTTGATAAAAAACAATGGCAGCTTGCGGTCGAAGAAAATGCGAAAAACGAAGCTCGTGATAGTAAAATTGCCTTAACCGCTAATTTAAATAATCAAGGAATTGAGTTAGAAAAGCAAGGAAAAATAGACGAAGCAATTCAGGTGTATGAGCAAAATGTGGCTCAAAAAAGTGAAGGAAGACATGCGTATGACAGACTTCTCGTTATATACAGAGGAAGAAAGGATAAAAATAATGAGCTAAGGATAGCAAAAATTGCTAACTCTTTATTCCCTAGTGAGTTGAAATACAAAAAGAGATTAGATTCTCTTATGAATAATCAAAATACTACTAATCTCCCTACAGAAGCAAATGTGTATAACTCTGATATCAAGCACGGAGAAATATTCGAACAACGAATATTACAAATCCCTGAATTTGACTTCTATTACAAAGGAGTAGAAAGTAACGCATACAAAGACATGCATAAGCATCTAGAACCCATTTGGGAAATCCAACGATATTTCAAAAAACTAATTGAATCTGCGGAAGCAGCAGAAGCAAAAGGTGATTATGCATATGCAGCAGATGTGTATGAGCAAATTGTTGGAGAAAAGTATTGGATGACAGCACCATATGATAGACTTATTAAAATCTACTCAAAAGCAAAACTACATAATGAAGAGCTAAGAGTGTTGAAGTTAAGTATCAATCATTTCAAATCGCTTAGAGCAAAGAGGCGAGAGTATGTAATGGGATTGGCAAAAAAATATAATGCTGTAGAGTTTTTTAATCAGCGACTTGATGGGGGTGGAAAAATCACTTATTACAGTGGCGTTTTTGAATTGTATAATCCTTTTAGCATTATCGATAAATGGGAAGAGCGGTTAAGTAAAAAAATGAAATAAATCGCTGTACATCTTTTATCAACATGCTTGACATATATTTGGCACAACTTTCGGCACGCGAAAACTTTTTTCTTAAAAACACCACAAGCGGGAAGCGATTGATAATGTCACTTCCTGCTTGTTTTTTAGTAGACGATTCCGCTACCCTTGCGCTACCTTTGCGCAGGGGAGTTTTTGAATGGATAGTTAACCTATAGTTAAGAAAACGACATGTGGCGGAAAAGTATGTTAGGAAATTCAGGTTTTTCAGGTTTTCCAGGATTTTTAAAACCTAAATATCCTGAAAAACCTGAGATCCCTAATTCTATATTCAAAGAATATACCCATTGATTTTCAAGGGAAAAGAGTTTTGAAATGGATTTCTACGGACTTTTTGTAAGTGTCCGTGAATGTGTCCGTGGGAAGTTCGTGTATTTATATCCCTTGCTTATCCCTCCGTTATCCCTCCGTAGTGGTATCGGAGTGGTAACGGTATTGCATGGGTATTGCAAATATTGTATAAACCCGTAATAAACCCGTAACGAACAAAGAATATCCCTATACCAAAAGCTATACTAAAGGAGTACAAAAAAAACTGGCACGGAATTTGCTTGTAGTTTAGCGAACTAAACCTAAGCTCAACTATGAAAATTTTAATTCTTTCTTGCAACACGGGCGAGGGGCATAACTCCTGTGCCAAAGCCCTACAGATCGCTATGCAACGGCGAGGTATCAGTTGTGAAATTCAAGACACACTCGCACTCGTTAGCGAGGGATTATCCCAGCGAGTAGGCAACGCCTACCTTTTTTCTACACGCGGTTCGCTCTTTGAGTTCGTCTATAAGTTTGGCGGGCTTGTCAGCGATAACTTCGATGCTTGGCAGTCGCTCATATATGGTGCGAATCGGCTATACGCCAAGAAGTTATACGACCATATCAAACAGCAGCACATTGACGTGGTTGTTTGTGTACATCTCTTTCCGGCTGAAGCGATGACCGCCCTCAAACGTAATATGCATTTGGATATCCCCAGCTATTTCATCATGACGGATTACACGTGTATCCCCTTTCTGCAAGAAACAGATTTGGACTACTACATCATTCCCCATGAGCATCTCATTGAGGAGTTTGTGGAGAAAGGACTACCTCGCGAAAAGATTGTGCCAATAGGTATTCCTGTGGATGAAAAGAAGTTCAGCACACGATTGCCCAAATCTAAAGCACGTGCCCAGTTTATGAACTCGATTTCTAATCCCAACCTGCGTCTAGACGGGCATTGGTATTTAGTGATGTCTGGATCAATGGGCTATGGCAATGTGGAGCAATTGATAGAGCAACTACTTAAGGACGTTCGTCCGGAAGATTCAGTAGTTTGCGTCTGTGGGCGCAATGAAAATCTATTACACTCGTTGCAAGAGCAATTTTCAATGTATCGCCAACTATGTCTGCTTGGTTTTACGAATCAGGTATCCGTGCTGATGGACGCAGCGGATGTCGTTTTCACCAAACCTGGCGGTATTACCTCCACAGAAGCAATCGTGAAGAATATCCCACTCATCCATACGCACCCCATTCCTGGTCTAGAGAATCACAATGCGCATTTCTTCCACCAACATGGCATGTCGTATTTCACCACCGATATTCAGCAGCAAGTAGCTGTGGCCAAGCGCCTTTGTGAAGATACTCATTATCGCAAACAAATGCTGCAAAACCAACGCATGAATGCCAATCGGCATAGCTCAGATGATGTGATTAACCTCATCATTGAGGACAAAAACCGCTCACATAAACCACATGCCAACAATGAAAGCACCTAAACCTCATTCCACATTGAACGAACACCTTACGCGTATTTATTACTTGCTGCTTGTACTAACAATCGGACTGGGAGTAGGGAATATGGTCTATCTCTCCTTCCAGCCCGAAACAACAGCGCATGTCCTGTTTTTTTGTGGGGTGCAGTACGCCTTTATTCTGCTGATTCTTACTTTCCCTATTGTACTTCGTAAGCGATTTATGATACAGATTCCGCTGCTAATCACAGTCTTATGCGCAGCGTTTGGTTTTGTAGCCATGATTATGGGCGATGGACTCGACTTCTACGGCAAATACCGCTGGTGGGACTCTGCGCTGCACCTCTTTTCGGGTTGTGTGTTGGCATTTGTGGGACTATGGATTATTAGTATTATTTTTGAGGATAGCGATAAAGAAGTATTTAGCAGCAGAATCTTTGTGGCATTCTATGTGCTGCTCTTTGGTGTGAGTTGTGGAGTCGTGTGGGAGATTTGCGAATATACCTACGACTCGTTCTTTGGCACCAATACGCAGCAGTTTATGGCAACTACCACTTCCTCTTTGCCGCTCCCAGATGATGTTCCTCTTAGCGGACACGAAGCGTTGCGCGATACAATGACTGATCTTATTCTAGATTTAGTGGGCAGTCTGCTGGTGTCTATCTATGTCTTCTTGCGCTACAATAAACTGATGAAAATGCAGCAGATAAGTTTCAAAGAATAAAGAAAACATCGCATTTCTTGTGTATTTAAAAAAAAAATACTACCTTTGCAAAAAATAAGTATCAATACCATGAAATTCGTATCTCCAATAGAGGCGGTAGGCCTCGTCAAATCGGGCGACACCATTGTTGTACAGGGTTCAACCTCCATTCCTATGGTTCTTCTGCGTGCACTAACGGAGCGCGCAAGCGAACTGCGTGATGTCAAGATTATATCTGGCTTTGGTATTCATCCAGAAGATGCTCCATACGCTAAACGCGAACTGATGGACTCTTTCCGAGCAATCAACATCTTTGTTCCTAACAACTTGCGCAAGGCTATGCGTGAGGGTGTAGCGGACACTATCCCATGTTTCTTGGGCGAAGTACCGTTCCTCTTACGTAGCGGACAAGTGCCTGTAGATGTGGCCTTCCTCAATGTTAGCGAACCTGATGAGGATGGCTACTGCTCCTATGGTATTAGTGCAGATATAGCCTTCTCTGGCGCCGAATGTGCAAAAACTGTTATTGCTCAGGTCAATAAGTATATGCCTCGCACTTTTGGTGATCCAGTTATTCATGTCAGCCAGATTGCAGCTATGTGTCGTGGTGATGAGCCTCTGCAAGAGGTGCCAACGCCAGTGCCAAGCGAAGTGGAGACACGCATCGGTAACTTTATAGCTAATGAGATTCCTGATGGTGCCACTCTGCAGATTGGAGTAGGAGGTATTCCTAACGCGGTTATAAATGCACTGGGCAATCACCAGCACCTCGGACTACATACCGAAGCCATCACCGATGGTGTGCTACCACTCATACAAAAAGGTATCATAGACAACTCGCTTAAGAAAATTTATCCAGGTAAATCTCTGGGTAGTTTGGTACTTGGCTCAAAGCATTTATACGAATACATGAATAATAATCCAGAGTTTGTTATTCGTGATGTGGCTTTCACCAATGACCCTCAGAATATCCGTCAAAACCCAAAGGCAATGGCTATCAATTCTGCTATTGAGGTGGATCTTACTGGACAAATTTGTGCCGATTCAATAGGAGAAACAATCATTTCTGGCGTAGGTGGTCAACACGATTTTATGTATGGTGCTGCACTTTCTGAAGGTGGTAAATGCTTCATCGCTCTTCCTAGTATGACCAGCAAAGGTCAATCAAAGATTGTAGCTAACTTGGCTCCAGGAGCTGGTGTGGTGACCACTCGCTTCCAAGCTCAGTATATTGCCACAGAGCATGGTATTGTTTATCTGCGTAATCTGCCTCTAGCAGAGCGTGCTAAAGCACTCATCAGCATTGCCGATCCATCTGTGCGAGAGGAGCTGGAGCGTGCCGCAGTGAAGCGCTTTGGTATAGGATTCCTTCGCTTGAAGTAAATAAGAAGCATCTACTATCAGGGATTTATACTAGTTGATCTATATTACTGTAAACAAAAAAAACGGCGGATTTCTCCGCCGTTTGTCGTATATGTTGATAGAATCAATCTTTATACAATCTTCGCTGAAATCAGTTTCTCGCGAATCTTGATGTAGATAATGGTCTCTTTCTTGGCAAAGGCTGTCTTGACATAACCCATACCTACACCTACCTTTGTGGTTGGCAACATGATACCACTAGTTACATTACCTATTACCTCACCTGCTTCGTCGCAAATTTCGTAGCCGCAACGTGGGATGGCACGCTCTTGGCACTCAAAATGCACCAACTTGCGTTGTACACCTTCTGCTTTTTGCTTGAGCAAGTACTCTTTGTCGATGAAATCTTTGGCGTCGAACTTGGTGATCCAGCCCAAACCAGCTTCCAAAGGTGAAGTGGTATCATCAATATCATGACCATAGAGGCAGTACCATTTCTCCAGACGCAAGCTATCGCGAGCACCCAAACCGATAGGAGCTAAACCAAATGGTTTACCTACCTCGAAGAGTGCATCCCAGATCTGTTGGCTATGCTCTTTTGGGAAATATAGCTCAAAACCACCAGCTCCTGTATAACCAGTATTACTGAGAATCACGCCTTGTACACCTGCAAATGACCATTCACGGAAAGCGTAGTAAGGAATAGCACTCAAATCGGCATCGGTCAAGAGTTGGAGCATCTCAGTAGCTTTGGGTCCTTGTACAGCCAACTGACCATAGCGGTCACTGGCATTCTCCAATTGTACACCAAAAGTGTTTTGCTCGTTCACCCATGCCCAGTCTTTATCTATATTACCTGCGTTCACTACGAGCAGATACTTGGTAGTAGAGTATTTGTAGATAATCAGGTCGTCTACGATACCACCTTTACCGTTAGGGAAACAAGTGTATTGTGCTTTACCCGCCTCAAGTTTGCTTACATCATTTGTGGTGATATATTGCAAGAAATCCAAAGCTTTCTCGCCTTTTACCCAAAACTCGCCCATGTGGCTTACATCAAACACACCTACGCCTTCGCGCACGATCATGTGTTCCTGGTTGATACCAGTAGGGTACTGAATAGGCATGTTAAAGCCCGCAAAATCCGCCATCTTCGCTCCTAGAGCGATATGGATGTCTGTAAATGGAGTAGTTTTCATTAATTTAGAATTATGAATTAAGAATTTTGAGTTAATTACGCTTTTTGTACAATTTGCAGGATTACTTCCATCGCTTTTTGCATGGATGGAATAGGCAAATATTCAAATCGACTGTGGAAGTTCACGCCACCTGCAAAGATGTTAGGACATGGAAGTCCCTCAAATGACAAACGCGCACCATCTGTTCCACCACGGATAGGTTGTACTTTTGGTGTTACGCCTACTTCTTTCATAGCCTCTTCTACCAGCGTTACGATATGCATGACGGGCTCCACCTTCTCGCGCATGTTGTAATATTGGTCGCGGATTTCCACCTCTACGGTGCCTTCGCCATACTCTTGATTGATCTTGCGTGCGAGGTGCTCGATCTCTCGTTTGCGGCTTTCAAAGCGAGCACGGTCGTGATCGCGGATGATGTATTGCAAGGTGGTCTCCTCTACGCTGCCGTTCATGGCGATTAGGTGGTAGAATCCTTCATAGCCTTGTGTATGTTCTGGAGTCTCCCAGCGGGGAAGCATCATGGCAAAATGGTTGGCAATACGCATAGAGTTGATCATCTTATGATACCCATAACCAGGGTGAACATTCACGCCATGTACTTTCACTTTGCAACCTGCAGCGTTGAAGTTCTCGTACTCCAATTCGCCAATAGCACCACCATCCATGGTGTAGGCAAAGTCACAACCGAACTTCTCTACATCGAAGTGGTCGGCACCTTGACCAATCTCCTCGTCTGGTGTAAAGCCCACACGAATCTTACCATGCTTGATCTCTGGATGTTGTACCAAATATTCGCAAGCAGTTACAATCTCTGCCAAACCAGCTTTGTCATCAGCTCCAAGTAGGGTAGTACCATCGGTTACGATAATGTCTTGTCCCTTGTAGTCAAGGATTTCAGGATATTTAGCCACCTCGAAAACGATATTCTTCTCTGCATTGAGCACGATGTCATTGCCGTCGTAGTTCTCTACAATACGTGCTTTCACATTCTTGCCGCTAGCATCTGGTGCGGTGTCCATGTGAGCGATAAAACCGATGGTAGGCTTGCCCTCTATGTTGGCAGGCAAAGTGGCCATCACATAGCCATTTTGGTCCAAACTAACATCTTGCAAACCAATCTCTTTGAGCTCGTTTGCTAAGTACTTTGCAAACTCCATTTGTCCTGGAGTCGATGGAGTCATATTTGTCTCCTCGTCCGAAGTTGTGCAGAAACTCACATACTTCAAAAATCTTTCTGTAATATTCATATATTCTTGCCTTTAAACTTTTAACTTTATATCACAATATTCATGTCTTGAATTTTGCCATCTTTCCATGCGAGGATATTGTCGCAGACATTTTCGCACATGGCTATTCTGCCTTCCCAAGTACCTGTACCCGTATGTGGTGAGAGTAGCACGTTGTCCAGTTTCAGCAGCTCGGGATGGATTGTTGGCTCGTGCTCATATACGTCCATAGCCGCACCCGCTATCTCGCCTGTTTGGAGTGCCTCTACCAACGCTTCCTCGCATACGTGCGCGCCGCGCGCAGTATTGATTAGGTACGCACTCTTCTTCATCATCCTCAGCTCTTTCTCGCCGATCAAATGCTTTACCGCGGGCGTGTAGGGTAGGTTCAGACTCACAAAATCCGCCTCTGTTAATAGCTCCTCTTGGCTCACATACGTTGCCTCATAGCCCAATCGTCTCATCGCCTCATCTCCCAATGGCTTTCGATTATGATACACGATGGTCATTCCTGCTGCAATAGCTCTGCGTGCCAAGGCTTGCCCAATACGACCCATTCCTATGATTCCCAGCGTCTTACCATAGAGCGAGTGACTCAGGTTATTCATCACCCCAAATGCTTCGGCTTGACCCAGGCGTAACTTGCGGTCAAACTCTGCCGTGCGTCGTGCCACATCATGCATCAATGCGAAGGCCAATTCAGCCGTAGGCTCAATCACTGGTTGAGGAGTGTTCGTCACACGAATACCGCGTTCGCGGCAGGCTTCGATGTCGATATTATTGAATCCTACACCAAAATTTGCCACCAATCGTAGATTGGGGGCACTCGCTATCATTTCGCGTGTGACGGGCTTGTCAAACGTGCTAATCAGCACATCGCACTCCGCCAACGACGCGTATAACGCATGACCATGTAACCGAACAAAACCTTCCTCCGGAAGTTGAGTTGTAAAGGCGATTTTCATATCATTTAAATCTTGCTGCAAAGTTACAAAGATTTTCTCATATATGCAAAAAATACGTAAAAATAAAAAAGAAATATTTTTTTTTATACTTTTTCTTGCATAATTCATTTATTTATAGTACCTTTGCACCCGATTTCGGTTTTTGTGGAGCAATTTGTTCCACTTTTACGTTGAAAAGTATAACATGTTAAATATAAAATCATTATGACAAAAGCAGAACTCGTTAATGCGATTGCAATCCAGACTGGTTATGATAAAACTACTATCATGAATGTGGTGGAGTCTGCAATGAGCAACATCAAAAAAACTGTGGCTGAAGGCGATACCGTATATCTTCGTGGTTTCGGTAGCTTCGGTACCAAGACTCGTGCTGCTAAAGTAGCGCGTAACATCACTAAGAACGAATCTATCCTCGTTCCTGAGCACAAGATTCCAGCTTTCAAACCAGCTGATAGCTTTACAGAAATTTTAAAATAATCTATTAATAATTACAATTATGCCAAACGGTAAAAAGCACAAAAGACATAAGATGTCTACCCACAAACGTAAAAAACGTTTGCGCAAGAATCGTCATAAGCATAAGTAAGCTTTGACGCTTTCCTGAGTGGCTTTGTGGTTCACACCTATTTGGGCGCAAATAGGTTGCCACAAGGCATTTTTTTTAATTTTTGGGCAAGTGAGCCCAAGCTAATAATTATTGACATATGAAAAGCGAATTGATTGTGGATGTTACTCCCCAAGAGATTGCTATAGCGCTGACGGAAGACGATAGACTCATGGAGGTCAACCGTGAAAAACGAGGAATTGATACCTTCGCGGTTGGAAATATATACTATGGTCGGGTCAAAAAGATCATGCCAGCACTCAATGCAGCTTTTGTGGACGTAGGTCATGAGAAAGAAGCTTTTCTGCACTACCTTGATTTAGGAACGGAGTTTCTTACACAGCAAAAGTACGTTACCAAACTCGTATCAGACAGAAGACGTATTCCGGAAATCCACAAGATTGAGAGACAACCTGCTTGTGGCAAAGATGGACAAATAGCGGATTTCCTGAAGGTGGGAGATACTATCTTGGTACAAGTGACCAAAGAACCCATCAACTCTAAAGGGCCCAGACTAAGTGCTGAAATATCAATCACAGGGCGCAACTTCGTGTTGATCCCTTTCATTGATAAGGTAATGGTCAGCAGCAAGATCAGCCGACATGCCGAGAAAGGACGACTCAAACAACTCGTACAATCCATCAAACCACAAGGATTTGGAGTCATCGTCAGAACGGTAGCCGAGGACAAACGAGTGGCAGAACTGGACAACGAACTGCGCGTACTCATCAAGCGATGGGAAGATACCGTACGTACGCTACAGCACAAAGAGCCTGTCAGCCTCATCAGCGAAGAACTAGGACGAACAATCGGTATCATTCGAGATATCCTATCGCCTAACTTCGAGAGTATTCATGTCAACGATAGAGAGGTGTACGAGGAAATCAAGCAATATATCGATTTGATTGCACCTGAATCCTCCAAGATCGTCAAACTATATACTGGCGAACAACCTATCTTTGACAAGTTTGATATCACAAGACAAACGAAGACAGGACTCGGACGTACCGTTGGATTCAAAAAAGGAGGATACCTCATTATGGATAAGACCGAGGCTTTGTTCTCCATCGACGTCAATAGCGGTAGTAAAAAACTCTTTGAAGACCAAGAGCAAAATGCATTCCATTTCAATATGCTAGCTGCAGAAGAAATCGTGCATCAACTTCGTTTAAGAGATATCGGTGGAATCATTGTCGTGGATTTCATTGATATGGATGACAAAGCCAACCAACAAGCGCTATACGACCGTATGCGCGAATTGATGGATAACGACAGAGCAAAGCATAACATCTTGCCACTCAGCAAGTTTGGACTAATGCAAATCACACGCCAACGTGTGCGCCCCGCGGTGGAAATGCAAGTGATGGAAACATGTCCTACTTGTTTGGGAAAAGGAAAAGTGCAGCCATCTATCCTTTTCACGGATCAACTCCTAGAGACGATAGAAACCATGAAGGCATTGAATGGCAGAGGCTTAAGACTCCATCTACACCCTTACGTGTTTGCCTATATATCTAAAGGTTGCTGGAGCCTAAAAAAACAATGGAGACTCAAATATGGAGTCCATATCATTGAAAATCAGAGTTTAGGAATGCTCGAAACCAAATTCTATAATAGAAAAGGCGAAGCATTGACTACTCCGACCAACGAGGTGATATAACATACCGAAGGGAAAAAATAAGAAACAAGGCGTCAGAAAAGCAATTCGAACGTTAACCAACATCCTAAGAGTGTACCTATAGTAGGTGCACTCTTTTTTGTGCCACTACCAATACGTAAATCAATAATGCACAAAAAAAATTGTTGCATTGCTGCACTCGAGAAAACTCCTGAAAGACAGGATTTGAGGGGTTCAGAACCTTTGTAATCTAACTGCCTCATCGCTACAGCCATAGGCTGGTCACCGCGGAGAGTATTAGCACGCCATTAGTAAAGCACTTACCTCGTAAGATAAAATTTGTTGAGTTTTCCGGTCTCTATGCAATGCAACAATATATTTTTCTAAGATCGCTTGCAGAACTTGCTTGTAGAGGGTAGGGCCGTTTCCTGGTCAGACCGCTCGTTTGTTCTGAGGTATTGATGTTATCACAATTTCCGTGCCAAAAGACACAGGTGATACATTTTTTTTCTTAAATTCTCCACGACAAGGTGGCCACTATACGATGTGTCTGCGTATGCACATCCATCGGAGCTACTTGCATCTCTGTGGCATACTGATGAATCAGCTGCGTCCGATATTGGTATGCCACCTGAGCCACTACCACGTTGCTTCGATACCCTATACCTGCGCTGATGTACTGAGAATAAGGTGTATAGCGATAATCCATATCTGTGCGAATAGAATTGTATGCCAAACCTATCTGGGCTTCTTCTTGCAAAAACGATGATTCATATACATAACCTGCGTTCACAAACAACCCACGATATACCTGCATTTCTGCTCCTAATCGCAAGCGATGTACATCATCCATATTGCCGGAATGAGCATAGTCGTATTGCGCTGCGATCAGGGCTGTACTTCCTATCTGCCCTGCTACACTCACGCTCGTACGCCATGGGGATAGCATTTCCATTTCTACCACTCCGCTCGCTGGCGTCAGTATCTCGTACGATTGTCCTGCCACTGTACTGCGCATATCACCTTCCGTCTGCATGGATAGTCGCATGATCGTTGGAGTGTGAAACGATGCTCCTATTCGCAGGCTCTGTATCGGACGATAGATCATGCCTAATCCACCATTCACTCCTAATCCCGATACGTGAAACATCGATTTCAGCTCTGCCGAATGGATGCGATCGGTCTCGTACAATGTGGTGCGCTTCGTATATGCTAGCGTAGGGACATTCAGGTTCACGCCCACATACCATTGGTTGCTGATATTCGCTCCCCAGGACAATGCGTATTGATCCGCACTACCGGTCTCGCTAATCGACAATTTGCCTCGAGTCATCTCCACCGCGGGACTCCATTTCGTATCCCCCACAGGATCAATCATATATCCCTCATAGCCCAATATGCTCAGCCATCCTATCTCATCATCATCCCATGGTAAATTTTGTAGGAAGGTCTCGGCCAATCCCTCGGTCAGCAAGCAGATGGTTGGCAGCATACCCATTGCATTTCCCTCTACTTCTATATCGCGGTGATAACTCGTCAGTCGATTGATCGATAGCATGAAATTATTGTAGATCATGCCTCGCTGCTTGTCGGGATGACCCCATGCCCATACTGCCGATGCCTGTGGAACGGCAAATTGAGAGCGTTGGTAGCTCCTTCCTGTCCCTGCCGCCTGAGTGCGGTCTATGGCCTCATCCATACTAATCGACAGCTCGCTACGTCTGTACAATCCCAATCCTGCGGGGTTGTCTTTCACGGCCGAAGGATCACCTCCGATAGCTGTCATGGCTCCGCCCATACCTACATAGCGAGCTGTGCCCAATACACCGCGCTCAGCAAATCGCTGCACATCCTGAGCGATAGAGAGTGGGCAGATGAGCCCCAGTAATAATATATATAGGTATCGTTTCATGCGAAGTGTAGGGTTTAGCCCTTGGGATGGAGATTATCTTTCGATGATGCGCATGCGTACCGTGTCTGGATATTGCATGGTGTCTTCCAGAAAGATGAACTCTCGTGCATTGCGATCGTACACAGGCTCTGATGTCACCATCGTATCCAGCGAAGGCCAGTAATAGGAATCATCAACGTATGTATTGGGCCATAAGCTGCAACCCTCCACCGATGCTATCAGGCGATACGGCATCAGGGCTGTCAAGCACACACCCAATATGCATAATATGATAAATCTGCGTTTCATGTGGATAAGGATATAGGACGTTCAGATTGTTGCGGAATCTTCCTCAAAACCTGTGCCAAAGGATCCTATTAGTTGCGAAAACCAATGATTTCTCGCACTTCGCGGATGGTCTTCTCGGCGCTTGCAGCAGCAGCCTCTGCACCTTCGCGTGCCACTTTAGTTAGCAACTCCTCGTTGCTCTTATACTCCAATATGCGCTCGCGGATAGGTGCGCAGAAGGCGTTGATGTCCGCTGCCAACTGCTTCTTCATATCACCATAGCGGATAGCCATATTGTTGTATTGGTCGTTGAAGTAGTCGTAGGTGTCTGGGGTAGATACCAGCTGCATGAGGGTAAAGAGGTTCTCTATTGGCTCTGGCTTCTCTTGGTTGAGCATGGTAGGTCCGGCGTCCGTAACCGCACGCATGACTTTTTTCTTGATCGTTGCCTCGTCGTCACAGAGATAGATGGCATTGCCTTCGCTCTTACCCATTTTGCCGCTACCGTCCAGACCTGGAACCTTCACGGCCTTGGCATTGAAGTGGAATGACTCGGGCTCCTTGAAGTACTCGATATTGTAGATACGGTTGAAGCGACGTGCAAAGAGGCGAGCCATCTCCATGTTTTGCTCTTGATCTTTGCCCACTGGCACCTTATCTGCCTTGTGCACAAGGATATCTGCGGCCATCAGCGATGGATAGGTCAGCAGACCTGCATTCACGTTATCTGGCTGTTTGCGAGCTTTCTCCTTGAAGGAGGTCACGCGCTCTAGTTCGCCCAAATAAGCGTTCATATTGAGATAGAGATAGAGCTCTAGTACTTGTTTCACATCGCTTTGTACGTAGATAGGAGCTTTTTGAGGATCAATACCGCATGCTAAGTATTCCGCCAGAATAGTGCGAACAGAAGTGCGGATATTCTCTGGGGTAGGGTGAGTGGTCAGGGAATGCCAGTCTGCAATGAAGAACATACAGTTGTACTCCTCTTGCATCTTTACAAAACTCTTCACAGCACCAAAATAATTACCTAGGTGCAGATTGCCCGTAGGGCGAATGCCACTGATTACTTTTTCCATTGTTCTATTTTAATTCTAATTTTAGGCTGCAAAAGTACTAAAAATTTCGCATATATACAAATTTTTTGGTCATTTTGAAAGAAAGTTCAGGCTACTGCTTTGCTAAATCGTAATTTTTTATTACCTTTGCAGCGATGTTTTAACCATGTTACACATGTTTATCTATATTGTATGATGAATATTCGTTCCTATATTGCAGCCCATCGCGACCGCTTTTTCGAGGAGTGGGCTAGTCTGATTCGTATTCCTAGTGTGAGTTGTCAACCAGCGCACAAAGAGGATATGCTTCGTTGTGCCGAGCGCTGGTGCGAACTCCTGCTCGAGGCGGGTGCGCAGAAGGCCGAGATCATGCCTTCCCAAGGCCATCCTTTCGTCTATGCCGAATACTCCCCAATTGCCAATAGCCAATCTATTGCCGATATACCCACCGTGCTCGTCTATTCCCACTACGATGTCATGCCCGTAGAGCCGCTCGAGCTATGGCACTCCAATCCTTGGGAACCCGATATTCGCGACGGACGACTCTATGCCCGCGGTGCAGACGATGATAAAGGCCAAGCCATGATCCAGGTCAAGGCTTTTGAGTACCTCGTAAAGCACGAGCTGATGAACTGCCATGTCAAGTTCATTTTTGAGGGCGAAGAGGAGATAGGTAGCCCTAGCTTGGATGCTTTCCTCAAGGAGCACAAGGAGCTGCTCGCCTGCGATATTATTCTGGTGAGCGATACCTCTATGATTGGCAAAGATACACCATCGATCACCACAGGTTTGCGTGGATTAGCCTATTGGGAACTGGAGGTCACTGGTCCTAACCGTGACCTGCATAGCGGACACTTCGGTGGAGCTGTGAAGAACCCAATCAATGCCCTTACAGAGATGCTTGCGCAGGTGGTGGATGAGCGAGGACGCATCACGATCCCTGGTTTCTACGACGATGTGCTACCTATTCCGCAACAGGAGCGTGACATGATCCAGCAGATTCCTTTCTCCGAGCAGGCCTATTGCCAAGCCATTGATGTGGATGCTACCTTTGGGGAAGAGGGCTATTCCACCCTGGAACGCAACTCCTGCCGTCCATCGTTTGATATCTGCGGTATATGGGGAGGATACACGGGAGAGGGTAGCAAGACCGTCTTGCCTAGCAAGGCCTATGCCAAGGTCAGCTGCCGACTGGTAGCCAACCAAGATCACGAGAAGATCAGCCAAGCTTTTGGGGAATATATCCAAGGTATCGCACCTGCAGGTGTACGCGTTAAGGTGACCCCTATGCATGGTGGTCAGGGGTATGTATGCCCCATCGATATTCCTGCCTACAAGGCAGCAGAGCATGGTTTTGAGGTGGCTTTTGGCAAGAAACCTCTGGCTGCACGCCGAGGGGGAAGCATACCTATCATCAGCAGCTTTGAGCAGATCTTGGGAGTCAAGACGATCCTCATGGGCTTCGGATTGGAGAAGAATGCCATACACTCGCCCAATGAGTCCATGGACCTCGAAGTCTGGGAAAATGGCATCGTAGCCGTCACTGAGTTCTATAAGGCCCTAACCGGTAGCGTAGGGGCCAGTAACTAATGTTGAATATTGAAAGTCGAGAAGTTCAAAAGCGATCTCAACTTTCAACTCATAACTCTCAATTCTCAATGAATATCGTCATTATCGGCAAGGGAAATGTAGCCACTAATCTGCAGCATGCTTTTTCGAAGAAAGGTCTTGCATGTCAGATGGTTAGCAGTCGCGAAGGGTTGTGCGAATTACCTAATGCAAATGTGTATATATACGCCATTCGCGACGAGGCGCTAGCGCAAGTCGTAGCACAAGTACAAGGCAAGGAAAAAGCCTTGCACCTGCATACCTCTGGCAGTATGCCTATCACTGTTTTTGGCGAAGATAAGCCCCATGCAGGCGTGTTCTATCCCTTCCAGACTTTTAGCAAGGCGCGTGTGATCGAGGACTTCTCTACGGTGCCTGTTTTCTTTGAGGCGCGTGGCATCGATGATATCAGTGCGGTCTATTCTTTGGCGCTGACCATTACCAGTCATGTCTATGAGACTACCCAGCACGACCGCGAACGTCTGCACGTGGCAGGGGTCTTTGCTTGCAATTTCTCCAATCTGATGTACACCATGGCATCCGAGCTGCTCCGCAATACGCATATCCCTTTCTCGGCATTATTGCCATTGATCGATGAGACGGCCTCCAAGATCCACTCCCTGCCTCCTCGCGAGGCACAGACCGGACCGGCACGTCGGGGCGATGAGAATGTGATGAACCACCATATGTCGCTGCTCACCGATGAACAGCGTCAGCTCTATCAACTCTTATCTCAAGCTATACGCAAACGAAATTCTTAATCGGCTTTCCGTGCTTTTGCGCGGCATATATCGCAGCTTCCGCATGCGGGTGCAGCGTGCTCGCCGAAATAGGATAGTAGTACTTGCGAACGACAGTACAGCGGATTATCGGCATATTCCACCATGGCTTTCAGCTTCTCCGTATAGTGCTCTTTGCGCTGTTGGTAGAAATGCTCGGGTATGCGTATCGCTGCCTGACGATGGGTGGTGAAGTGCAGCACGTTAGCTACCGTGCGAGGCACATAATCGATGATGCGTCGCTGGGCTAGGGATACCAGCAACTCATGCATGTCTCTCGCCCCACTCGCCTCACTCGCCTCTATCCGCACATACTGCAGGTCGGTGAAGATACCCGCATACTCGCGCATAAGGTGCTCCAGCAGGGATATCTGCTCTTCGCTCAGGCGATAGTCCTCCAGTTCTCTTTGGCTCACGCGAATCCGCACGCGTGGACGGATCTCTTGCTCCTCCGCAAATTGGATATACCCCATCTGATCCAGCAGGTGTAGAGCAGAGTATGTAGGCAGAATAGGCAGGTGCATCTTGCGGCATAGATCGTAGATATCTAGAAAGAAGGTCGCACCTTCGCCGCTGTCGGCTCCTACCTCTAGGTAGTTGCAAGTCTTGTGATACACCGTATGCAGAAACTCCTCTTCGGGGAAGTTATCCGTGATGCGCTTGCGAGCTTTGGCCTTGTCCGTAGCAGGATCGTAGAGCAGTACGGCAAAGGCTTTCTTCTCGTCGCGTCCTGCTCGTCCTGCTTCTTGGAAATACGCCTCTATCGTATCGGGCAGATCATGATGAATCACCATGCGCACATCGCTCTTGTCAATACCCATGCCAAAGGCATTGGTAGCTACAATCACACGTGTCCCTCGTCTCTCGCCTAACTTCCATGCCTCCTGCTTCGCAGTGCGTTCTTTCGACGATAATCCTGCGTGGTAGAAGTCCGCGCTGATGCCTTTCTCCTGGAGATACGCTGCTATCTCCTGGCTGCGCTGACGATTGCGCACATATACGATAGCACTACCTGGCACACGGCTCAGGATATGCACGATCTCATCTATTTTCTTGTTGGTCTGGCGCACCACATAGCTGATGTTCTCCCGCGCGAAGCTCTTGCGGAGCACGTTCTTCTCGCGAAATGCCAAGCGCTCTTGAATATCCTCCACCACCTCTGGTGTTGCCGTCGCCGTCAAAGCCAAAATCGGAATAGGTGCCTCTTCGCCTCTTCGCCTCTTCGCCTCTTCGCCTACCACCTTGCGTGCTTCCGCGATCTTCAGGTAGCTAGGCCTGAAATCATATCCCCATTGCGAGATGCAGTGCGCTTCGTCCACGGCTATCAGGGTAATAGGCAGACGACTAAGACGCTCGCGAAACTCCTCCGACTCCAATCGTTCGGGCGATACGTAGAGGAAGCGATATGGCCCCCACATACAGTTGTCCAGAGCCGTCTTCTGCTGCTCATAGCTCATACCCGCGTAGATAGCTGCAGCGCGGATATCACGCTTGCGCAGGTTCTCCACCTGGTCTTTCATCAGCGCGATCAAGGGGGTGATCACCAGGCATAACCCCTTCACAGCCATCGTAGGTACCTGAAAACACAGACTCTTGCCGCCACCCGTAGGCATCAGCGCCAGCGTGTCGCGTCCATCCAGCACGGACTGCACGATCTCCGCCTGTAGAGGGCGAAAATCGTCGTAACCAAAATATGTCTTCAGTGCTTCCTGGGCTGTCATAGGCCAACCAATGAGGTGGGATGATTTGGGTCCGCAAAAGTACTATATTTTTTCCAAATGACCAAATTTTGGTAGATAAATTTGCAAGAATCAAAAAAAAGTTGTACTTTTGCAGGTTGAATATATATGGAGTTTTTGCGCCACATATTTGCCTTTAATAGCGAGAGTCCACTCTTGTTTACCCAGTTCTATTTCTGGGCGTTCTTTGCCATGGTCTATGCCGTGTTTGCGTTGATCATGGATCTCCAGCCGATCTCTCATAGGCATCCTGCGGCTTCCTCTTCCAGATTGCACCTGCGCAATGTTTTCCTTATGGCTGTCAGCTGGTTCTTCTATTATAAGACCAGCGGCATTTTCCTACTTATCTTGCTCTTCATCACGCTTAGCGACTGGCTTATAGCTCGCCGTATCTATGCCAATATCCCGTCTAGCGAAGCGTCCCATAGCCCCACTGGGCGTCCCATAGGCCGTAGGCCGTCCATTGCCAAAGCCCGCCTTTGGCTTGCACTCAGTATTATCATCGATCTGGGGCTGCTCTTCTATTTCAAGTATGCGTATTTCTTTACCAATGTCTTCAATACGCTCTTCGGTACCGAGTTTGCGGTCTTCGATCTCTTTGCGTATATTGGCAATGGTTTTAGCCATAGCGGGCGCTTCATGGTGGATAGCATCATCCTGCCTGTAGGTATATCGTTCTATATCTTCCAGGTCATCTCCTATACGGTGGATGTCTATCGCGGGCATGTCCAGCCTGTGAAGAACATTCTGGATTTCGGGTTCTATGTCAGTTTCTTCCCGCAGTTGGTGGCTGGTCCTATCGTGCGTGCCAACGAGTTCATTCCCCAGCTCTACCGTCCTTTCCGATTGAGCCGCCGTCTGTTTGGCTTGGCGGTCTTCTGGGTGCTCAATGGCTTGATCAAGAAGATTGTGCTCAGCGATTTTCTGGCGGTCAACCTCATCGACCGTGTCTTCGAGAATCCGTTGCTCTTCAGCGGTTTCGAGAATCTCTTTGCGCTCTTTGCTTATTCGCTCCAGGTGTATGCCGACTTCTCGGGCTATACGGATATAGCCATTGGTATAGCGATGCTGATGGGATTCTATCTGCCGCAGAACTTCGATTCGCCTTATAAATCCCGCAATCCTCAGGAGTTCTGGCGCCGTTGGCATATGTCGCTTAGCCGCTGGCTCAAGAGCTATCTCTATATCCCATTGGGTGGTAATCGCCGGGTTCTCGGTCGTGCGGTCCGGGATAAGATCGCTGCGGGCAACTTCAACTCCTTCATCACCATGCTCCTCGGCGGATTATGGCATGGTGCAAGTTGGAACTTCGTCATCTGGGGAGCGCTCAACGGAGCTGGAATGGTCGTCTACAAGGTGTGGGAAAAGATGAACTGGCATATCAAGCTTCTGCTCATGACCTGTGTGATGGCAGGGTTGTGGCTGGCGCATACGCTGCTGCATGCCCCTATATGGAACCTCTTCTTTGTCTGGAGCTTGGCCTTGTGGTTCGGCGTGGTCTGCCGGTATGTGTATTGGTGGTACGAACGCATACAGATGAAGCGGGGCAATCTGCTCTCGCCATTCAACACTAGACTCTCAACACTCAACTCTGCTATCTCTTCTGCATGGATGATCTTGCAGACCTTTATCTTCATCACTTTCACGCGTCTGTTCTTCCGATCGGGTAGTAACCTAGATCCTGCTACGGCCAACCAAGAGGCCTGGGAGACGGCTACCAACATGGTCAACCAGATTGGTGGAGCGTGGGATAATAGCATTATTTTGGATTTCCTCTGGGAGTATCGCCAGGTGGTGATATTGTTCGTGATTGGTATGTTGGTGCACTGGCTGCCTGCCAAGGTCAAACGTTGGTATCGTTTGCATTTCGCTTTATTGCCTATATGGGCGATTGTTCTGCTGACGGTAGCCACGATCGTACTGGTTTACCAATTCGTCACTGCAGATATGCAAGCCTTTATTTACTTCCAGTTCTAGTTACACCCTAACACTTAAAACAACACTACCCAACCCAACACTCCATTATGATCATAGGTATCACAGGTGGCATAGGAACCGGCAAGAGCGTAATCTCCAGCGAGTTACGCCGCATGGGCTATGCCGTGTACGATAGCGACACCCAGGCCAAACGCCTCATCGTAGAAGATCCTGCGCTTCGCCTACGTATCCAGCAGCTCTTTGGTCCCGAGGCCTATCGGGATGGCGTGTACCAAACGCAATGGGTGGCGCAGCGTGTTTTTGCCGATCCGCAGTTGCTCGCTCAACTCAATGCCATCGTCCATCCCGCTGTCCGTCAGGATATCCGTCGCTGGGCCGACTCCTTGCTGGATGAGGTGGTTTTTGTGGAGTGTGCTATCTTATATACTGCCGGCCTAGATGCACTATGCGATCGAGTGGTGGCTATCACGGCTCCCCAGCAGGTGCGCTTGCAGCGTGTGATAGCCCGCGATCATTCTACCCCCGAACGTGTGCTGGCACGCATGCGCTCGCAGGATGCCGAGCGCGACCTGCTACGTGCCGACTGGGTAGTGAACAACGATGGCGTCGCATCCATCAACGCACTAGCGCAGCAGATCATTGATTATATACATCCCCTCCCTGTGAAATGATGCTACAGATACTTACGCAATACCACCAGATCAACCAGCAGCAATGGCGCTCGCTCTTGGATCAGTCGCCCACGGCGACCTGGTTCCAGTCGCCCGAGGCCTACCTTTTCTATGCTGCGGTACCTGAGGAGATGACGCCGTTTGTTGTGGCTGTCCAGCGAACCGACCAGCTGGCGTGCCTGTCTGTAGGGTATATCACCCGGGTCACGAACCCCATCGTGCAATACTTCACCTGCCGAGCCATCATCATAGGTGGCCCGCTGATAGCATCTGATGCTACCGACGAGGAGCTAGAAGCACTCCTGCAGGCGATGAGGCGATTGGGCCAGAAGACGACCAACCGAACTACAGCGAGCCAGACGAGTGATCTACAGGCGCAGCCGATCTATATCGAGACCCGCAATTTCCACGACTATTCGCAATGGCGAACCGTCTTCGAAACCAATGGTTTTGCCTATCAACCTCACTACGATATCCATGTCCCTTGCCACCCTCAGCACCAGCTGAGCGAGAGGCGCCAGCGCCAACTCAAACGAGCTATCACTCATGGCGCCGTGGTCACCATAGCCCAGAGCGAACAGGAGGTGCGCGACTGGTATCAGATCCTCAGCCGACTCTACCGAGAGAAAGTGCGCACACCGTTGTTCTCCTTGGAGTTCTTCCTGCGCTTCTTCCGCAATGGGGTAGGCCACTACCTGCTCGTCAAGCATCACGATAAGGTCATCGGTGGCATGATGTGCCCTGTGCTAACCGGCAGAGCCATCTACGAATGGTATGTCTGCGGCATAGATGATGACTGCCGTGAGCTATCTCCATCGGTGGTGGTCACTGCGGCTGCTATCGATTATGCCAAACTACATGACCTCCCTTGCTTCGATTTTATGGGAGCAGGAGTACCTCATCAGCCTTATGGCGTACGTGATTTTAAGATGGAG
Source organism: Paludibacteraceae bacterium (assembly GCA_045614865.1). GTDB lineage: Bacteria > Bacteroidota > Bacteroidia > Bacteroidales > Paludibacteraceae > Colicola. Next base: position 18,551 of record JAZLDS010000028.1, on the reverse strand, counting down.
TTTGGCGGCGAACTGCTGGAGTTCGGACGATTCGTCTCTATTCGCAAACCGCTGCTCTACCAAATAGGTAAGATGGGCGTCAACTGGCTGAAGAGAAAATAATACACCAATCACAGATATCACTCGAAAACTAATATACATCAATATGCTTATCACACTCATCGCGGGCGCACGTCCTAACTTCATGAAGATCGCGCCGCTCATCAAAGCTATTCAGAAAGCATCGGCCAAAGGCCATGATATCCGTCATCGCCTCGTACATACGGGCCAGCACTACGACAAGAATATGTCCGACACCTTCTTCGAGGAACTCGGCATACCGTTGCCAGATGCCAACCTAGGTTGCGGAGGCGGATCGCAAGCCGAACAGACTGCCAATATCATGGTGGCTTTCGAGAAGGATCTGCTGGCCAACCCTACCGACCTGGTGCTTGTCGTAGGCGATGTCACCAGCACCATGGCATGCTCCATCGTGGCTAAGAAACTCAATACCAAGGTCTGCCACGTAGAGGCAGGCATACGCAGCTGGGATCAGACGATGCCCGAGGAGATCAACCGCATGGTCACCGATGCCCTAGCGGATTATATGTTCACCACCTCCGAGATTGCCAATAAGAACTTGCTCCTACAAGGAGCTGAACTGCAAGCCTCATCGCCTCATAGCCTCATCACCTCATCGCCTCATAGCCTCATCACCTCATCGCCTAATAGCCTGCCTGCTCTTGAAGAAGAGCAGTACGCTTTCAAGCGTAGTGTGCAACGCGTTTGGTACGTGGGCAATGTGATGATTGATACCTTGCTGGCCAACCGTGCTCGCTTCCGTCGTCCTGCTGTGTATGACAGCTTAGGACTCAAGGAGAAGCAATACCTGGTTATGACCATGCACCGTCCTGCTAACGTGGATGAGCAAGAGCACCTCAAAGCCCTCATGGAGCAGATCATCACCCATGTGCATGGCCTGCCTATCATCTTCCCTATCCACCCACGTACGGCTAAACTCTTCTACAACCTCTGGGGCGACGAAAACCAGCTCGCACAGCTCTTCCCTAATCTCCATATTGTTGATCCAATGGGCTATCTGGAGTTCAACTACCTCGTTGAACGTGCCAAAGCTGTGGTTACTGATTCAGGTGGTATCACCGAGGAGACTACCGTGATGGGTGTACCTTGTATCACCCTGCGCGATAATACCGAACGACCAGAGACGTGCACCGTAGGCACCAACATGCTCATCGGTACACGCCCTGAGGCTATCAAACCGGCACTAGACCAGCTTTTTGCTGGCGAATGGAAACAAGGGGCTATCCCTCCGCTCTGGGACGGACATACCGCCGAACGTATTGTGGATATCCTCCTCTCACTCTAACCCCATACCCCGTATGACCTACCAAGAAACCCTTACATACCTCTATTCATCGCAACCAACTTTCCACCTCGTTGGCGCTGCGGCGTACAAGCCTGGGCTCGACAATACCTACCGCCTGATGCAGCACCTGGGCAACCCGCATCTGCAGCTCCGTGCGGTGCATGTGGCGGGCACCAATGGCAAGGGATCGACCTCCCACCTTATCGCGGCCGCACTGCAGGCACAGGGATACCGCGTGGGACTCTTCACCTCACCCCACTTGGTGGATTTTCGCGAACGTATCCGCATCTCTGGGGAGATGATACCGGAGACTACGGTCGTCGATTTTGTGGCCGAACATCGTGCGTTTTTAGACGATTTGCGACCTTCGTTTTTTGAGACTACCATGGCACTCGCCTTCTGGTATTTCGCTCAGCAGCAGGTAGATATAGCTGTCGTAGAGGTAGGATTAGGGGGACGACTCGATAGTACGAATATCCTCACGCCGCTCCTGTCGGTCATCACCAATATCGGTATCGATCATACCGAGTTCTTGGGGGATACCCTCCCGCTGATCGCACACGAGAAAGCGGGTATCATCAAGCCTCATGTGCCCTGTGTGATCGGCGAGACGCATCCCGACACCCAACCCATTTTCCTTCAGCATGCCGAACAGTGCAGGATCTTAGCCCAGGGACTGGAGACCACCGACTGCCGCCTGTGGTTTGCCGACCAGTGTGGGTACATGCGCAAGCGCAGACAGAAAGAGGCACCCGAGTGCCAACTCCAGGGGAACTACCAGGATAAGAACCAGCAGACTGCTTTCGTGGCCCTGCAGGTGTTGCATAACTACTGCGGTGTGACCGTTGCCCAACCAGCCATAGCCCAGGGCTTTGCCCAGGTCTGCACGCTCACCGGCTTGCGTGGCCGTTGGGAGGTGCTATCGCATGCGCCTCTAACGATCTGTGATACAGGACATAACGGTCATGGCATGCGCTATGTGGCGGAGCAACTAAAAGCCTATGCCAACTCCTTCTCTGAAGAGGGTAGGTTCACTACGCTGCGTATCGTCTTGGGTATGGTGGACGACAAGGATGTCGATACCGTCTTGTCGCTTTTGCCGGAGCAGGCGATCTATTATTTTGCGCAGGCGCAGACCAAGCGTGCATTGCCGTCGGCGGACTTGTTAGCTCGTTGGTTGCACCTCCACCCGCAAGCGCAACAGCGTGCTTGGGCCTTCGAGTCGGTGCCTGCCGCATTATCAGCCGCTCGGGCATCATCTGCATGCGATGATGTTATTTTCATTGGTGGCAGCAATTATGTTGTCGGCGAAGCCCTTCAGTGTTAATTCTCAACTCTCAACTTTTACAATGACCATCTCCGAATATATCGAACAGCATAGCTCTCCAGAGAGCGAAGTGCTCCAAAAGATCACCCGTTCCACCCACCTCGAAGTGATCAATCCCCGTATGCTTTCTGGCCACGTACAGGGCCGTGTGCTGAGCATGCTCAGCCAGATGATTCAGCCCCGTCATATCCTCGAACTGGGCACTTTCACGGGTTATTCTGCTTTGTGTCTTGCCGAGGGCTTAACGTCTGATGGTCAGTTACTTACTATCGAGCACAACGACGAGATGGAGGCCGCTATCTTGCGCAATCTCTCGCTCTCGCCATTGGGCCAACAGATCGAGCTTCTTATTGGCGATGCCAAGGAGGAGTTGCAGCGATTAGGTGATACGAACATGCTGTTTGATCTGGTCTTTATCGATGCCGATAAGAAGGAGTATTGTGCTTATTTGGATCTGGTGTTGCCATTGGTTCGTCCGGGTGGTTGGATCTTGGCGGATAACACTTTGTGGGATGGTCATATCATCGAGCCCGAGTACGACAGGGATCGCCAGACTGTAGCTCTTCGTGCTTTCAACGACCAGGTCGCTTCAGACGACCGATTGGAGAAGGTCATCTTGCCCTTGCGCGACGGCCTTACCATCATCCGCAAGAAGTCGTAATCTTGTTATACCAACAATTATTGACAATTCGATGATAAAAGAAATTGACATTAATTGACACTTAATTGACACTAATTGTCGTAAACATATCAAGGGATTAATATTATCAACAATTATTGTTAATTTTAAGCCAACAATTATTGACAATTCGATGAAAAAGAAATTGATTCTAATTGTTGGATGTAATTGATGATAATTGTCGTAAAAGGAACATAATAATCAACAATGTAGACAATTTATACCAACAATGTAGACAATTCAAGGGGTAAAAAATAGATACTAATAGATGTCTCATTGATTTTGATTGTCTTTACACAGATCCTTGCAAAAGAAATTAACACCAATTGACACTTCATTGACATGAATTGTCGTTTTTACTTAACCTTATCCTTTCAACTCATTGCTTTATTTTTTGCATTAAATATCAAAGATATTTGCAAATATCAAAAAAAAGTTGTACCTTTGCCGCGTAAATTATGCAGAATGCAAATATGCAACTGCAACCATCCACGGATAATCGAGTTCGGAGTGCAAAGACTGCACTTTCAATGAGATGACGGTTTTGGTAAAAGACTATCGTAATCTTATTATTGCTGGGCTATGTGCGGATCTGCGATGGAATATAATTTTAAAGACAACTAATGTCAACTTATTGTTAATTAATGTCAGTTTAACAATATTGAGATAAAATTGCCACTAATTAATGACTAGGGAAATAGATTTTACACGGATCCTATTATAAGACAACCAAGACAATTGTAATTAAGACAACTTAGACAATTCAAGGAATAAAGAAATTGACACCAATTGACACTTAATTAACATTAATTGTCGTAAACATATCAAGGGATTAATATTATCAACAATTATTGTTAATTTTAAGCCAACAATTATTGTTAATTCAAGATCAAAGAAAATAGATTTAAATAGATGCATCATTGATTTTAATTGTCTTCAAAAAAATAATTGTCGTAAAAAAATAAACATATGGCATTCATTTTAGAGAATATGAAGGATTATGCGTATCCGTTGGTGGGTGCGATATACGAGGTGCATTCGGAGTTAGGTCCGGGGTTGAATGAGTATGTGTATCAAGAGGGATTGGCTATGCAGTTGGAGGAGGAAGGTATCCCTTTCGAGCGTGAGAAGGAGTTGACTATAAAGTATCATGGCAAGCTTATGAATGCCACTTATCGTATGGATTTTTTGTGTGCGGGGACGATTGTTATAGAGTGTAAGTCGGTGGAGAGATTAACGCCAGACCACCGTGCGCAGTTATTTAATTACATGCGTTTGTCTCGTTCTGTTATAGGTATCTTGGCTAATTTCGCCCCTAAGAGTGCAGTTGTAGAGCGATATTTTTTGAATAAAGAAACCAATGAGATATGTGATACAAATGGCAATTCATTGATTTTCTATAGAAATCCCAAGCATTATTTAGACTACAATTCAGATGTTGAATAAAGAAATTGATGATAATTGATGTATAATTGATTTTAATTGTATTCACGATGATCCTTGAAAAGACAACTAAGACAATTACAATAGACAACTAAGACAATTCAAGAAAAAAGAAATTGATGATAATTGATGCATAATTGATTTTAATTGTCTTCTAACAAAAATAAGAAATTGTTTTTTATTAACGAACATAAATTGATTTTATATAATGGCAACAGCAATTGAATTCAACCACGTAGGTAAGCAATACCGCCTGGGCCTCGTGTCCACAGGCACGATCAGCCACGACCTCAACCGCTGGTGGCAGACCGCCATCCTGCGCAAGGAAGACCCCTACCTCAAGATCGGTTCGGTCAACGACCGCACCCAGAAAGCCGACTCCGACTACGTCTGGGCGCACCGCGATATCGACTTCAAGGTCGAGCAAGGCGATGTGGTGGGCATCATCGGCAAGAACGGCGCCGGCAAGTCCACCCTCCTCAAGCTCCTTAGCAAGGTCACTGCCCCTACCGTGGGCACTATCCGCGCCCGCGGTCGTATCGCTAGTCTCCTAGAGGTCGGTACAGGTTTCCATCAGGAGATGACCGGTAGGGAGAATATCTACATGAACGGTGCTATCCTTGGTATGACCAAACGTGAGATCGCCGCTAAGCTAGACGAGATCGTGGATTTCTCTGGTTGCGAGCGCTACTTGGACACCCCAGTCAAGCGCTATTCTAGCGGTATGATGGTCCGTCTGGGCTTCGCTGTAGCTGCGCACCTCGATCCCGAGATCTTGGTTGTCGACGAGGTCTTGGCCGTCGGCGATGCCGAGTTCCAAAAGAAAGCAATCGGCAAGATGCAAGATGTATCCCGTGGAGAGGGTAGAACAGTACTCTTTGTAAGCCATAATATGGCTAGTATTCGTGCATTGTGTAAAACAGGAGTGCTATTAGAAAATGGTATGTTAACCAAGATTGGTGCAATCAATGATGTAGTTGATCGTTATTTGGAAAATGTTTTATTAGACGATTTTTCTTCTAAAGTGGAAATAACTGATAACCATCGCCCTGCTCCGACTAATAGAGAATTAGAGTTTGTCACCGCTTCTATTTTGAATGAAAATGAAAATTTGGCTACAGATGAACCTCTACATTTTGTTCTACATGTTAAAAACAATGATAGCACGATTAAAAAATTTACCATTGGTTTAATGATAGATAATAGTGAAGAAATGCGTGTTGGGTCCTATGTTTCTCCTGTATATGATGTACCTCAGGATAAAAGAGAGTTTGATGTACATATAAAACTTTCTCATCACAATCTAGCTCGAGGAACATATCGTGTTGGTTTTAATATAGGTCACAAAGAGATTGCATATGGTTTGCGTGATTACGATGTTGTACATCCAGTGTTGATGATGAATGTTGTAAATTCTACTGCAAATACTCCAATTGTTCTATGGCAAAAACAATGGGGTAATACAAATTATCAAGATGCTGAAATTATTATAGAATGAGACTGTTAAATAAGTATATCAAAAAAATATTTCGAATTATAAAGAAAGTAGAATCTCCTCTTGTTAAGGATATTGCATATTTTCGTTCTTTGGGTGTCCGTATCGGCGAAAATTGTGATTTTATTACTCCTCCGGATTTCTCATCAGAACCATATCTCATTGCAATAGGTGATAATACAACAATTAGTTTTGATGTGGCTTTTGTAACACATGACGCATCCACAAGAGTTATTCGTAATATGCCAGACGGCGACCCAGAAACGGTTATATATGGAACAATTGAAGTTGGAAATAATTGCTTTATAGGTTGCCGTTCTACAATTTTGCCTAATGTAAAGATAGGTGATAATTCTGTAATAGGAGCATGTAGTTTGGTTAATCGAGATATTCCTGCTAATGTGATTGCAGCAGGTAATCCATGTAAGGTCATATGTACTCTAGATGAATATCGGGAAAAACACAAAGAAGATTTCTTGTACATGGTATCATTGCCTTATGAGGAGAAAAAGAAATATTTAATGCAACTATATAATCTTGTGTAAACATGTCATCTACAACACGAAATAGTTCCTTTGAATTGCTGCGTATTGTGGCAATGACCATGATTGTGTTCTATCATATAGTTAGTTATTATTTGTATTTATTACCTAATCCTGCAAATCAAGAATTTTTCACCGCCTTATTGCCCACTTTACATATCGGTGTAATTCTGTTTATGCTGATTAGTGGCTATTTTGGCGTCAAATCCACTTGGAAAGGTCTTATTTCTTTGTTGATGGTAGTAATTGTTTATAACCTACCATTTGTTCTTTATAGTGGTATAGAGCATGGTCGCTGGATGGAACGCCTCATGTTTATTACCAATACCCCATACTGGTTTATCCGTTGCTATCTATACTTGTATTTGGTTGCTCCATTTGTTAATAAAGCCATAGATAAACTCGCGCTGCGCGAAAGAATTGGAGCATTAGTGGCTTTTGGGGTCATATCCATATATTTCGGATGTACTGAAGGTGATATTGCCCTGCAAGATGGAAAGAACCTCGTAAACTTTATATTTCTGTATTTGCTTGGAAATACATTAAAGGTGTCACAGGATATGTGGCAGTCATGGAATGTGTGGTTGCTGTTAGGGATATTTGTTGCAATTAATGTGCTTACAATTACAATCTTGTATCTCTCGTATGGAACATATTTACATGATTTTGTGTTCAATATCTCTTTCCCATATCGTAGTCCATTGTTGATTGCCAACGCGATTTTGGTATTCATGATGTTTGGCCAATTGCATATCAGTAATATGTGGATAAATAGCATAGCAACCTCGATGTTTGCAGTCTATCTTATCCATTGCCAGCCGATGATTCATAATATATTTGTGATGGGCGCTTTGCGAAATGTGCTGAATTTTTCTCGGGGGGGGGTATTCGTGAAGTTGCTAGTGCTAACGATAGGTATTATACTCATTTGTGTGCTAATGGATAAGTGTTTAGTACTATATTGGAAGTGGCAAAATAAATTACTGACAAAGTATTTGGGATATAAGAAATTGTATTGATGGTAGGAATAATAACGATAGCTAATATTTCACTAATATTTTCTTTTTAATCCTTTGTCAATCCCGATTGTTACCCGACGCTGAGTCGATGTTGAAGAAATAGAGTGATAATAAGAAACTAGATAACAATGAATACGCAACCTAAGAAATACGTCATATACACCGCTATGGTTGGCGGATACGATGAGGTTATGCAACCGATGGTGGTTGATGATCGCTTTGACTTTATCCTTTTCTCCAATGATATTAAAGAGGATAGAGTAGGAGTATGGCAGATACGTTCTATACCATATCATAACGAAGATAATACGCGTATTTGCCGTTATGTAAAAACCCATCCAGAGGAGTTGCTTCCTGAATATGAGTTTTCTATATGGATGGATTCAAATGTATGTATTCTAACAAACTATATATACGAAAGAAGTATTGAGTTGCTTGAGCAAGGATGCAAGATCGCTTCTATGAATCATTTAGAAAGAGATTGTATTTATGATGAAGCGTTTATAGTTTTAGAATTTTATTTAGATTACGAATCTGTTATCATAAATTGGTGTCACAAACTTAGGCAGCAAAATTATCCTAAATCTAATGGACTTTTTGAAACAAATGTGATATATCGTCAACATATTAAACAAATAAAAGAATTAAACACTTTTTGGTGGTCCTGTATAAATAAATATTCTCGTCGTGATCAATTATCATTTAATTATGTACTTTGGAAACAAGGAATAAATTGTGATTACATTTTACCATTACGAGAAAACACAATAAATTCAATTCATTTTGACCGAGTAAATCATTCTAAGGATAATACAAGATTGATAGAATACGATAAAAATTTGCCATGGCTTATACGCTATATGGCTAAAGTTCCATCGGCTTATGAAGATATTAAAAACTTGTATTACACAATATATAATTTACCATGTCCTAGATTTTGGTCTTTCTTGTTTGGACATTTATATAGAGTAAAATATTTTTTAAAAAGGAAAAAGTGTAAAATAATTGTTAATAGAAATCTATTATATCAGTAATATTTAAATAAGTATGACAACTTCAGTAGCAATGTGTACATATAATGGTGCAAACTTCATAGAAAAGCAGTTATGTACCATTTTATCTCAAACGATACCCGTTGGAGAAATTGTAATATGTGATGATAGAAGTTCAGATGATACTTTAGAAATTATAAATAGAATAGCTTTAGATACAGATATCCCATTTCGCATACATGTAAATGATAGTAATCTTGGTTATATACGTAATTTTGAAAAAGTTGTAAATTTATGTAAAGGAGACATCATATTTCTTTCTGATCAGGATGATTTATGGCAACAAAATAAAGTAGAAGAAGTTTGTAATTGGTTTATGAAAAATCCATGCAAAGACGTAGTTTTTACAGATGCTTTGTTGATAGATGGATGTGGTAATCCTATTTTGAAATCTGTGATTCCTAATGCACCTGCTACAGAAATAAAAGGAATTGATGAACCTTTGAAGTTATGGGAAACTATTGGTTTTTCAAAATTATCTCAGAAACAGTTTAACAAAGGACTTGGTTTTGAATTGTGGATTAAAAATAATCGTGCAACCGGTGCTACAATGGCCTTTAGAAAAAAGTATGTACAAAGTTTAGATAAACTATTTAAGCAAAATACAATTTGCCATGATTATTTTATAAGTTTTATAGCGTTAATGAATGATTCATTAGGTTTTATATCATCTCCGTTGATTAGTTATAGACTACATACTAATCAGACAATAGGATGCTCATTAAATTTTCCAAAACATCAAAGTTTTGATGATTCAAGAGCTTGGGAGGTTTATAATGAAGAACTTGATTCTTTGATTACCAAGAAAGAATATCGAGATAGATTAGCTTTTGGGAGCACAAGATTGGCTTTTAAGCAATCCTTTTTCTCAAAAAGAGTAATAGGATGTTTTGTTAAATACATTCAAGTGTATCGTAGAAACTGGTTTTATATGTTCTGGTATGATTTTTCAAAATCTATGAGATTTACAATAAAAAAAATACTAAGATACAGATTTTTCATATAAGAATAATGTAGATATGAACAAACAAGCTAAAGTATTCATTGTTATAGTTACATATAAAGGGCATCGATGGTATGACCGATGCTTTAGTTCGCTACGAAAATCCGATTATCCAGTGCAAACCATTGTGGTTGATAATGCTTCCAATGATGGATCGGTAGAATATATTCGTGAGCACTTTCCAGAGATTCATTTGATTGAATCAAAAGAAAACCTTGGCTTTGGTCGTGCAAATAATCTAGCTATGCGATACGCTTTGGATAAAGGTTGTGACTATGTGTTTTTGCTTAACCAAGATGCATGGATAGAATCTAATACTATTAGTGAATTAGTACGTATCCATCTTGACTATCCAGAATATGGTGTCATAAGTCCTATGCACTTAACAGCAGATCGACAATATATTGCAGCACAAATTGAAGATGGCATGACAAATCATGCAAACTTATTATTAAGTGATATTTATCTAGGCTCTCTAAAAGAAGTGTATCAATTTAAATATATAAATGCTGCAGCTTGGTTAATAAGTCGGAATACACTTGAAACTATAGGTGGATTCGATCCTATCTTCTTTTTATATGGAGAAGACGATAATTATCTTCAGAGGATGGAATATCACAATGTTAAGTTAGGTTTAGCTCCCCTAACTCAAATAATCCATGATCATCAGGATAATATAAATAACCAAACAGATGAATATAAAGAATATAGGATGTTACAATCTAAATTGGTTAAGTATACTAATATATTGAGACCTATATCTATTGAGAGAATGTTGCTTGGTTTATATAAAAAAATATTTAAATGTATACTTATGGTTAAATGGTATAAATTTAATGAATACCGAAATGAAATATCATTTATTAGGAGATATAAAAAACGAATACTTCTAAGTAGAAAAGTTAATAAACAAAAAGGTATGTCTTGGCTATAAGAATATAAATCCTAAAGATATTAATTTATTGAATCTGTAAATGAAAATAAAATAATGAAAGTTGATGTTCTCCTTATATCATATAATCAAGAAACGTTCATTGCTCAAACTATAGAGAGTATTTTAGCGCAGCGTGTAAAAAGCGATGTGAATATAAGTGTTATCATTGCTGATGACTGCTCAACAGATAAGACTTTAGAAATAATTAAGTCTTACGAAGAAATATCTCTATTTCCATTTGTATATTTGTATAATGATAAGAATTTAGGTATTACTAAAAACTATCAACGTGCTTTTAACGCATGTGATGGCGATTATATAGCAGTATTAGAAGGTGATGATTATTGGAGTACACCTAATCATTTGGAAAACCATATTAGATTTTTGAGTTCACATCATGAATGCTGCATGTCCATGAATAGGATATCATATATTAGACCAGAAACCCCTCAACCTATTACATTTGGATGGAACTATAATGAAGACGTTCATTATGTAGATACAAAAAGCCAGATAAAGGATGGAAATCAACTAGGGAATCTATCAGCATGTGTTTTTAGAACAAGTTGTATAAAGTCTTTAGAATCTTCTTTATATGATTTGTATCTAGCAGATTGGATGCTTGGTGTTATGCTTTCACAAAAAGGTCTAATTGCAATATTAAAAGAATCAACATCTGTTTATCGCCAAAATCCACATAGTAAATGGGCAGCTCTTAGTAGAAACGAACAGATTAGTCAATTAATCAATCTTGCTGAAAGTTATGATAAATATCAAAATGGTTTATACCATGAAGAATGGGCTTATTTTATAAAAAAGCTTAAAAGATCTAAGTACAAGTCCTACAAGAAATTTTTACCTAAACCATTTATTAACATTATAATAAAAATGTTTCGTAAAGTATTATAGTATGAAAAATTATATAACAGTTACATCTCCTCTTCTTCCTCCATTAGAGGAATTTATTCCATATCTACAAGAGATATGGGATCGTAGGTGGATTACCAACAATGGTCATTTTCATCAAGAACTAGAGAAGGCGCTTGGTGAATATCTTGGGGTAGAGTATATATCTCTCTTTACCAATGGTACTTTACCACTAATCACAGCGTTGCAAGCGTTGGGACTTAACGAAGGCGAAGTGATTACTACGCCTTATTCGTTTGTAGCTACCACGCATGCTATTTGGTGGAATAAGTTGACTCCTGTGTTTGTGGATATTGATCCTCTGACGGGATGCATCGATCCTGATAAGATAGAAGCTGCTATTACGGATAAGACTGTAGCAATTATGCCAGTGCATGTCTATGGCACACCATGCGATGTTGAGCGCATAGAGGCAATAGCCAATAATCATAATCTGAAAGTCATTTATGATGCGGCACATGCTTTTGGTGTAAGCAAGGACGGACAATCCATTTTGAAAGCAGGTGATATCTCTACATTGAGTTTCCATGCTACCAAGACCTACAATACCGTAGAGGGTGGAGCATTGGTGTGTAATTCAGCAGAGATGAAACAGCAGATTGATTACCTGAAGAACTTCGGTTTCGAGGATGAGACTACCGTAGTTGGTCCTGGCATCAATAGTAAGATGGATGAGATCCGTGCTGCTTATGGTCTATTGAACCTCCAGCACGTAGACGCGGCCATAGCCGCTCGCAAAGAGGTCGCTAAGATGTATGTGGAAGCACTGAAGGATGTGAAAGGTATTTCCTTGTATCAACCTATCTTGGATAGCCTTATCGCCTCATCGCCCTATAGCCTAAATTACAGCTATTTCCCTATCTTTATCAACGCTGCAGAATACGGTATGACTCGCGATGAGTTGTATGAGAAGATGAAAGCAAATAATGTGCTTGGTCGTAGATATTTCTATCCGTTGATTAGTACATTTACGCCATATAACACCTATCCATCTGCTACGAGTGACAATTTACCTATGGCTACAGAGTGGGCGGATACGGTTATATGTTTGCCTATGCACCATGCGTTGAGTGAAGAGGATGTGAAACGTGTAATAAATTGTATTCGAGAATGAAACTAGGCATCATGCAACCATATTTTATGCCGTATATCGGTTATTGGCAGTTGATGGCAGCTGTCGATACATATGTGGTGTATGATGATGTCAATTACATTAAGGGTGGATGGGTAAGCCGAAATAATATCCTTTTGAATGGACAGAAGCATATGTTTACCATCACGCTCAATGGTGCTAGCCCTAATAAACTATTCAACGAGATCACCATCAAGGATGATTTCAAAAAGTTCTCCCGCTTGATAGAATCTGCCTACCGCAAAGCGCCGTACTACGAAGAAGTGTGTGCTTTATTGGAGCGTATGTACTCGTATGAAGATCGTTCGTTGGGGGCTTTTATGATGAATAGTTTTCAGGTGATATTGGACTATTTGGACATTGATACTAGATTGGTCCTATCTTCGTCCATAGATAAAGACAATTCACTCAAAGCGAAAGACAAGGTTAAACATATTTGCCATCTATTGGGAGCAGACATATACTACAATGCTATCGGAGGACAAGAGTTATATGATAAAGCTGATTTCAAAGCAGATGGTATAGACTTGCAATTCGTAAAAACAAACTTAACTCCATATCCACAGTTTAAGAATGATTTTATGCCAGAGCTATCAATTATAGACGTGCTGATGCACAATGGCAAAGAAGGAACGAAGCAATTGCTTAATGAATATACATTGATTTGATATGAATACGCCACTCGTCAGTATATGCTGCATTACATATAATCATGCACAATTTATCCGAAAATGTTTGGATGGATTTTTGATGCAGCAAACGGATTTTTCAATTGAGATTCTGATTCACGATGATTGCTCTACGGATGGGACAACAGAGATAATACGCGAATATGAAGCAAAATATCCTGATTTGATTTTTCCACTTTATGAAGATGAAAATCAATATCAAAAAGGTAAAGCGAATGAAATAGATTGTTATAACTACAATCGTGCTCGTGGTAAATATATTGCGTATTGCGAAGGAGATGATTATTGGACAGATCCATTAAAACTACAAAAGCAAGTGGATTTTATGGAGGCGAATCCGGAGTATAGTGTTTGTTGGCATCGTTCTAAACAGTATATAATAGAGTCTGGTGAATTTATCGAAGATAATGGAAGCAAAATCTTGTATGATAATGATGGTGTAGATATAGATTTAGATACATATTTCTCTGAATGGTATACGCAACCTCTAACTATGGTATTTAGGAGAGATTTGTATGATAATTCATGGAGAAAACAATATGAGTTGTATCGTGATGAACATGAATTGTATCACTTGTTGAAGAAAGGAAAAGGCTATTTGTTTTCTTTTTTTGGAGGTATCTATGTACGTCATAGTGGTGGAATATATACATCTCTTAGCAAATCATCCCAAGGAGAAACTAGTCTTAAAGTTGCAAGGGAACTATTTGAAAAAAATAGAGACAAATACTCACGCCAATTTTATGCTTCTAATTTGCAATGGCAAATATATGAAAATAAAGATGTGTTCGCTAAAAAATGGCAGTATTCGTGGGCATTGTTTTTTATAGAGAAAAAACTAAAAAGGCTACTTCGAAATTTAATAAGATAAAATTGATAAAATATATGAATAAGTATATAGCAAAAATAGAGCGAGTAATTTTACGTTTTATTAACCGTATCGTGTATGGTGGTAAATCTGTTTCCAAAGGAATACACCAAATGAATTCATACGAACTGAATGACTTTATCTATCAAGGTTTATCGGATGATTCTCCATTTATGGTGGCTCGTTTTGGATCTATAGAATTGGATGCTGCGATGTATAATTATTTAACATCACTTCCTTTATGGAAGAGGTATGTTCTATATATACAAAAAAAGATTAAATTTATTCATTATGATAAATCATTAGCACAACAATTTATGAATCCGTTTTGTAATAATGCAGGTTTTTTTCCAAACAATATTTCATTAATGGATAAATATCATAATCGCTTGTGCAAAATGGATGCAGGATGCTGTGATTGCTTATGTTGTAGTGATTGGATTAGAGAAGATTTAACCAAACCTTTCTTGAAAGAAGATATTAAATATGCACAACTTAATCATATGGAACCTTATGATTATGAACTTCCATGGTCCAGAGCATTGGAAGGAAAAAAAGTGTTAGTTATTCATCCTTGTGCAGAAACAATAAATAAACAATATCAAAATCGAAAATATATCTGGAAGAATCAGAATGTCCTACCAGAATTTGAATTGCTCACTATTAAAGCTGTGCAGACAATCGCAGGTGAAACATCAGAATTCAGTACATGGTTTGAGGCTCTAGAATATATGGAAAAGCAAATGGATACATTAGATTATGATATTGCTATTATAGGATGTGGTGCATATGGATTCTCATTGTCTGCACACGCAAAAAGAATGGGCAAAAAAGCTATTCACCTTGGTGGTGTAACACAAATATTGTTTGGCATAAAAGGGAAACGATGGGATGAACTTCCTGAAGTTAATAAATTCTATAACGAATATTGGGTATATCCATCTCAAGATGAAACCCCAAAAAATAAAGAACGTGTTGAAAATGGATGTTATTGGTAAACGGTATTATTTATGTGTAAAATTTCAATCATTTCTATAAACTATAATAATGCAATAGGCTTGCGCAAAACGCTAGCTTCTGTTGCATCACAAACATACCAAGAGATAGAACATATTATTATAGATGGTGGTTCTACTGATGGTAGTGTAGATATTATCCGTGAATATGCAGAGTCAAGCATCACTAGCCTAAATGTTCAATGGATCTCGGAACTTGATGGTGGTATATATGACGCAATGAACAAAGGGATTGCAAAATCAACAGGAGAATATTTGTTGTTTTTAAATGGAGGAGATGCTCTTGCATCTGAATCTGTATTAGCAGAGGTGAATCCACATTTATGTGATGCTGATTTGGTTATAGGTAGAGCACATTTTTCTATTAATGGTAAGCGCAATGGGAAGAGTCCTTTTCTATGTGAAAAAGATATGTCAATGTACTATATGTATCTTCATGGCATTAATCATCAGTCGGCATTTATAAAAAGAAAATTATTAGTTAATACTCCATATGATACAAATGTAGGAATGAATGCAGATTGGTTGTTTTTTGTGCAATCTATAATATTTGGTTCTGCATCAGTTAAATTTGTAGATTTGTTCTTTACGGATTATGATTGTTCTGGTGTAAGCTCAAATACAGAAAAACTGATCCAAGAAAGAGAGCAAATACTTAAAACAGTATTACCAGAACGAATAGCAAGAGATTATATACAGATATTGCCCTATTATTATGAGGTGGTCCGTGTACAATGGTTGTTAAAACATCCGATATGTTATAAAATATATCGTGGTTTTACCACTTTTTGTAGAAAGGTGGTAGGAAAATAAATTATCTTGTATGAAACAGAATTCCAAAATATACGTAGCTGGACATAGAGGCATGGTAGGCTCCGCCATCGTCCGTGAGCTCACCCGCCAGGGCTACACCAACATCATCACCCGCACCCATGCGGAGCTAGACCTCTGTCGCCAAGACGCCGTTGAAGCGTTCTTCGCCACCGAGAAACCCGAATACGTCTTCCTCGCTGCCGCCAAAGTAGGCGGCATCGTCGCTAACCAATCTGCTCTCGCCGACTTCATGTACGACAACATGATCCTCGAGATGAACGTCATCCACTCGGCATGGCAGAATGGATGCAAGAAGCTATTGTTTTTGGGCTCCAGCTGCATCTATCCTCGCTTGGCTCCACAGCCTATGACCGAGAGTTGCCTCTTGACGGGCGAGCTAGAGAAAACCAACGAGGCCTACGCCCTGGCGAAGATATCGGGACTGAAGTACTGCGAGTTTCTTAACCGCCAATATGGCACGGACTATATCAGCGTGATGCCAACTAACCTCTATGGCCCGAACGATAACTACCACCCAGAGCACTCGCATGTGTTGCCCGCCTTGATCCGTCGTTTCCACGAAGCGAAGGAGAGTTGGGCTGAGGTGGTGACCTGCTGGGGCGATGGTAGTCCATTGCGCGAGTTCTTGTATGTGGACGATCTTGCTAATCTCTGCGTGTTCCTGATGAATAACTATAGTGGCAACGAGACGGTGAATGCCGGTACGGGCAAGGAACTGACTATCAAAGCCCTGACGGAGTTAGTGGCGAAGACGGTGGGCTATGAGGGCCGCATAGAGTGGGATACGACAAGGCCTAATGGTACGCCAAGAAAATTATTGGATGTAAGCAAAGCGGAAGCCTTGGGCTGGAAGTATAAGACGGAGTTGGAAGAAGGAATAGCACTCGCCTACGAGGATTTCCTCCACAACCCTATGCGCGCAGAGCGCTGATAACATAAATATAAGTTGAATTTAAAAACAAGAAAATATGAAAACAGCATTAATAACTGGTGTAACAGGACAGGACGGCTCGTACTTGAGCGAGTTCCTATTGGAGAAAGGCTATGATGTGCACGGTATCATCCGTCGTAGCAGTGTGGATTATCGTGAGCGCATTGCCCACCTCGAGGGGCAACCCCATTTCCACCTCCACTACGCCGATATGTCGGACTCTATGGGTCTAATCAAGGTCATCGGCAAGGTGCGCCCCGATGAGATATACAACCTCGCCGCACAGAGCCATGTGCAAGTCAGCTTCGACTCGCCTGAGTTCACCGCCGACATCGACGCCGTAGGCGTACTACGTATCTTGGAGGCCGTTCGTGCCTGCGGACTAGCCGACACCTGCCGTATCTACCAGGCATCCACCTCTGAGCTCTATGGCAAAGTGGAGGAGGTGCCACAAAACGAGAACACACCGTTCCACCCATACTCGCCATACGCTGTGGCGAAACTCTACGGCTACTGGATCGTGAAGGAGTACCGCGAGGCGTATAACATGTTCTGCTGCTCGGGCATCTTGTTCAACCACGAGTCAGAGCGCCGTGGCGAGACCTTTGTGACCCGCAAGATTACCTTGGCGGCTGCGCGTATCGCGCAAGGCAAGCAAGATAAATTGTACTTGGGTAACCTGTCATCGTTGCGCGACTGGGGTTATGCGAAGGATTATGTGGAGTGCATGTGGCTGATCTTGCAACACGAGACACCAGAGGACTTTGTGATCGCTACAGGTGAGCAGCACTCGGTACGCGAGTTCTGCGATTTGGCATTCAAGGAGGTGGGCATCACCTTGGAGTTCCGCGGCGAAGGTGCGGATGAGAAGGGCGTGTGCGTAGCAGGTCCAGAGGAGTTGGTGGGCAAGACCTTGATTGAGGTGAGTGCGGACTTCTACCGTCCAACCGACGTGGTGAACTTGTGGGGCGACCCTACCAAGGCAAAGAAAGCATTAGGCTGGAACCCAGCCAAGACTAGCTTCGAGCAATTGGTTAAGCTGATGGTACAATCCGATATGAAAAAGGTAGCTGCCGACCACGCTGCTGAGCAAGCGAGAGTGAACTTGGCAGAGTACCTCGAAAAAGGAATTGTGAAATAACTCTATTACCTCTTGACTAGAACGAAGCGATTGGAGTATTTTGGAAAGGTCTTGTGAAGTAAATAATTACCTCTCGCTTAGAGTGAAGAGATTGGCTTATAAGGAGATAGGTAATGTAAAACGCATTACCTATCCCCCCCCCCCCCCCCCCCC
>JAZLDS010000027.1:0-21064 GCA_045614865.1 Paludibacteraceae bacterium | reverse complement strand
AGGTGCTGTAGAGTACGCAAAAGAGTTAGGTTGGGAGAACCCACAAATCTGCTTACACCTCGACCACGGAGATAGTTTCGAGACTTGCAAGTCTTGCGTTGACTTCGGTTTCTCAAGCGTGATGATTGACGGTAGCCACCTTCCATACGAGGAGAATATCGCCCTCACACAAAAGTTAGTAGAATACGCTCACGCTCATGGTGTGACTGTAGAGGCAGAGCTCGGCGTATTGGCTGGTGTAGAAGATGAAGTATCTGCAGCAGAGAGCCACTATACTAAGCCAGAAGAGGTAGTTGATTTCGCTACTCGTACTGGTTGCGACTCACTCGCTATTTCTATCGGTACCAGCCACGGTGCATACAAGTTCACCCGTGAGCAATGTACAGTAGATCCACAAACAGGTAAACTCGTTCCTCCTCCATTGGCATTCGACATCCTCGATGCAATCATGGAGCAACTTCCTGGTTTCCCAATCGTACTCCACGGTTCTTCTTCTGTTCCACAAGAGTATGTTGACATCATCAACCAATATGGTGGTAAATTGCCAGACGCAGTAGGTATTCCAGAGGAGCAACTCCGCAAGGCATCTGAGAGCGCTGTTTGCAAGATTAACATTGACTCTGATAGCCGCCTTGCCTTCACCGCTGCAGTACGCAAAGTATTTGCAGAGAAACCAGGTGAGTTCGATCCACGTAAATACTGCGGTCCAGCACGTGACTTGATGACTGAGCTCTACAAGCACAAAATCGTTAACGTATTGGGTTCAAACGGTAAAGCTTAATCATGGCAATTCCATTTATGACTGCTGCTGAAGCAGCTCAATTGGTACCTAATGGAGCAATCTGTGGCATGGGTGGTTTCACCCCTGCCGGTGCTCCAAAAGACGTACCATCTGCTATCGCAGCAATGGCTGAGGCACTCCACGCTGAGGGTAAGCCATACAAGATTGGCATGTACACCGGTGCTTCTACTGGTGACAGCTGCGACGGTGCATTGGCACGCGCACACGCTATCGAGTTCCGCACTCCATACCAAGGTAACAAGGATCTCCGTGGAGAGTTGAACGCACAAGGCGCTCACTACTTTGATATGCACCTTAGCGAGCTCGCACAAGACCTCCGCTACGGCTTTATGAAGAAGCCAGACTTCGCTATCGTTGAGGCATGTCAAGTAGTGGAGAAAGGTGACGAAGTAGAGATTGTACTCACCGCTGGTGTGGGTAACGTACCAACTTTCTGCCGCTTGGCTGACAAGGTGATCGTAGAGTTGAACGAAGCTATGCCTGCTTCTATGCGTGGTATGCATGATATCTACGAGCCTGCTGATCCTCCTGTACGCCGCGAGATTCCTATCTACAGCGTAGCTGATCGTATTGGTGCGGATTGCGTGACTATTCCTGCTGAGAAATTGGTGGCTGTAGTGAAGACCAACCGTCCTAACGAGGTAGGTGGTTTTACTCCACTTGACGAGACTACTGCTAAGATCGGTGCTAACGTAGCTTCTTTCCTCGAGAATGAGATGAAAGAGGGTCGTATCCCAGCATCTTTCTTGCCTATCCAATCAGGTGTGGGTAACATCGCTAACGCAGTACTCTACGCTTTGGGCGACAACAAGAACATCCCAGCTTTTGAGATGTACACCGAGGTAATCCAAGACTCAGTAGTAGAGTTGATGAACGCTGGCCGCGTTAAGTTTGCTAGTGGTTGCTCATTGACCATTGGTGCTGATAAGCTCCAAGAGATCATCGACAACTTGGATTTCTTCCGTGATAAATTGGTGCTTCGTCCACAAGAGATTAGTAATAACCCAGAGGTGGCTCGTCGTCTTGGTTTGATTACTATCAATACTGCTCTCGAGGCAGATATCTTCGGTAACATCAACTCTACTCACGTATGTGGTACTAAGATGATGAACGGTATCGGTGGTTCTGGCGACTTCACTCGCAACGCATATATCAGCATCTATACTACTCCTTCTACCGCTAAGGGTGGTGCTATCTCTGCATTCTTGCCTATGGTTAGCCACCACGACCATAGCGAGCACTCTGTGAAGATCATCATCACCGAGCATGGTATTGCTGATTTGCGTGGTAAGAGCCCAATTCAACGTGCTCACGAGATTATCAACAACTGTGTGGATCCACAATACCGCCCATTGTTGAACGAGTACTTGGAGATGTCTAAGACCGCTCATACACCTCACACATTGAGCTGCGCATTGGCTATGCACGAGGAGTTCCTCAAGTCTGGCGATATGCGTAATACGAAGTGGGAGAATTATAAGCGCTGATCGTTACATAGGTTTACAATTGTCATTCCGCTGTAGATACGACGTAAATAAACACCAAAAAAGACTGCTCCGTATGACGAGAGCAGTCTTTTTTCTGTCCACAATCCCTTGCAAATTTGTCGGTCAAATTGGAGATATATGTATCCAACTTATTGAGTGATAAATTCTTAGTATGTAATAAAAAACTACCAGAGCTCTGGTAGTTTTTTTAATAAGTCATATTGCCTATCTTTGAGTTATCGCATTAAGTTTTAATCTACATCTGTAACAAGTCTTACAGAACATCCCTCACCACGCTCTTGACGTTCGACTAGCAGAACACCTGCTCCAAAAAATGCTACTGTTTTTGCAAAAGAAACGTCATATGATGTAGGAGTAGAAGACCAATAATATCCCTTCGAATTAACACTTGCAACGCCTTTTCCGTATCGGATTCCTGCTGTAGGTAAAAAGACTACGCCCTTTTTCTCTAACTTTTTCCAATCTTTCAAAGTAAGTGAATTCCAAGTGTTAAAATCTGAATACTTATCATAAAAACCCGTATTCCACATATCCGAATATGAGTTATATCCATCTTCACCTAGGTTTAATAAATCATCTTTATCTTTATAGTCATCAGGAAATATAAATAAACCTTTAATTCCTCCGATATCTCCTAAAGCTAACAATTGCATCGCACGAGGTCTGGCAAAGAGAAGGTATTCCCACTCCTCAGCGGTAAGAGTGCGCCACAGTTTTCTTTTATTCTCTCCGTTTTTAATTTTATTATATCCCCAATCGTATTTATAATATTCACCAGTTAGTTCGCAATCGTATTTACTCTTTGGACCCGCTGGACCATATATTCCGTTACCATATGATTTAGGGGTAGATATTCTATCAGTAGGTTTATAACAATATTTATAATGAATATTGTCTTCTCCATTAGGTTCACCTGCTGTTCCCCATCCAAACAAATCAATCCACCCTTCATAAGTATCAGAAATCTGAGAATTGGTCTGACCTATCACGTCATATTGATTGTCAGCAAATCTCCATTTGTCATCAGCAGGAGAATATTGAAGATTACCTTGGGAAAAATACACTTTTTTATCAGCACTAACTGAAAATTCTCCTTTTTTAGCTCCTTCTGGAGGATTTCCGCAGCCCCTGAATAAGAATATTAAAACAATAACTGCTACCGGTGCATAAATTATTTTTTTGTTCATAACTATTAATTATTTTTGCCTACTCTGCATCGGATTTTCGGCTACCTCCGTTTATTAATAATTGCTTTGTTGTTTGTTATATTCTGTTGCATACACAAAAAAAGCGGGACTGCACTGTTGCTGTTCCGCTTCTTGAGGCCTTCGCATTGCCCAACCATATAGAACAACAACGCGAAGCCCACGCCGATATGTACGAACGCATATACACCTTTATTGTGCATATGGTTGATAATATACATATCCCGAGGACATCATACGTTGCCATGTTCTGCTATGGTTTTGAAAGTTGCGAAGTTTCAAGAAACCAGAACAAAGCGCTTATGACGCCTGTATTATGTCTGCAATTGCCCACCCTTAAAGACATAATCCCAAGGCGCGGACTCATTACGGGTGCAAAGGTACAAATTTATTTTGGATTGAGCAAATAGAAATCGCTTTTTTGCTGTTTTTAGAGGCATAAATACAAAGTACCCGAATGGGATTCGGAGCTAAAGAAGTTAGCGGGTAGTGCGCTCAAGAATGAGCGCGGAGTGCACAATGTCAACTTTTTTAGGAATGGAGTAAACTTTTTCAGTTATCGGGGAAACCTTCTTAGTTAGATCAACTCTACCCACGTATGTGGTACCAAGATGATGAACGGTATCGGTGGTTCAGGCGACTTTACTCGCAACGCATATATCAGCATTTATACAACTCCATCAACCGCTAAGGGTGGTGCTATCTCTGCATTCTTGCCAATGGTTAGCCATCACGATCATAGCGAGCACTCTGTGAAGATTATCATCACTGAGCACGGTATTGCTGACTTGCGTGGTAAGAGCCCAATCCAACGCGCTCATGAGATTATCAACAACTGTGTGGATCCACAATACCGCCCATTGTTGAACGAATACTTGGAGATGTCTAAGACCGCTCATACCCCTCACACCTTGAGCTGCGCATTGGCTATGCACGAGGAGTTCCTCAAGTCAGGCGATATGCGTAACACCAAGTGGGAGAATTATAAACGCTAATAGATCGCCGATCGCCCTGCGAGCTGTAGATTGGGCGGGCCCTGTATATGCTAGACCGCTCGCATAGCTCGTTGGTAATTGACAGTAAAGATCTATTGGAGAATAAAAAAGACTGCTGCGGCAGTCTTTTTTTTACCTATCTTCTATGACTTCATTTATCTATTAAAATAATGGAAAAGATATTTTACTTTTTTTACACCACTTTTCCCCACTTTTTGAATAAAGTTTGTAATCAAAAGAGAATCAATGTGATAGCATGTTGATAAGTTTGTTAATAAGACTATGAAAATGATACTGAAAAATTTTTTGTGGGGAAATGTGGGGAATATCAAATATTTTTTGTAACTTTGCAGCGGAATTCAGAAAAAGACTACCTAATGGCTGCTTGAGGCTAGAAGTTAGACGCTTCGCTATTAGGAGAAAAAACTAAGGATTATATGAACACATTTATTGGAAATATCGAAGCACGTTTAGACGCAAAAGGTCGCGTGTTTATTCCAGCGAGTTACAGAAAAATACTTGCTGAGATGGGTTCGACGCAAATAGTGATGCGACGAGATACTGATAATGAGTGTGTGATCTTCTACCCAGAGCATATTTGGCATGCCAAGGTGAGTCAATTGCGCAATGCGCTGGATGAATGGGATCCAGAAGATCAAATGATATTGATGCAGTTTATGTCGGAGGCTGAAATGCTGGACATAGATAGCCAAGGCCGCGTATTGCTGCAAAAGAAGAACCTTGAGATGATAGGTGCTCAACAAGATATACTGTTTGTAGGTATGTTGGATCGCTTCGCGCTATGGAATCCAAGTGTGTTCAACGAGAAACAAATGCCTCAAAAAGATTTAGCAGAGCGCATACGTATACGCATGAAATCCCAGCCTAAACTATAAATTAAACCTAACTAACTATGAATGAGATTTATCACATTCCCGCAATGCTGAGAGAGACAATCCATGGGTTGAACATTCAACCCAATGGGTTGTATGTGGATGTCACTTTTGGTGGAGGAGGTCACTCCAGAGCTATCTTGGAGCATTTGAAGAGTGAAAATGAAAACAAGAAGATGGAAAAAGGAAAGCTCTTTTCCTTTGACCAAGATTTAGATGCGTTTCATAATGCCGAAAAAACAGGCATGACAAATAATGAGAATTGGCAGTTTGTTCATGGTAATTTTCGCTATTTGCGCAACTTTATGGACTATTATGGTGTTGAGCAAATAGATGGATTACTTGGCGATTTGGGTGTATCTTTCCATCATTTTGATTGTCCCGAACGAGGATTTAGTTTTAGATTCTCCGCGCCATTAGATATGCGTATGAACCAAACTGGAGGAAAGACGGCTGCGGACATACTTAATACCTATACGGAAGAGGACCTCGCGCGCGTGTTGTATATATATGGTGAGATGAATAATTCGCGACAAATTGCCAAGCGAATAGTGAAAGTGCGTAGCCAAAGGGCTTTGGAGCGAACAGAGGATCTGGTGGAGGTATTGATAGGCAAGGCTCCTATGATCTCTAGTCAGGAGGGAAATGTCGGAGAATTAGAAGTGCCCGCTGCAGCTAAAAAGGACTTGGCGAAAGCATTTCAGGCATTGCGAATAGAAGTGAATGATGAGATGGGTGCACTCCGAGAGATGTTGCTAGCGGCTAAAGATTTGTTGAAGTCAGGAGGAAGAATAGCGATATTAACTTATCATTCTTTAGAAGATAGAATCGTCAAGAACTTTTTACGATCTGGTAATTTGGAAGGTAAAATCGAGAAAGACTTTTATGGCAATATTTTGAGTCCTTTCAAGGTAATTGAGAAAGGTCTAACTGCTAGCGAAGAAGAGGTAGAGCGTAATCCAAGAGCGCGAAGTGCTAAACTGAGAGTGGCTGAGAAATTATGAAAAAGTATTCTGTAAAAGACATCTTGAGTGGTAATGTACTGGGGCAGGACTGGTTTAGACAACAGTATCGACTAATCTTATTGATTAGTGGATTGGTATTTCTCTATATTTATCTTGGCTATCAGTCACAACGTCAGATGCGTATGTTGAGCGACTTGCAGAAGGAATTGCAAGATGTGCAAATGACCCAATTGACGGTTAATGCAGAATTGATGAATAAAAGTCGTCAATCTTCTATTGCGAAAATGCTGCAAGAAAAAGGTAGCAAACTGAAGGAAAGTAATACGCCAGCAATACGAGTACAATGAGTGATAGTTTGAAAAATACCGTTTTGCGTTTTGCTATCGTTTTTGTAATGATAGCATTGCTCTTTATTGTAGTGTTTGTTCGTATTGTCGCGATTCAAACTGTACAGCGTGATCGCTGGGAAAGTCTAGTGGATAAGCGTGAGTCTAACTATAAGACAATTAAAGCAATACGCGGAAATATATTCGATTGTGAAGGGCGATTATTGGCAAGCAGTGTACCTCAATATAGTATTTATATGGATACTCGAGTGGAGGCATTGCATATGAATAAGGGTGAATTGTTTTGGTCGCATGTAGATAGTATTGCTGAAGGATTGAGTAAGATAGTAAAAGATCAAACAAAGGAGGACTATCGAGATCAAATTGTGAAAGCATACCGAGATAATAAAAATATCCGTTTGAGTAATGAGCGAATTAGTTACACACAGTTAAAGGAAATAAAACAGCTTCCATTGATTCGTCGTGGTGTATACAAGAGTGGATTTCATGCAGAAGATCTAAACCTGCGAGTAAAACCATTTAAGAGTTTGAGCAGCAGGGCGATTGGAAATATTTATCTTGCTAGTGGAGAGGCTAAATCTGGTTTAGAATTACGTTTTGATTCTTACTTGCGAGGCGAGGATGGCATGAGTGTAAGGGATAAGGTAGCGGGTAGTTGGCAGAATGTACCTATTCGTGAAGCGGTGAATGGTTGTGATTTGTACACTACGTTTGATGCCAACTTGATGGATATCTGTGAAACTGCTCTTCGCAAACGTCTTGAGTACACGAAGGCTGATTGGGGATGTGTGGTTATGATGGACGTACAAACGGGAGAGATCAAAGCAATGAGTAACCTAGATCGTAGAGCAGATGGAAATTATTCTGAGGTTGCTAATCATGCTGTTATACGTATGGAACCTGGTTCTACTTTCAAAACTATATCGCTAATGGCAGTGTTGGATGATGGAAAAATTGATATGACAGATTCCATCGAGGTAGAGAAGGATGGATGGGTGTATTATGGCGCAAAGCATACAGATGCTCACCCAAATGATACTGTTTATTCTATCCGACAAGCGTTGGCAGTAAGTAGTAATATTGCATTGGCGAAGATAGTGACAAAAGGATATGACGGCAGTGCAAAAAAGTTCGTTAAAAAATTGAGGAACATGGGATTGTGCGATAGTATTGATTATACTATTCCAGGTGCAAAACAGGCATTGATAAATATACCTAATGATACCGTAACAATCTCAAAAATGGCGTACGGATATTCTATAGAGTTGAGCCCGTTACAGATACTGATGTTCTATAATGGTATTGCAAACGATGGTAAAATGATTGCTCCTCTGATTGTGAGAGAGATACGAAAGGGTGGGAAGACAGTAGAGAAATTTGAGAGTAGTGTAATCAAGAGCAGTATGTGTGATTCAGAGACACTCAAAGGTATACGTGAATGTTTGCATGATGTAGTTTGGGATAATGAGTTGGGTACGGCTTCAATAAATCCTTGGGGAACTCGTAAGGCACAAAGTCCATTAGTGGCAATAGCTGGTAAGACTGGTACGGCACAAATTTTGGAACAAGGATATAGTAATCGTCGACATCGTATGTCATTTGTAGGATATTTCCCAGAGGAAAATCCACAATACTCCTGTATATGTGTGATTCATGGTCCTCAATGGCCATATGATGCAGGTCTTGATTGTGGTACAGTTGTGAGACAAATTGCAGAGAAGACCATGGCATACGCAGGTGAGTATGTGATTAAGAATGGCGAACTGGTGATGGTTGTGAAAGACTAGTTTAATACTTTAGTAATATGAAAGTAAAAGAATTGCTCGTAGGCTTTGAGGTATTGCAAGTGGTTGGCAGTACGGATGTAGAGATAGCAGATATTCAGTTTGATTCACGTCGTGTAACAAAGGGAAGTCTGTTTGTTGCTCAAGTCGGAACTGCTACAGATGGACATGCGTATATTGATAAATGTGTGGAGCAAGGGGCAGTGGCTATCGTGCTAGAGAAAAAAGAATATATCAAGGATGATGGGGTATGCTATATTTTAGTGAAGAATAGTGATGAAGCGTTGGGGAAGATGGCGCATAATTTCTTCGGTAAGCCTTCGCTATCCCTTCGGTTGGTAGGTGTGACTGGTACAAACGGCAAGACTACGACAGCAACCTTATTATATCGTTTATTCAAATCTTTGGGATATAAGGTAGGCTTACTTTCTACGGTGGTAAATTACGTGGATGACGAAGAAGTTGTTGCTACCCATACGACTCCAGATGCATTGTCTCTCAACGCTTTGTTAGCCAAGATGGTGGCAGCTGGTTGTGAGTATGCATTTATGGAGGTAAGTAGTCATTCTATTGCCCAAGAACGTATCGCAGGATTGGAGTATGCTGGGGCGTTATTTACTAACTTGACACGCGACCATCTTGACTACCATAAGACGTTTGATCACTATCGAGATACGAAGAAGGTATTGTTTGATCGTTTGAAGAAAGAGGCATTTGCAATCACTAATATAGATGATAAGAATGGGTTAGTGATGACGCAGAATACGAAGGCGAAGGTGCTTACTTATTCTACTCGTAGCATGGCGGATTTCCGAGGAAAGATTTTAGAGGAGGGCTTTGATGGTATGTTGTTGCGTATGCAGAGTACATTGGGTGCTGTGAACACAGAGGTGTTTGTTCCGCTAGTAGGTAGATTCAATGTGAGTAATCTGTTGTTGATTTATGGTGCTGCAGTGGCGTTGGGAGAAGATGCGATGGAGGTATTGCGCGTTTTGAGCGGTTTACAACCAGTTAATGGACGTTTTGAGACCATTCATTCTAGTAAAGGTTGGACGGCTGTGATTGATTATGCTCATACGCCGGATGCCGTGGAGAATGTACTGAAGACGATCAATGAGATTGTGGAAAGTAATTGTCGCAAGTTGCAGGAACCTGCACAAGTGATTACTGTGGTAGGGTGTGGAGGAAATCGCGATAAGGGCAAGCGTCCAATCATGGCAAAAACAGCCTATCAATTAAGTACTCAACTGATATTGACTTCTGATAACCCACGTGATGAAGAACCATATGCTATCTTGCAAGACATGGCAGCAGGTTTGACAAATGAAGAGCTACGTCGCACATTGATTATTGAAGATCGGGCATCTGCAATCAAGACGGCTTGCACTCTGGCTAGACAAGGAGATGTGGTACTAGTAGCAGGTAAGGGACATGAAGATTATCAGATAATAAAGGGCGTGAAATATCATTTCGACGACCACGAGGTGGTACGCGAGATGGCATAAAGGGAAGCGATATTTTGATTTTAGTGTGAAGAGCATATGTTGTATCAATTATTTACATTCTTTAATGAATTTCCAGGAGCACGATTGGTAACTTATATCTCATTTCGTGCGGTAGTTGCGGGCGTATTAGCCATGTGTATCAGTATTTGGGTGGGCAGATGGTTCATTCATTTGTTGCAACGCAAGAATATCTCTGAAACACAGCGAGATGAGAAATTGGATCCATTTAATGTGGCAAAAAAGGGAGTGCCAACGATGGGAGGTGTGGTAATTATAGCGGCGATGCTTGTACCATGCTTGCTGATCGGAAAATTGACTAACGTATATATGCAGCTGATGTTAATAACGACGCTGATTCTTGGTACATTAGGTTTTGCTGATGACTATATCAAAACTTTCCGTAAAAATAAGGATGGATTAAATGGATGGATAAAAATTGCAGGACAAATCACGTTGGGATTGATCGTTGGTCTTACCTTACGTTATAGTCCAGAGGTAGTGATGAACGAACGTGTGACAAGCCATATTGAAAATAATGTAACTGTTTTTGAGAAATCTCCAGAGGTAAAGTCCACTCGAACTACAATCCCATTTTTTAAGGCACACGACTTTAATTATGCAGATATGTTTTCATGGACGGGAGAAACTACCAAATATAAGGCAGGATGGATATTCTTTGTAATCCTCACTATCTTAGTGGTAGCCGCAGTAAGTAACGGTGCTAATCTTAACGATGGTATGGATGGTATGTGTGCGGGTAATTCGGCCATCATAGGCATAGCCCTTCTTGTGTTGGCATATATTAGTGGTAATGTCGTTTTTGCTGACTATTTTGATGTGATGTATATTCCCGGTACGGAAGAACTTACTATATTTTTAGCCTCTTTTATAGGTGCCTTGGTAGGTTTTTTGTGGTGGAATGGTTTTCCTGCGCAAGTGTTTATGGGTGATACGGGGAGTTTGACGATTGGTGGTATCATTGGCGTGAGTGCGGTGATAATCCACAAGGAGTTGCTATTACCAATCCTTTGTGGTGTGTTTTTAATGGAAAGCGTGAGTGTGATCCTTCAGACACAGGTTTATAAGTTCGCTAAAAAAAGAGGAATGCGTGTACGTGTTTGGAAACGTACTCCATTACATGATCACTATCGAACTAGTATGGAACAAGTGCTTCGCAATGATCCAACTTGTAAGGTGCTTTTTCAGGGGAAAGGGCCTTTGCAACATGAAACTAAGATTGTACTTCGATTTTGTATCGTGACACTCATTTTAGCTGCATTGACAATCCTAACACTAAAAATACGTTAAACTATGAAACGAATTGTTATTCTTGGAGCTGGCGAGTCAGGAACAGGAGCTGCTATCCTAGCGAAATGCAAAGGGATGGATGTCTTTGTTAGTGATATGGGAGATATTTCTCCAATGTATCAGGCTTTGCTCAACCAACACAACATTGCATGGGAGTCTGGCAAGCATACTCCACAACTGATTTTGAATGCAGATGAGGTGGTTAAATCGCCGGGTATTCCGTTGACTGCACCCCTTGTAAAACAACTGATTGAACAAGGAACTCCGATTATTTCTGAAATCGAATTTGCTGCGCGTTATACGCAAGCGAAGATGATTTGTATCACAGGCTCCAATGGAAAAACCACAACTACCTCTTTGGTATTTGATATGCTTCGTAGAGCAGGATTGGATGTCGGATTAGCTGGCAATATTGGTAATTCGTTAGCTTTACAAGTGGCGCAAGAGGATCATGCATATTATGTGATAGAACTTTCTTCTTTCCAGTTAGACAATTGCTATGACTTCAAGGCGGATATTGCGATATTGCTCAATATCACACCTGATCATTTGGATCGATATGATCATCAATTCCAGAATTATGTAGATGCTAAATTCCGAATAACGCAAAATCAAACGGGAAAAGATGCATTTATATATTGGAGCGAGGATCCTGTGATCAATCGTGAGATTGCGCGTATACAGCCACAGGCAACGTTGTATCCATTTGGTAGCAATGAACAGAATGTTGCGTATACTGATGGTAGTCATTTGGTAGTCGCAGCGAAGTCTAATGTTGCACCCTTGCGTGTTCCTCTTGAGGAGTTGAGTCTTAAGGGTAAACATAATCAGCTCAACTCAATGGCAGCTGGATTAGCAGCGCAAATTTTGAATATTCACAACGATGTGATTCGCGAAAGTCTGCAGCAGTTTGCTGGTGTGGATCATCGCCTCCAATATGTGGCGACAGTTAAGGGTGTACGCTATGTAAATGATTCTAAGGCTACTAATGTTAATTCTTGTTGGTACGCTCTTGAAAGTATGACAACGCCTACAGTACTCATTCTTGGTGGAACGGATAAAGGAAATGATTATCATGAGATAGATCAGCTGGTCAAAGAGAAATGCCATACGTTGATTTTTATGGGAAAGGACAATTCAAAATTGATTAAGCACTTTGAACAATTAGGGGTGAAATACATATCTACAAATACATTGCAGAGTGCTGTTGATACCGCTTATCATGTTGCTAATGAAGGAGATACTGTACTGCTTTCTCCATGCTGTGCAAGTTTTGATCTCTTTAAAAATTATGAGGATAGAGGTGCCCAGTTTATGGATGCTGTTCGACAACTTTAATTGATCATTTGGTGAAATGAATTTATCAGAGATAAGAAATAAATTTTCCCAGCAACGCAATTATATCGATAAAGTGTATTGGGTACTTTTCGGTATATTGATTATAGTTGCTATTCTTGCCCTATTCTCAGCAAGCAGTACACTTGCTTTTGAAAAAAACAGCTCTACGTTAGGCCCTATTATGGAGCAGATGTTATTTATCGCAGCAGGAGTTGGATTAGCATTTGTTTTACAGTTTTTGCCAAGTAGGTTTATACGGGTTTGTAGCTATTTTGGATTAGCAATATCAATCGTTCT
The DNA here is from genome assembly GCA_045614865.1 of Paludibacteraceae bacterium. Lineage (GTDB taxonomy): Bacteria > Bacteroidota > Bacteroidia > Bacteroidales > Paludibacteraceae > Colicola. The sequence continues at coordinate 8,117 of JAZLDS010000027.1, read as the reverse complement.
GCTGTTGCTAACATTTACCAATATGGGTGTTGAGATAAATGGTGCAAAACGTTGGTTGCGTATATTTGGAATTACTTTTCAACCTTCGGAGCTTGCAAAGCTTACTCTTATTCTTGTTGTGAGCGATCTGTTAAGTCGAGTAAGGAGTGAACGAGATCAAAAAAAGTATTTTTTCATAGTTCTAGCCATAACAGTTGTAGTATGTGGATTGATTCTTGTAGGAAACCTTTCTACTGCTTTACTTCTAGCAGGAATAGTATTTTTGCTGTTTTTCCTAGCTCGAGTGCATGTTAAATACTGGGGAACTACGGTCTTGATAGCGGTTGTAATGCTTATATGTGGCTATTGTTTTGTGGAAAATGTATACATCAAACCTGGTCGCCAGATGGATGATGGGCATATCATGAAACGTGCAGTTACTTGGGTGTTACGTATTGATAATATGATTGCCGAATGGAGGACACCCGATGAAGAATTTAAGTTAACAGACGATAATTACCAACGTTCAATTGCAAAAGTGGCTATCGCACGTGGTGGTGCTTCACCTTTGGGTGTACTTCCTGGTAATAGTCAAGAACGTGATTTTTTACCTCAAGCATTCGCTGATTATATTTTTGCGATTATTGTAGAAGAATCCGGTATTGTAGGCGCTACGTTCCTTATTCTTCTTTATCTAGCAATACTATTCCGCTCTTGTTTGAGTAGCAGTAAGTACGATGATTATGGCGCTATGCTTATGGTCATGGGACTGGCGTTGATGTTGACGTGCCAGGCTCTTGTCAGTATGATGGTATCTGTTGGGATCGGTCCCGTAACGGGACAACCTTTGCCTATGATTAGTCGAGGAGGAACAAGTGCTTTGATCACTAGTATATATTTCGGTATCATTATGTGTGTTGCACGCGAGCAGAATGAACTGCACGCACGTCAAGTCCTAGCTACTAATGCTAGTGCTGAGGAAGTACCAGAGATTTACATAGAGTAATTTCTCTAGAGTTTATAGGTCAAGGATATGTTCTGCTGCGGTTTCTGCAGCAGATTGATTACCAAGCGTATGCCAGATGTGCTTGTATTGTTGCAACATGGTATTGCGATAACCCTCGTCATAGAGCAAACGAGTAAGTTCTTCCTCTATGTTTTCCTGTGTGAAACGACTTGCTACAAGTTCCTGAATAACTTCACTGTTTGAGATGATATTGACCAATGTGAAGTGTTTGATTCGGAACATGATAGGTTTTAATATCTTCTCCAGATATTTGCTACCTGCTACGTGATAGACTGCTGTTTGTGGGCAACCTATGAGTGCTGCTTCTAGTGTGGCTGTTCCTGAATTGACAACAGCAGCTTCAGCTTTTGCAAGGACTGTATATGAATCGCGCGTCAGGATCTCATTTTGTAGGTAAGGTTGATAGAACAATTCGTCAATGCCGGGTGCAGCTACCACTATGGTCTGATAACTATCTGCTGATATCTTTCTTGCGGCATTCAACATTACTGGAAGACAATGAGCTATTTCGCTAGGGCGAGATCCAGGAAGGATAGCGATAGTGGCTTTACAAGGAGGGCAAGTGTCGTTCAAACTAGATGTGTTGGCTTTAAACTCTCTAATACAATCTGCCGTGGGATTGCCTATATAACTGCATTTGTAGCCATATTTGTTGTAAAATGCAGGTTCAAAAGGGAATATGCCTAGAATCTGGTCACAATATTTGGCGATTGCATGTACGCGCCACTCTTTCCATGCCCAAATCTTAGGAGGAATATAATAACAAACCTTAGTCTGAGGTAAATGTTTTTTGCAAAATTTGGCGATCTTAAGATTAAATGATGGGTAATCTATTAAAACAACCACATCAGGTTGCTCCTGTAACAATGATTGTTTAGCAATTCGAAAATTCCTTTTTACTTTATCCAAATTTTTCAGTACAGCAACAAAGCCCATATATGCCATTTCGCGATAATCCACGAACGTTTTGCATCCTTCCTTACGCATTCTATCTCCACCTAATCCCACAAAAAGGGCTTGCGCATCTTTCTGGCGCAAAACTTTCATCAAATTAGAGGCATGTAAATCTCCAGATGCTTCGCCGGCTATGATAAAGTACTTCATATCAAACCATCAATATGACACTTGTGATAAAATAAGGCATTGCTGCTAAAAGTAAGCCTTTAGCTAATCGCCACAATTCCAAAGTGTAACACACAAATAACAGAGCTAGATTTGGAAATATCCCGACTTGCAAAATACGGCCTAGGACACTTCCCATCATATCCATATCAAACACTTTAAATGTATACCACAGATTAAAGCGTTCAATATATATATATCCTACCAAAGCAGGCAATAGTAAACCTAGTAGAATACCAATCCAATATTTGTCAAATCTCTTCGTAAGCCGTTTGGTCTATGGTGCAAGGTTGCACACTCAAATAATGATTATTCATCGCCCAATGGTCGGTATCTTGTGCATCTGGTTCGATATTTACAAATTCTCCGCCCAGCTTAAAGCACTTATTGCCCTCTTTATCTACTGTTGGAATCATCTCCTTACTCCAATAGCCACGACATTGGCGAGTCCATTTCACTCCCTCTAATTTTCCTACTGGCGCATTTACATTATAGCATACACCATAAGGCATCTTTTCATCTAAAAGATGACGAGTGAGTTCCAATATATACTTCTCCATATGGCTAAAGTCAGCCTCTGGACTATGATCGTCTATGGAATAGCCAATGGATGGAATGCCATGTTCTGCTCCCACGAAACATGCGCCCATGGTGCCTGAGTAAATGACGTTGATGCCTGCGTTTGAACCATGGTTAATGCCACTTACTAGGAGGTCAATCTTGTTGCTATCGCCATCGCATAGCACATCAATGGCCAGTTTGACGCAATCGCTAGGCGTGCCGTTGGTAGTATAGACTGTTACTTTCTTTTGCCAATCCTCTGTACCCCAGTTAGGGTCGTTGAGCTCATGAAGATAAATAGGTTGAGTTACTGTGATGGCGTTACTCATACCGCTGCGTGCACCATCTGGAGCCACTACAGTCACGTGCCCCAATTCGCTCATTATACGCACGATGGTCAGGATGCCCTTTGCACCCCAACCATCGTCATTTGTTACAAATATTTCCATATTAATATTGCTTCGCGTTTAGGCGTTTAGGGACTCCCTGTACAGAGGCGCGTCGACTCGTCTGAACCTCTGAACCCTTCTTACCGCAGTTCGCTGCGTCTTAGCCTACAACTTCCCAAACTACGTCAATCACCTTCTTTGCCAACGCGTCGGCCTCTTCCATAGTAGCGGCCTCAGAGTATACACGGATGATTGGCTCTGTGTTAGATTTGCGCAAGTGTACCCAACCGTCTGCGAAATCAATCTTTACACCATCCTTATCGTTGATACGCTCGCCAACGTATTTCTCTTTCACTGCCTCAAGCACTTTGTCTACGTTGATCTCTGGAGTGAGGTCAATACGATTCTTAGAGATGCAGTATTCTGGGAATGTAGCACGGAGTTCGCTCACCTTACAGCCTTTTTGTGCTAAACTGCTGAGGAACAATGCAATACCAACCAAAGCGTCGCGACCATAGTGGCTAGCTGGGTAGATTACACCACCGTTACCTTCACCACCAATAACTGCGTTGGTACGTTTCATTTCGGTAGTTACGTTCACCTCACCTACGGCACTTGCACTATATGTACCGCCATGTTTAACAGTTACATCGCTGAGCGCGCGAGTAGATGACATATTGCTAACTGTATTACCTGGAGTTTTGCTCAATACGTAGTCAGCTACAGACACCAATGTGTACTCCTCACCGAACATATCGCCGTTCTCGCAGATGATTGCCAAACGGTCTACGTCTGGATCCACTACGAAACCTACATCTGCTTTACCCTCGCGCATGAGGTCTGAGATCTCTGTCAAGTTTTGTGGCAATGGCTCTGGGTTGTGAGCGAAGTGACCTGTTGGTTCACAGTTGAGCTCAATAATGTTCTTCACACCCAATGCTTTTAAGATTGCAGGGATAGCCAAACCACCTACTGAGTTTACGCAATCAATAGCTACGGTATAGTTTTTAGCTTCAATAGCTGCTTTATCTACCAACTCAAGTGCCATCACGTCACGCACGTGATCCTCTAAATAATCGCGGCGAGTAATCTTACCGAGATCATCAACTTCAGCAAAATTGAAATCCTCTGCCTCTGCGATAGCCAATACTTCTTTACCCTCTACATCGTTGAGGAACTCACCTTTCTCATTCAATAATTTGAGTGCGTTCCATTGTTTTGGGTTGTGACTTGCAGTCAGGATGATACCACCAGCTGCTTTCAAACCTGTTACCGCAAGCTCGGTGGTTGGAGTGGTCGCCAAGCCGATGTTGATTACATCATAGCCCATACCTACTAGCGTACCGCATACCAATTGGTCTACCATTTCGCCACTCAAACGAGCGTCACGACCTACTACGATTGTCTTGTTGTCTGGCAACATGGCCTTACGTTGGGTAGCATAAGCTGCTACAAAACGTACAACATCTACTGGGCTTAAACCCTCAGCTACGCGGCCACCTATTGTACCACGAATACCTGAAATACTTTTAACAAGTGCCATTTTTCTTAGTATTATTTTATATTAGTAATTTTTAAATCGTATCCGTAAGGAGTAACTGAGCTTTGTTCCTCTTCAAAACCCAATCTATGTGGGCAGATGATTTTGCTTTGCGCTCCTTTGCGTTTCATGTATTTGATAGCCAATTGCCAACCTGTACAGGAATATTCGCTATCTATCATATATTGAAATTTAACAGGCTCAGGATTATCTAAGGTTGTCCAGTTGAAGAGAGTATCCGCATAAGCATCTAATGTATAACGCTTAAAACGGAGTAAAACATTCTTTCCTTGGGTAACTTCATCAAGTGTGGTATCGCCCGCAGACACTAAATGGAAATAAAAATCATCGTAATCTGGGATTTTCCAATATACATCTTTCCCGTCTTTCTGCCAACTACTAGGTATTTCCATTGATTCATCCACAGCAATATTGTGTGTTGTAATATACTGAGTAATCAATGCACGTTCTTCTTTCAGGAGGTCGGAGTAGATATTATTGCGATCCTTGCAACTGCTGAGAGTTGCCAATAAGATAAATATGCCGATTATTTTTTTCATTGCTTTGCAAAATATACTATTTTTCAAACTGCAAAGGTACAACAAAAAATGCATATATGCAAGAATTTTGGATGAAAATGATAATTCTGTTTGAATTTAGTTGTTAAATCAAGTAAAGTCCATTTGACAAAATCACAAAATATGAGTTTCGGGTGTCGTTTTATTTGTTTAATCCAAATAAAAGCAGTAATTTTGCAAAATATTTATAATGCGTAAATTTCGTAAGTAAATTATGAATTGGTTAAATGGTCTGTTTTTTGGTACAGGAGTACCACACTCGATTTTCATCCTTACCATTGCAATAGCTTCTGGTATAGCCCTAAGTCATCGCTTGAAATTCAAAGGGATAACTTTGGGTATTACGTGGATTCTTTTCTGCGCAATCGCAATGTCGCATTTCGGTATGCACCTTGATCCTGTTGTAGAGACGTTTGCGAAAGATTTCGGATTGATCTTATTCGTCTATTCTATTGGTTTACAGGTTGGTCCGAGCTTTTTCTCTTCCTTTGGTAAAGGTGGAATAAAACTCAATCTTTTAGCGGCTAGTGTCGTGTTAATCGGTTGTGCAATGGCATGTCTTATTCATGTCTTGTCTGGAGAAGATATTGCCACAATGACGGGTGTGTTATTTGGAGCTGTTACAAATACCCCAGGATTAGGTGCCGCCCAACAGGCGTTTACGGATATAACGGGACAAGTAAATCCTAATATCGCAAGTGGATATGCAATGGCATATCCTCTTGGTGTTGTGGGAATTATAACGGTCCTTCTGATGATGAGATGGTTCTTCCACATTAAACTAGAGAAGGAAGATGAACGCGTAAAAGCGGAAAGTGAAGTTCAAAAAGAAATCGAATATATTGATATCCTCCTTGCGAATCCACAAGTGGAGGGAGCGCACATCCGCGACTTGAGCCAACTCTGCCATATGAATCTTATTGTGTCTAGGTTGGTTCGCCCTGATGGAGAAGACGAGCTCCCAGATGTGGACACGATACTGCATGTTGGAGATCGCATTCGCGTTGTGGTTGATAAAGAAAATGAAAAAAGCGTCCTTCTGCTGGGAATGGAAACATCTTTGCCTACTAATCACAAGGCGCAAGCGCATTTAGTTTCTCGACATGTGGTTGTTACGAAGCCCGAACTTAACGGCAAACGAATTGGTGACCTCAACGTGCGGGCTACATATCACGTCTCTATTACACGTATTCGACGAGCAGGAGTAGAACTGCTTGCAACGCGCGATTTGTACTTGCAACTAGGTGACCGCATTACTGTTGTGGGAGAGGAAAGAGCTGTGGATAAAATTGAGCAACTCTTTGGTAATTCCACAAAACGATTGGATATCCCTAATCTAGCGTCTATTTTTATGGGACTTGCTTTGGGGGTCGCCGCCGGATTATTGCCAATCGCTTTGCCTGGATTAGCGCAACCGTTTAAGCTTGGAATCGCAGGCGGATCGCTTATAATAGCTATTTTGATGAGTTGCTTTGGACCTAAGATGCATATCGTCACATATACAACTAGTAGCGCAAATCTTATGATTCGTGAGATAGGTATTGCCATGTTCTTGGCTGCTGTGGGATTTGGAGCAGGAAAGACTTTCATACCTACACTCTTGGACGGAGGTTATATGTGGATCGCCTATGGTGTAATTATTACCCTTGTACCGCTCTTACTTGTAGGAACCGTAGCGCGCGTATGGCTCAAACTGGATTATTTCTCACTAATGGGATTGCTTGCAGGAAGTACAACTAACCCACCAGCGTTAGCATACGCTACCACAGTTTCTTCTGCGAATGACCGCGCTGCGGTTGCTTATTCTACAGTATATCCATTAACTATGTTTCTTCGAGTACTTACAGGACAGCTGATGATCTTGTTGTTCCTGTAGTTCTTATCTATATAGATATCTATACAGAAATCGATAAAGATCTGTTATCACCCAGCATTCTTGCCTGAGTAAAACCAATCTAGCGGAGTAGGTTATATATCTACTCCGCTTTATTTTTATCTATAAACTATTAGCGATTAATTAGTTATTACTTAGTGATTGGTTAGCTATTACTTAGTTATTCAGCTATACTTACCTAATAGTGCCCTAAACGCTTACGCGCACGCGCGCGTACCTTATAATAATATATAACGATTATAAAATAAAGATATCTGGATGTGATATGAGGAATTTTTATGTATGCCTGATTATCAGCTGTTTATAAAGAAAGTGCGTCAACTAGTAAAAAAACTTCTCTCAAAATTTGGTCAGTTCGTTAAAAAGCAGTACCTTTGCGGCCGTTTTCGCGCTTACTGCAAGCGAGCAGATTAATAAGGGCGAAAGTCATTAAAAAACGTAATACTGAAAATCAGTTACTTACGAAGAAAATGATTGAAAGAAACAAAAAAGTTGCTTAAAAATTTGGTCAGTCCGAAAAAAAGCAGTACCTTTGCAGCCGATTTGCGCCTGAGATTGGTGAATCTCGAAAATGGTAAAAAATCAAACTAAAAAATGTAATGCTGAGAATCAGCCACTTACAAAGAAAATGCAAGGTTTTTTCAAAAAAGTTGCTTAAAAATTTGGTCAGTCCAAAAAAAAGCAGTACCTTTGCAGCCGATTTCGCGCTAAATGAAAAATGAAGCGGAAATCAATAGTGATCCTTGAGAGATTGAAGCAATAATGTAGTACAAGAGAGTAGAAATACTCAATTGGGAAACTGAAAACGTGTAATACGAAAAATATATTATACGGTTCCCGTTAAAAAAGTACACAATAGATTAGGTTATTCTGAGCTAAAAAATAATTTCTTTTTACAACGAAGAGTTTGATCCTGGCTCAGGATGAACGCTAGCGACAGGCCTAACACATGCAAGTCGAGGGGCAGCATGGAAGTAGCTTGCTACTTCTGATGGCGACCGGCGCACGGGTGCGTAACAGGTGTGCA
>JAZLDS010000026.1:0-50627 GCA_045614865.1 Paludibacteraceae bacterium | reverse complement strand
GTTGCAGTAAGAGTTGCGGTTGCACCTTCGTTGTAAGTGCCTGCACCTTCCACACTACCCATTGCTGGATCGTTCACGGTAATGGTCACAGTATGCTCTATTGCAGCGAAGGTTGCAAGAACAGCCTTATCGGCATCCACTAACAAACTGAGTGGGTTGTCAGTAAGAGTCTCACCTGCTACGGTCCAATTTACGAATTGATAACCTGCATTTGCGGTTGCAGTAAGAGTTGCTGTTGCGCCTTCGTTGTAAGTACCAGCACCCTCTACACTACCCATTGCTGGATCGTTCACGGTAGCGGTTACTATATATGTACGTTGTGGAAGGGTAAAGCCGTATTGGCTTGCAGCAGGAGTAGATACTACCTTGTCGGCTGCATGAGGCATAGCATAGATTGCAACGCAATGACCTGCTGTTCCGCTAGCTGCATCCGCAGCGATATACAGGTTACCTGCATAGTCCCAAGCAAAATCCATGAGTGATTGGTGAGTTACAGATTTACAATCCACCTCTATTCCTTGATTCCAAACTGGCATACCATCCACTACAGGATATACGGTAAACGCACCACCAGTACCTGATCCTACAGTAGCAATAGCCACTTGTGTATAATCGTTATTGAAACGGATAGCACCACAGCGGTGATATGGTTGTTTAGGATCTTCGTTATACAACACTGCATCAGTAGCTGCGCCATTGAATTTCATCAAGGTAGCTGCATCTGTACCGACACGGTGTTGGCACATCCAAACATTACCATCTCCATCATATTGTACTTGAGTACCAGCATGGTTGACTACATGTCCTTTGAATACGCGTCTGCTAGGTGCAGTATTCCACATGGTAGCCTCTCCCAGATCATATTCATCGCAATAGAAGTGAGCTGGAGTGAAATTAACGATAGCTTGCTTACATCCAGAGAGCATCAACAGTTTTAGATCTTTGCCTGCACCGCGAACATCAAATCCCACGTTAGGACCTGCGATAAAGGCTCCAGTGGCAGCATTGCCCTCATATAGTCCGTAGATACCACAAGCAGTATGTGTACAATTTCTAGCCTCAGTAGCCATTACGGTGTTATCATTCTTATCTGACATCACGTGTGCCCATCCTGCCACAGCTCTTTCCTGCCAATCAGCAGCATCTGGGCGACTGAATACTAATGGGTCAGCTTCCCAGAGCACTTGTCCATCTGGAGAGAGCGACGAAACGAAGATACGTCCATCGTCCGAAACGCGCACGCGGTATGGTGAGTAGGCAGAAGAAGTAGTTCCATTGAAATATTGTCTTGTTTGTGACACTCTACCGCCGTTGTAGCCATATCTTGTAGTAGATTGGTTTGGCATTGGACGTGCAGTACCATCTGCATTGAGTACATATAATCCAGCACCGTCTGCATAACTGATATAATTAGCATAGGTGGCATTATCTTTGGCTGTAGGCAAGCCTTCAACCACGAATACGGTACCAAAGTTCTCGTTCTCAGGGTTGATATCAATATCCACAGATGTCGGAGAGTATAGTTTCACAGAATTGTCCACGAATGTCACGTTCTTGAATCCAGCACCTTTGACATCCATGCGCCATGTAAGTGCAGTCTCTTTTGGTAGGTCAGCAGTAGGAATCTCTACGCTGTATGTACCTTTGTTTTTGCCCTCGCATGGAATGGTTGTTAGTACTGTTTCGCCATTGAGAACTACTACATTCACTTCAGTGGCATTAGCATTGAGCGAATAGTGGATGGTGATTGCAGTGCTATCTGCATTGAGTGCAGAAGACAATGCGTATGCAAAAGGATTCATTCCAGTAGCATTTTCTGGTATTGTAGGTTCTGGATCAGGATCTGGTGTCTCACCTTTGTCGCTGAGTGTGAATGCGTATTTAGCGGCTGCAGGAGTAGAAACCACTTTACCATTGGAGTGAGGCAACGCGTATGCCACAACCTTATTGGCTGAGTAGCCTACTGCATAGATATTGTCGGCATAGTCCCAAGCATAGTCTGCGATGTTTTCTCCCAGATTCATTGGAATGGTAAACTCTTTGGTGAGCTTAGTAGGATAGCCATTTGCATCGTTGCTTACGGTATAGACAGTAGCTTCACCATTCACACCATTACCACCAGAGATGATCACACGAGTGAAGTCCTTGTTGAAGCGGAAGCCGCCACCACCACGATTGTTCATTACCTCATGATAGCGATAAACACCGTCTTTATCATAATATACCAATGATGGATTGACATCGGTAGCCGCACCACGGTATTGGCATACCCACACACCACCTTGTTTATCATATTGAACTTGCGAGCTATAGAAGTTGATGACCTTGTAGGTAGGATTGCAATTGTTATTGCCATCACCATCAAAGATTTTTCTAGTAGGAGCAGTTGACCATGATTTAGCTTTTCCCCAATTATACTCATAGCAACGGAATGCAGAGTTGTAATAAGCGTAGCAGTTGGCATTGGCAGAGAGCATCAATAGTTTTAGGTTCTCTCCACTACCTTTGACGTCGAATCCAATGTTTGGAGCAGCGATAAAGTATCCGTCTGCGGTTACGAGGTTAGAGGTAGTAGAATTGATGTATGAATATTGGAACATAGGAGACCAAGTATCCAAAGTAGCAGCATCCACTTCCCAAAGGATTTTACCACCCCAAGCATCACCACCATTGAATGATGTCACAAACACGCGACCATCATCCGCAATACGAAGTCGGTTAGGAGTATTCGATTTCTTATCTGTCAAGTCCTCACGATATACCTTGAAATTATTACCTCCGTTGTGACCTTTCACAAAGTCAAACTTCGCGTCAAATTCATAGATACCAGCGCCCATGTTGTAGCTCTTGTAGGTAGAATATGCACCTGCGACACCTGTACCTGCTAATCCCTTGATCTCGTGATAAGCCTCGTTACATAGCATACGACCAAAGTTAGCGTTCTCTGGGTTGTCTTCCACATCCACAGAGGTTGGGCGCAAGAAGTAGTGCTCTTTATTGACTTTAGTAGCATTCTTGAAGCCTGCACCCGTAACATCCACGCGCCATGTGAGGCGTTTGCCACGTGGCAGAGAAGATGTTTGAATGACATCTTTATAGCCATCTACTGCTACATTCTTATAGTCACGCACCACATAATCCTTCTCACCATCGTTGAAGATAATCTTCACGGTGGTAGCAGGAGCATTGAGCCACCAGCGGAGGGTAATCTCGGTGCTATCAGCATTCATCTCATGATACAAGCCATACGCATAAGGGTTCATACCTGATGCATAATCCGTTTCCGTTCCATCGTTTCCTGGATCTGGTGTTGGATCTGGAGTAGGAGTAGGCTCTTCTTCCTCATCCACACCAGAAGTCATAAAGATTTGTGTGTAAGCAGTCTTATCGGCTGTGACAGTGATATTCTCAGTATAGGTCTTATAGCCATCCGCCTTTACAGAAATAGTATAGGTACCTGGAGTAAGATCGTCGTAAACGAATACACCGTTGTAGTTATTGTCGGTGGTATAGCACTTTTGATTTTTCAGCATACGTGCTACGTAGTGGTAGCAGTTGGTCATGATGGTATCACCCGCAGAGTTGGTCAAATAAACGCGAGCACCGTTGATAGGCATGTATTGGTCATTACCCTTGGTGTATTGATAGTTGGTCATATTCATCGTTTTCTCCTTCGTACGGATATAACCCATGATATAACCTTTGGTCTCAGCCGCAGTCTTAAATTTAGCAGCTATACCGCGGTAGTGACGCAAGCCCTCTTGACGGCACCAATCTGGGTTGAGTGCTCGGTGGCGAGCAGGCTCATAGGTATGGAAGTATCCCTCCACGATATAACCAGGAATACCATGACGGGTAACGCCATAATAACCAGTATAGCTAACGCCATCAATCGTAGTTTCACTGGAAGATCCCCAGAAAGAGATGTCTGCATAGAAGCCAGGCTTTGTGAGCGACCAACTAGAATTATACTCCATACCTTGCTCATGAATATCAAAGGTATGAGGCCAAGCAGCATTGGCAAAATCCAAGGTACCCGCAGAATAAGGATTGCCTGTTGTTCCGCGATACCAATAGGAAGGATAGTTCGCAAATGAACCACTAGAGCCATCAGGGCCAGCATTAGAGTGTACTGAGATAAAGTGATCAGCACCTGAACGTTGTGCCTCTGTAGCCACTGTAGATAGTGCTGGGCTATAACCACAAGCGGTGTGCGACATCACTACGGTGTGACCTGCCTTTTGCAGTTTCTCACGCAGATAGTAGCACTTCCACATGTTGGTGTTGGACTCATAAAAACCGGTCGTATCACCCAATGCGTGGGTAACAGTGGCCATGTTGCGGTCATTTGAACCCCATGTACCATGTCCAGGATTGACATAGATCTTCGCCGCGAAAGCGACTGACGCAGCCAAAAAGGCTACAACAATGAGTAATGATTTCTTCATGATATTAATTGTTTTGATTACTAAATTTTCTTCGCACGCCTATGCACATACGTACATAAAAGCCCGCAAAGATACAGAAAATATCCGAATCTTGCAAGTTTTTCGCACTTTTTCTTAGAATTTCATTCTATTCCGCGTATATTTTTAGTCCAAACAAACAAAACGAGGAATAAGCCGCAGCCTATTCCTCGTTGCATATTAGCGTACCTGGTACCTACTCGATGCGAGTGCCCAATACGCTATAGGTATCTCCATTTCGTTGAATATACAGCACACCATCCCGCCACATTTTTTCCACCGTAGCCGCTCCGTCACCTGCATTGTCAGTGGCGGTAGATATAGTAGAACGGAAGATGGTTTCCACTGCTATATCGCTATTCACCAATAGGGATAGTGGGTTCTCCGTATGCTGCTCGCCCGCTATGATCCAATACATGAATTCATAACCAGTATTCGGTGTAGCAGTTAGCGTAGCAGTAGCGCCTTCCGCATAAATACCGGCGCCTTCTGCATAGCCCATAGAAGGATCACTGACTACTACTGACACCTCGTAACTTTCTGATTCTGTGTTCAGCACAAAAGCATATTGTCCTGCTGCTGGAGTAGAAACTGTGTGGTTAGCCTCATGTGGGATCGCATATACCGCTATACATTGGCCAGCTGCACCATTGGCTCCATCGGCAGCCAGGTAGAGGTTGTTGGCATAGTCCCATGCCATATCTTTGAGCGATACGTAGGTAATCTCGCGGGTATCTATTTCCTGGCCCTTTTCCCAATCTGGCATACCGTTCTCCAATACAGGATAGATCGTCACCGCACCACCTTCGCCGCTACCATTGCTAGCGATAGCCACTTGTGTAAAGTCGCGATTAAAGCGAATAGCACCAGCCTTACGGTAGAGTTGGCTTTGCGCCTCTTGATAGGCAATCGTTCCATCTGCTTGGAATTTCATCAGGCTTAGATGATAGACATTCTTCACATCTTGGCACATCCACACATTTCCTTGCTTGTCATATTGTACTTGCGCACCTGCGTAGTTCATCACATGACCGCGGAATATCTCACGGCTAGGTACTGTGGTCCAGGCTTTTGCTTCGCCTAGGTCGTACTCGCTGCAATAGAAGTGGGTAGAGGTACCTCCTACGATAGCGTCCTTGCAACCAGAGAGCATCAACAGTTTGAGATCCTTGCCTGTTCCTTGCACATCAAAGCCGACATTTGGACCCGCCATAAAGGTCTTAGTATCATCGGTATAGATGCTATAGATACCGCAATAGTCGTGTGAGCAGTTGCGCTTTTCGGTGGCCATATAGGTATTATCATTATCCACAGATAGCACGCGGTTCCAGCCCGTCTTGCTGCCCCAGTCTGCAGCATTTGGACGGCTAAACACCTCTGGGTTGGTTTCCCACAAGACGTGTCCATTGGTAGCCATGGAGGAGATGAAGATACGTCCATCCTCTGATACCCTTACACGGTGTGGAGAGTATGCTGCATAGGAATTCTCATGGAAGTACATCTTCGTACTGCTCACGCGCCCTGAACCGCCGTTGTATCCGTAGCGCACTCTCAGCTGGTTAGGTATTCGGCGAGGGGTAGCATCTGCATTGAGCACATATAATCCAGCACCATCCACATAACTGATATAATGCGCATAATTGATATCATCCTTCGCATCAGGGCTACCTTCTACACAGAAGACCGTTCCGAAGTTCTCATTCTCTGGGTTGTTGTCTATATCAATTGACGTAGGCGCAAACATTCTCACCGAATGATCCACGCAGCTGGCTTTGGTGAAGTCTTTGCCAGTCACGTCCACGCGCCATGTGATTGTTCGATGGCCAGGTAGATCAGCGGTAGAGATATCAACACTATGCGAGCCTTTGGATATTCCGCTGCAGTTGACGGATCTAATCTCTACGTTGCCATCCAATAGCACCACCTCTACCGATCTAGCATCGGCATTGAGCGAATAGTTGACTGTCAGCAGTGTGCTGTCTGCGTTAAGGGCAGACGACAGCGCATACGCAAACGGATTCATTGCCGTGGCAGAGACAGCAGGTGCCTCTGGCAAAACAGTTGTGCCGCCACCCGACTCAGGATCTTCTTCTGGATCAGGTTCTGGTTCTGGCTCGGGTTCTGGCTCGGGTTCGTCTTTCTGATTCAAGGTGAAGATGTATTTATCTGCTACAGGAGTAGATACCACGCGGTTGGATGAGTAAGGCAATGACCAAGCTACGATTTTCTCTTTAGAGAAGCTGACTGCGTAGATGTTATCCGCATAATCCCAGGCAAAGTCGCACATAAAGTTACCCATATCCATAGGTATCACGAAATCACGTACTAACTTAGTAGGATAGCCATTGGCATCTTTGCATACGGTGTAAACCGTAGCTTCACCTGTAGCACCGTTACCACCCGAGATGATCACGCGGGTGAAATCCTTATTGAAACGGAAGCCACCGCCGCCACGGTTGTTCATCACTTCGTGGAAGCGATAGGTGCCATTCTTGTCATAGTAAACGAGCGATGGATAGCTATCGGATGCCACCGTGCGATATTGGCACACCCATATACCGCCCTCGTTATCAAACTGCACTTGGGCTGCATTTGGTATAATGGCTTTGAAGACACTATTGCATGCATTGGCCTCATTGCCGTCGAACCACTTCTTAGGAGCAGCGGTATTCCATGCGGCTTTGGTGCCCCAGTTGTATTCGTAGCAACGGTATGCAGATGGTATATCATTGTAGCATTCGTTGGTGGCCGATAGCATCAGCACGCGCAGATTCTCGCCACTACCCTGTACATCGAGTCCCACGTTAGGTGCAGCTACATACGAGCCGTCAGCCAACTGCAGTTCGGAGTTGCTAGCCACCTTGTCGTACCAGAAAGCAGGTACCCAAGTGTTCATTTCTTCGGGTTTGATGATCCACATCACTTTGCCCGTCCATGCAGCACCGCCGTTGAAGGAGGTCACAAAGATGCGTCCGTCATCGGCTATACGAATACGGTGAGGTGCCACAGCCGCTCGGTCGGTCAAATCCAAACGATTAGGTGTAAAGGTCTGCCCACCGTTGTAGGCAGTTACGTAGTCAAATCGAGGGTCAAACTCATACAGGCCAGCACCTAGGCTATAGCTTTTGTATGTGTCATAGGTTTTTCCCGAAACGCCTATCGAAGCAGCCGACATAGATTTGATGCTATGGGAGCCCTCGTTGCAGAGGACACGGCCGAAGTTAGGGCTTTGAGGGTTGTCATCCACATCCACAGATGTAGGATGCATGAAGTAGTACTCTTTGCCACTCTTGAGTGGGGCTGTCAGACCAGGGCCTTTCACATCCACACGCCATGTGAGTGGTTTGCCCGTTGGCATCGTGTCGATGGCAATAGTAGATTGATAGCCACCTGGTTTCACATTGGAGTAGTTGCGTGCTACATAATCACGCTCGCCGTCGTTGAAGATTACCTTCACGTTGGAGGCAGTACCGTTCATGCTAAACTTCACGGTAATGGTCGAACTATCTGCGGCTAATGTGGACGATAGATTATATGCATAGGGATTTAGTCTAGATTCCTTTACAGGCTCTTCATCCACACCAGGGGTCAGGAATATCTCGGGATAGATGGTGCGGTTAGCCGTAACGGTAAGTGTCTGTGTATAGGTCTTATAGCCAGTGGCTTTCACCGTGATAGTATAGGTTCCAGGAGCCAAGTTCTCATAGACGAACACGCCGTTATAGTTGTGGTCCGTAGTATAGTAATCTTGGTCCTTCAGCATGCGCTTCACGTGGCGATAGCAGTGGGTCTTCACGATGTTGCCGCTAGCATTTCGCAGATACACTTTTGCGCCATTGATGGGCTTGTATTGGTCATTCGAACCAGGATATGGGATATAATACTTATGAGTTAGCGTCTCGTATTTGGTACGGATATATCCCATGATATATCCCACACTCTCGCCGGCTTTGCCATAGTAATCCTGAATACCTCGGAAATAGCGTATACCCTCTTGTCGGCACCATTCGGGGTTCAATGCACGATGGCGAGCGGGACTATAGGTATGGAAATATCCCTCGGACAAGAATCCTGGTCTGCTGTGCTTTAGTGCGCCCAGATAGCCATACGTGCTGGAAGAGTTGTAGAATGTCAAGTCGCCTGCCACATATGCCTTGCTAGGCGAGTAGTAGGTAGCAGGTTCAGGACCTCCACCGCCGCTTGGGCTCTTTGGGCTAGTCCAGAATATCTCGTAGATACGAGCGATGCTGGCTTTGGCCATCTTGTCGCTATTGGAGACTTTAGGGCTACCCGTTTTTCCGCGGTAGAGAAATACGGGGTAATTGGCAAACGAACCACTGCTACCATCTGGTCCTGCGTTGGAGTGGATAGATATATAGTAGTCTGCACCATAGTTCTCTGCCTCTGTACAGATGGTAGAGAGCGCTTTGTTCCACTGGTTGGTGCCGCTACCTCCCGACGCATAGCGCGACATCTTGACACTATAGCCGTTGGCTAAGAGTTTCTCTTGCAGGGCAAAGGCTTTCCAGAGGTTGGTATTGGATTCAAAAAAGCCGAGTGTATCGCCTGCTGCGTAGTTGATGGTTGCCATTGGTCGGCAGTTGCTTCCCCAGCTACCGTGACCAGGATTGATGTACACCTTGATGGCATTGGCTGGCAACAGGATTGCACAGAGTGCAATGAGTGTAAGTAAATGTTTTTTCATATATTGGATGTTAGATCGCTGCGCTGTTAGATATTAGATCGCTGCGCTATTGGATGTTAGATTCTGGGTTATCTCACACGTGCACCTGTGATCGTATAGGTGGCGTTATCACGGATGATGTAAATTTGGCCGTTGTGTAAGATTTTGCGTGCTTTAGAAACTTCTGGTTTCTCAGCTTCTGGGGCGAGGGGGACATCGGTAGTCACCGGCTTGCGCATAGAGAGATAGACACGGCCTTGGTCGGCTAATGTCTGAAGTGAAGCATCGTTGATATAGAAGTGTGCTCGCATCGCATCCATATCACCTGCTTTGGTAACTTCGGCTAGTCGGTTGTCAGCAACTACAATCAGCGAATGAACTGGTATGTTGGTTGTGTGTATATTACCAATAAAGGATACACTTCCGTTGGTCGTTGGTTGGGTAACGGTTGCAGCCTCCTCTATAACAATAGGCTGCTCGTTGTTGTATCCTGTAGTGATACCTGTGAAGGTTATCTCTCCGCTGATATCTTCTTTTGGCATAACGAGATATGGGACACCGGCTTCAATGTCAGTCACTTGTGTGAATTGCAGCTCTACGACTGGCTCTCCCGATTCGTCATAAAGGTCCTCATTGATGCCCGAGAACTTCATGATTGTGGCATTCTGTAGCACAGTAGGTTGTTGACTTTTGGTGGCAGAGAAAGGCAAGCAGAGGGTATTGTACATATTTGCTCGCATTTTTCTCTCAATCTTGATGTTGTGAGTGCTTTCTCCGTAGTAGTTAAGCAACCAAATCGCATCGGAGTTATTTTGGTCGGTTCGTTCCTCAGAGATGAGTTTATCTACCCAGGTGGCAAACAATGCACCGTCTTGATATACATTGCGAACGATGGTAGGATTCTCTGGCCAAGTAGGAGCTTCTGGATTGTCGTAATACCAAGCTAGGAGTTTGCCTTGGTTGACCTCTGCCGTGTCGGAGTTCCATTGGTACCAAGCAGATGGTTTTAGTCCAGCGATTGATCCTGTAGGCGGAGTATGCTTATTCCAATTCTTTGGAAGATTTGTTTCGTATGTTTGAGTCGTGGGTAGTTCACATGCGTACTTAGTCCACCATGTGCGCCAATGTGTAGGTTTTCCCGTTTCTGAGAAGTCTGGTATAACGTTGTTTTTGAAATATACTTTAACAACATCGTATTCGCCAACATAAGTACCATTAATACTGTAAGGTTTGTTGGTTCTATTGAAAAATAAATGTAATAAATAAGGCCATTCGTATGTGTTATCTTCTATATCTTCATCTATAGTAGTTTTAATATACTCTCCAAGCCAGTAAAATGGAGAGTTACTATTAGTCATGAAGGTGGTAGTGTTTGTTTTTTGATTATCTAAAAAAGCAAGGACATGGAAGACCGACTTTCCTGTTTCAGTTTCTGTTATAAACTTGTTAGAGGTTATAGATAGTCCAAAATATTCGTTAAATTGAACTTGAAACAATCTATACAGTCTCGAGTTTACAGCCCCATCCATGCTGCTATTAGGATTCGTGATGTAATCTGTTATGTCTTGATGGTTTTGGAATAGGTTATACCATTCAATATCAAACACATTGACCGCAAAGTTGGCTTGGATAGTAACATCGTCAATAACTGTAAATGTGTAAGTACTATCTTTGGATACTTCTACTTCATTTTTAGTCCAGTTTACAAAACGATAGCCTCCGTTAGATTGAGCTTTAATAGTTACATCGGAGCATGCCTTGTAACCATCGTTTAAGCCAGTTCCAGCAATAATAGTTGCCGTTCCCATAGATGCATCATTAGCTACAAGATTTACGCTATAGCTTTGATTTTCATCGCATCTTAGGGTAAATTTGTGCGCTGCGGTATTAGGCGCTGGCGTGGTAGTATTTCCGCTATATGGGAGAGCGAAAGCCATCAGTTGGCCCGTTTCCGATTTTATAGAATGATCTCCATCTGATAATACTGAATTTTGTGTACTAACCACATACAGATTGTTTGCATGATCTATCGCAAAATCATTCACACAACGTCCTTTGCATGTGCTATGTACATATTTTGCTTCACTATATGCCACAGTTAATTTTACTTTGTTATTAGCATCTTTTGATACTGTATAAAAAACTAATTTTGTTGGATTGTCAGTGTCATGACCATTGTTATGCCCTTTTACTAGCATATTTCCATACGATAATACACCTGCTCCTGCATAGTGATTAATACTCGTATAGTACACATCGCAACTAGCTCCTCCTTCTACAATATGAGCCAATTGACGATCATCGGAATTAGCACGACTACCTGCAAACCAATAGCCATTGTAATGGTTGTCGTATCTAATGTTTATATGAGGACGCGAGGCGCCAGCAACAGCGAATGATGTGCTTTTGTTTATCGCACTAACTGGAGCGCCTGTTGAAAAAGACGACCCATTCCACGTGTATTCGTTGCAGATATAGTTAGAGCCATTATGAGAGTATAGAAGCAACTTTAAATTGTTTCCGCTACCTTTGACATCCAAACCATGGTTTGTACTTCCATCAGAGATGCGCGTTGTCCATGTATTCAGATTAGATGACACTTCCCATACAGTAGCAGAAGATGTGCTACTACCATAAGAGGAAACAAATATTCGCCCATCATCCGAAACGCGCACTCGGTGAGGCTTGTTATTGTTTCCATCATAAATACCATACCAACCTTGATTATTAAACCGCGGATCGTATTTTGTCAATCCTCGATATTCAATTTTAGTCTCACCGGTGTAATAAGCATTTCCAGCTACATAGATAGAACCAAAGTCTGAAGAGTTAGGGTCATTATTAACCGCAACAGAGGTAGCAAAACGCCAGTTTTTAATTTGACCAGTTTGTACACCATCTTTTGTTATCAATAACTGTTTTGGGGCGGTTAAAGTTTTATTATCACCGTGCACCACTGCTTTCCATGTTAATTCTTTATTTCTAGGAAGTTGCACGCAAGAATTCCCCTCTCCTATACCATCAGACAGATCAATAGTATATGTCTTTACACCAGCCGACTGGCAATCTGCAGCGGGTACTTCGTATAAGACATACGAGTTACCCTCATTATCGACAGCGTACAACTGTATCCCCAAATCATTATTGTATGTTGTACTAGTAACAGCAGGAGCATTTAGTGTGAATGATACTGTTAGTTGCTGCGTTTCCTCGTTCCAGCTCGTTTGCAGGTTATAGGCAAACGGATTAAGTTGGGTAGTTGTACCCCAGGAAGCCGCGTAAAGAATTGTCGTATTCGCAGCAAAAAAGGCCAGAATAATTATAAGTAAAATCTTCTTCATGAGATATCTGATTTTTTAATAGTTACTAATAGTAAATTACGCGGCAAAGGTACGAAAAATATTTGGAATATGCAAATTATAAAACAAAAAAAACAGCAAAATATCAACCTTTTCCGAAAATTTGTTAACTAATTTAGGAGAGAGCGAATTGCTACTGGATTGAGAAGAACAACATCTACCTAGAAGGATAAGCAAAATAGAAGTTGCTTTGGTATAACTATCAACTGCCTGCCCTCCTCATCAAAGGAGGGCATAAACACCCGCACTATGACAGGTGCGGGTAGTCTAAAAACTAAAAAGAAAATAGGACCGTTAGGGAATCTTTTCTTTTTATAAATAATTTTTCTTTTCTATACGAAAGAAAAATTGAGTGTAACGAAAGTTTTCTCAAGTTGAAAACTTTCTTTCTTTAAGCCGCCTTTCTTTCTTTACGATTTGACCTTGGACAAAGAGGCAATTTATAAGACAGTCTAGTGAGCGATCATGGGACTTCGGAATAGCACTAACGACATGTATTAAATAGTACTGTTGCGATAAAAGAAACAAAACAAAAATTACCACCATTGTCCACTAAAAACACAGGAATATTTATTAAAAACAAAAATTATAGAAAATTATCCTTTTCACTACCATAAACTGACCTAAAATTTTATTGGAACGGTGAATTAAACTAAATCAAATAATCTCATAACATTGTCGCAACACTAGTAATTAATAAATGTTAAAAATGTGATATTATAGGCCTTGCTTAACCCCACACCAAAGGTAGCGCAAAGGTACACAAATGGAAGGTGAAAAACAGAGCGGTTTTATTAATATATTTTAACTAGTATCCCGTAAAACTAGCCGATTATTAAAACAAAAATTATAGAAAATTAGATTATGGTGTAGTGTTGGGTAGTATGGTGTAGTGTTGGGTATGCGGACTGCGTCCTCGCATAAAGCGACCAGCTGTACCTTCGAGGAGTGCATTTTTTTGTTGTACTTCGAACATCTGCCTTGGTGTAGCATATTTCTACACCAATTTCCTCGTAGCTACGTTCGCAAAATGCTGAACATATCCCAGTTCACTCGAAAAATTATAAGAAAATAGGCTTTGCCTTCTTGCATCTACTTTCATCACACTATTATGAGCGAGCTCCTATAGTGCAATAAAATTGATACAAATAGATAATAATCTATTATTTTCTTATAATTTTTCTCGCTTTTCTTGCATATGTGCATTTTTTGTTGTACCTTTGTACACTTTTTGGTAATACTCGGAGTTAAACAAAAAAATGAGATAAAAAATATTAATATTTTTCTTTTCATGCATTTCGCATGGCAACATGCAAGGCAATGAAGAAAATTATCACAAACCAGAAAATAAAAAACAATATAATAACATGAAAAAAATCCTACTTCTAGCCACAGTACTGATCGTGGCACTCACTACCTTCGCAGCGGAGCCTGAATATGAGTTTCGCTCTACCTGGTTGACCACCGTATCCAACATCGACTGGCCAAAGACTAGAGCCACCACATCTGCTAAACGCGAGCAGCAACAGAAAGAGTTGACCGACATCTTTGATAAGTTGGTGGCCAGCAACATGAACGCAGTACTCTTTCAAGTACGCGGTCGCTCAGATGCCTTCTATCAATCAAGCTACGAGCCATGGGCAGCCGAATTGGCTGGTTCGCTAGGCACATCACCAGGCTACGACCCACTGGCCTTCGCCATTCAAGAGGCACACAAGCGCGGACTAGAGCTACACGTATGGGTAAACCCTTTCCGCATCTCTACCACCAGCAGCAATCGCGTGACATCTAGCCAAGTGAACTCGCTATACAAAGCACCTAGTGGCAAGCAAAAACTACAATGGAGTTGGGTGATTCCATATAACAACGGCACTTTCTCTGGACAAATAATCGACCCTGGTTATCCAGCGGCACGCCAGTATATCATCAACGTGATGATGGAGATCGTCAACAAATACGACATCGACGGTATCGTGATGGACGACTATTTCTATGCCTACGGCGGCACTACCAGCCAAGATGCTACATCGCAAGCATCCTACTTCAACTCCAGCAACGTCACCGACGCGAACGGCGATGGCTATAAGCTAGATGACTGGCGCCGCAGCAACGTGGACCAAGTGATCAAAACCCTCTACCAAGAGATACAAAAAGTAAAACCATGGGTACGTATGGGTATGGGTACCGGTGGCGTATGGACCAGCCAATACACCCCATACACGGCCTATGGCATCACTCGCCCTTCTGCCGTGAACGGCGCTATGGACCCATACAAAGAGCTATACTGCAACACCGTGGAGTGGATCAAGCAAGGATGGGTGGACTATGTCAATCCACAAATCTACTGGGCAACCACCGTCACCAAAGCCAACTATACACAACTGTGTCAATGGTGGGACTATGTGTGTGAGCATTTCTCAGATCTCTTGCCAAACGGACAACGCGTGCACCTCTTCCCATCGCATGCCGCATACAAGGTGTACAACAAAGACGACAATGGTAATACCTACGAAGGTTTTGGTGTAGGTGTATCGGAGATCAAGAACCAGGTGGAAGTCAATCGCCAGAACCTCTCCTCGGGCTATACCGGTTCGTCCTACTTTAGCAATGGCGACTTCCTGAAGATGGCTAGCTCCATCTCCAGCGCATACTATACGCAGAAAGCCCTTGTGCCTCCTATGGCATGGAAATCCAAGACCACTCTGGCAGCGCCTCACGGGCTATCAATCCAAGGCACTACACTCAGTTGGCAACACGCATCGGCGACGCGCTTCGTGGTGTATGTCTATCCACAGAGCGTAAGCATGGAGACCGCCATCGCCAACCGCAGCTATATCCGCCAAATGATCTACGGCAATAGTCTAGACATCAGCGGCGTGAACCTCAACACCCACAGCGTAGCAGTTCGCACATACGACCGCTATGGCGTGCTACATGCAGCTCGAGAGTATGCATCTAGCATCACATGGGTGCTCAATGGCGGACAAGTGACACAAGCGGCAGCGGTGCCTACGCAAGAAGCCTTGTGGGCAAGTTTTAAGACCGCAGCTGGACTAGACGGCGTACTGGGCGAGTTGTCAGCCATCAGCACCGTCAACGAGATATCTGCTAAGCTGAATGCTAGCAACCTCAACACCGTCTTCGGAAAGACCGGATGGGCATGGCTCAAGACCTACATCAAAGCCACACACGCGGCACAAAAGGGCGCAAGCTATACGGATAGCAATGGCACAACGCGCACCGTAGCGGAATTGCCAGACAATATATCTTCTGCAGAGATTAACTGGCGATATGCTGTAGCAGCTTTCTTTAAACAAAGTCAATACGTGGGTTATCCTAACGCCTCTGCAAACTTCGCCACTGCAGGTAAACCATCTGCTTGGGGGGCAAGTTATCAAGCTGCTCATGGAACAGTATCTGCACAGTTGCCAGATTACGTATCGACTACCTACACCATCCCAACTCCAACCAAAGCAGGAGCCACCTTCATCGGATGGTATGACAATCCAAATGCTACGGGCAATAAACTAACAACGCTGCCTGCAGGATACACAGGCAAGGTATATGCCATTTGGAGCGATACTCCTTTAACTCCTCCAACCCCAGAGGATCCAACCCCAGAAGATCCTACTCCAGATAACCCTACTCCAGACGAACCAACCACACCACCTGCAGCAGGTACCGTTCAATGGGTACTCAACGGCGGTAAGGTAACGGGCACCGTAGCTGTGCCTTCACAAGAAGAACTGTGGAGCAAGTTTAAGACCGATGCGGGAATAACCGCTCTCGGTACATTGGCAGAGATAGCAGCTACAACTGCCACTACTCCATGCCAGAAAATATGCGGTACATTCACCTCACAAGTGACAGAAATATATGCTAAGAGCGAATGGCAATGGCTAAAGACCTATATCAAGGACGTTCAACAGGCACAAGTGGGTAATACGTGCGGTACGCGTGTGGTACCAGAACTGACTGATGACATCGCATCACAAGCAGTAGAGTGGCGCTATTCGACAGCGGCATTCTTCCTCCAAACTCAATACACCACAAATTACCCTGCTACAGCAGACTTCTCACAGTTGGGTAAACCATCAGAATGGGGATCAAGCTATCAAGCAGCACACGGAGGTACAGCTAGCTCATTGCCAACGACCATCACTAGTGACTACACCCTGCCTATCCCTACGCGCAATGGCTACACCTTCATTGGATGGTATGATAACGCCAACGGTTGGGGATACGCACTGACCATTCTGCCTGCAGGCTATAGCGGCACCGTATATGCCATCTGGGCAGAAAACCCAACTGATGTAGAGAATGTGCGTCCTATCCTAGATGTAAACGCACCAATGTACGATGTGCTCGGTCGTCAAGTAGATGCCACCTACCGTGGTATCATTCTTCAAAACAATCATAAATATCTCAATCGATAAATCAACAAAATGAAAAAGTACAGTACACTAATCATTGTCCTACTATGGGTTGCTAGTTCTACGCTTATAGCTCGCACTCCTCAAGAAGCTGCAAACATCGCTAGCAGTTTTATGAGTCAGCGCAATACAGAAGCAGGTATTGCACAACGCATACAGCAAGCCCAAAGAACATCAGCAAAGTCCACTGTAAAATTGGCATATACCCAGCATACTACCAATAACGAGGATGCTGTGTATGTATTCAATAGCACAACAGATGGAGGCTTTGTGCTCATATCAGCCAATGATAATAGTCGTACCGTACTAGGATATACTGACAAAGGTAGTTTTGATGCAAATAATATCCCCCGAGGCATGCAATTCTGGCTACAGATGTATGCCGATGAAATGGATAAAATAAGCCATAAGACGATAGGGCAAAAAAGCAATGGAACAATACGACGAATAGGAGAAAAAGCAAAGAGACAAGAGAGTGAAGAACTATATCCTATTATTGAGCCACTATTAGGGGAAGTAGCATGGGGCCAACACGAGCCATTCAACCTACTATGCCCAATGATCGGTGAGGAACACACTTTGGCTGGTTGTGTGGCTACTGCACTAAGTCAAATCATGTATAAGCATCAATATCCCACAAACGGTATCGGTAGCTTTAGTTATACGACCGAAAGCGGTATGACCTTATCAGCAGATTTTGCCGCAACCACATACGATTGGGCTAACATGCTACCCACTTATCCAGAAAATGGCTATACAGAAGAACAAGCTAATGCTGTAGCCACACTTACATACCACATTGGTGTCGCATCCAGCATGGAATATGGGGTAGATGGGAGTGGAGCCTATACACATAATGCACTAACAAATATTGTAACATATTTTGGATATGATGCTAATATTGTAAGTAATCCAAAGGATTATATGCAGGAACAAATACTACTACGCTCTATTGCGACTGATCTGCAAGCAGGTTTACCAGTATATATCAGCGGAAGCACCAAGAATCAAGAAGGACACGCTTTTGTTTGTGACGGTATGCAAGAAGATGGATATATCCACATTAACTGGGGATGGTATGGCTTATCTAATGGTTATTTTGCTATATCTGCCCTTGAACCAGATAGACAAGGTGCAGGTGGCAGTACAGGGAATCTTGCATTTACCGAGGATGTAACGGTGTATACTAATATTCGCCCCAACCAAGGCGGTACAACAAGTTCACTGATAGTAGTTGACAAAATTCGCAACACTACTCCTATGACCACTACCACAAACCACGCAATTTCTATAGAACTAGAATCTTTCAAGAATCATGGATTATCACGTGCTGCTGGTACATTAGGATATTATATCTACAACACTAGTAACGAATTGGTTGCGTCCATAGATACGAAAAACACTTTTGGGCTAGATCCATTTTACTACTACACTACAGCATATAAAATATCGGGACAGCTATCCACAGAGTTAACTGATGGACAATATGAATTGGAAATCATGTACCGAGACTCCACCAACGATGCCCTAAAACCGATTCTAGTTAAGGAATTAGGAGCGATACGTATTCCTATGACCATCTCTGGTGAAACAATGAGTTTTGGGGATATTCCCGAGGTCGAAGGCGAGTTGCCTGACGAAGTGCGCCCACTAACCAACATAGACATATCCAACATCATTGGAACAACATCTTGGCAAGTAGATTTATATTCCTCTTTCTTTTGGAGCGATTATGAATCTACGGACGAAGTTCTACTTCGTTTTATCATCAATAGTGGCGATAGTACATCAGCCATAGGTTCGTATATACTCGACCCAAACAATTCAGGAGTAGTAGGAACTATTAATCCGAAAAGTAATCTATATGCAGTTGGGTATTACGATGGTTATTACTCATTCTCGTTGACAGATATTCATCTTACTATCACACAGAATGAAGAAAATTCATTACAAGTGCAATATTATATCAACATAGGTGATAGTATCGAAGATAGCAGTACATTTACTGCTACTCCAGAGTGGTTTGAATACGACCGCGAGAAAGACATCTACTACTATCATAATTCTGTAACATACGATCTAGTCAGCTCTATATCTGTAAATCAAGCATTGAACGCCACCCAAGCATTGCGTCATACTAATAATACTGACATATCATATTATATAGGTGGTATCATCACAACAATGCGTAATACACCCGAAGAAATAGCGTACTATAAAACAGCTCGTTTTGATTTGTCAGACGAAAGTACTGCTACCCAATCCATCTATTGCTATAATAGTAAGTGGCTAAAAAATAGCGATTTTACAACTGGTACTGAAATCTCAAAAGGAGATAGCATCATCATGTGTGGTCAACTAAAAAATTATCAAGGAACAACTCCTGAAATTATCGGACATGTATATTATCACCCTAATCACAAGAACGATGTGGGCGTAGGTAATATCAGCACACCATCTAACAAGGCTAGTCAAAAAATATTGCAAGATGGGCAATTATTTATCATTTACCAAGAAAATAGATACAACATCGTGGGCGCGCGCGTGAAATAATATTATGTAAGAACAATTAACACGACAACATTATGAGAAGACTTTTCCTTTTCTGTACAGCCATTATTGCTGCAATCAGTTCTTTTGCCGCTATTACTTATGAGTTAAACGGTGGTGTGACCAATGATGACAATTGGTTGAACAAGGGCGACATGTTTACTGCATGTATGACCGATGCTGGTGTTTCATCTTCTCAACTCAAAACGCTTGAGTATGTGAAAGCAACTTCTGACCCATTTTCTACAATCCGCATGGATTTTCCAAACGAAAAAGTACAAGTTATTCTTGAGAGTACAAAGTGGGACTGGTTGGAGGAGTATGTGAAGATGGTTCAAGATGCAGATGAAACCGCTAGCATTCTGACAGAAGAATATTATACTGCTTGGGGATATGCGTTGGCAGCATTCTTTTTGGAGACTCAACGCACCTCATGGCCACGATCTGCGGATTTCACATTTGCAGGTACAATAGAGGCTTTTCAACGAACATGGAAACACGCATACGCTAACCCTACAGCGCCTGAAGCAGAGTTCGTGCTTAATGCTCCTTACAAAGAGGGTGCTACTTTTGACGGATGGTATGCGGCTGCTGATTTCTCTGGTGACAAGGTTACTACCGTTAATGCAGAGACAACTGGTACACTCTATGCAAAATGGGTAGAGTATGTTCCTACTATCGCAGAGGTTATGGCTATGGTTGAGGGCACTGAAACCAAAGTAGCTGGTGTGGTAAACTGGGTGCGCGATGGCCATGTGTTTATTCAAGATTATACGGGTGGTTTTCTGCTTTACGGCACCGATCTTCAGCCAGAGGTTGGACAAAAGATTGTAGCTAAGGGCACACGCAGTTCTTACTACGGTTCGCCACGATTGTCGAATGCGGTTATTGAGTCTACTGAGGATGGCGAATTATACAATCCTGTCGTTACAGACTTGGCTATATTGGTAGGTGATGCTACTGGATTGAAATATTTCGGGCAACGCGTAAAGATATTGGGCGTACGCATTGAAAAATATGATGAATACGGCAACGTATACCTTATAGATGGTGCTGGCGCTTCTGTAAAATGCCATTATATGACTCCTGATCAGACGGTATTCCCAGTAGGTAGAAAAGTGAATTTAACAGCAGTAGCATCTCAATACAACGGTACCTTCCATTTTGAGGGTGATATCGCAGGTTTTGAGTTAGCAGTAAATGGTAAGAAAGATACGTATGTTTATCCAGAGCGTCATGAGGGTAAATACAAACTGACCAACACTTGGGTTATCTCTAACAATGAGGACAACTTCGCTGCTAACAAGCCAGGTCCTACCGACTATGTCCGCGGCATGGCTGTGAAGGATGGTAAGATGTATTTCATCAACCGCGAGACTCAATCTATCACGGTAGTTGATGGTTTGACGGGAGAGATGCTAGATCCTATCATACTTCAAGGTACAGACACCCTCTTCCGAACACAAAAAGAAGATGGTACGTGGGGAAGTGGTTGTACTTTACCCTATAATGATATCAAGTTTGACGATGCAGGCAACTGCTTGATTGGTTGCACGATGGGTGGCTTGACCCAAACTTTCTTCATCTATTTGGTTGATCTCGAAACAGGTGAAGCTACTGAGATCGTTAAGGAGCAAATGGGTGCTAACCCATACTTCGAGACATCATTCGCTTCAGGTCGTATTGATGCGTTCGGTGCAGCTGGTAACGTATTGGAGGATGGTGTGATCATGGCTGCTGAGAACCAAGGTACTTGGAACGTATATCGTTGGGGTATCAATGGTGGCGTTGCAGGCAAGGCAGAGGAAATCTCTATCCAACTTGATCCTGCTATGGATAAGTCTCTCTATCTTGAGGCTGCTGGTTTTGGTACTGCTGCTCAAATCTTCCCACAAGATGAGACGGGTTCTGTATTCTACGTAGATGGTTTCAATACATTACCTATGCGCTTCAATGAGAAGGGTAAGTTGCTAGATGACTTCATCCACTGCCCTTATGGCACACAAATTGGTAACGCAGAAGGCGATACATGCAATCTAAGAACTGGTCACAATGGTCTTTGCGAGTTCCAGGTAGGTGATGAGTACTTCCTTCTTATGGCTGCAACCAATACTCAAGGCACTCCTCCTTCTTCTTTCGCACTTTATAAGTTTGCGGATGAGAAGCGTTCATTCTCTAGTCTTGAACCACTTTGGTACTTCCCTAAGAATGGTATGGGCATGAATACCAATGGTTGCCGTACCGCAGTTCCTTCTGTAGAGGTAGTTGGAAACACTGCGTATATGTATGTTTACACCAATAATAATGGCTATGCGCGCTATGAGCTAAAGGTCGAGAAGCCCACTTATCCTGTTACGAACATAACCGTAACCACCAACTGCGGTAAAGCCTATGGCTCATGGGAGAGCGAGGCACCATACTTTGAGGTGCAGATCTACGATAATAATGATGAGTTGCAAGTTAAAGGTATTGTATCTAGCAAAAATGGAATTAGCAACAATAATGCTCTGCCAGATGGTGAGTACCGCTGGGTGGTACGTCCTATGTATTCTAACCAAGAAGGCGATTATGCAGGTGAAGCAACTGAACTACGCTTTACTATGGTAGGATGTGTGGATATTGATATATCTCGCCTAACACACACTATCACAGAAGATACGATTGTACAAATCACATGGGAGAGTGAGGCGCCAATCTTCCGTATTTGGCTCTATGACTATGAGGAGAATGAATTGGTACAAAAATACATTTCAACCAACACTTATTGCGATACACTATCTGATGTAGGCAGATACATATTCTCGATCCAATCATATAATGCAGACACTACACAGTACTCCAGTCTTCAGGAGCAATACATTGAGATTTCATACGGAGATTGGGCATATGACTTGAATTTCACCTATGGTACTCAATGGAATAATGGCTCCTATAACAATGCATACCAACGTCCGATAGACTTCTACTCCACCGAACATGACACTAAATTGCGTCTCTATCCTATGCCAGAGCACGAAAACTCTGTGGTAGGTACGTATATCATCGAAAATAATGCTAGCAATATAGTTGCAGGTAATATGTGGGGACCAGGTACATCTATCAGTTATCATGGAATCAATACCATCATAGAATCAGGAGTAGCCACTATTCTTCGTAATGCGGATGGCCGGTTTGTGGTATACTTCGATTTGCAAGATGCGAGTGGTAACAGCTATACCAACACATGCACACTGGATCATATCGAGGGTAGCAATGTGGCAGATGACCACGTGACAGCACTAAATGCCTCTGAGGCATTGACCCTGACGCAAAATCTCACACAGATAGACTCAACATACCTCCCATATTTCGTCAAGGGTATCGTGTCGAATATGCGAAGCAGCAATAGCGATATGGTAGTCAACCACTGTGCGCGCTTTGATATCTCAGACGACGGAAGCACGACCAATCAATTCTACTGCTACAACACCCGTTGGGTGAACGATACAGACTTCACTACAGGCAATGAGATTGCATTGGGCGACACCGTAGTGGTATGTGGACACCTGCAGAATTACCTTGGAACAACTCCAGAGATTAAGGGTTATGTATACCACATTAGCAAAAAAAAGGTAGAATCATCCACTGAACTTGATTTGCAATTCACCCATGGTTACGTAAGAGGATACGCAGAAAACAACAAGGAATTGCACCTCTACTCTAATAGCGAAAACACAGAAATGGTGTTTGACTTGTATTCAGATTACACAAACTCTATTTTGGGTACTTATATCGTAAGCCATAGCAATCAACCTGGCTATTGCTACACCAACTACTCAAAACTAACACACAATGGCAATATCAATAGCCTGTCATCGGGTGTGGTGACCGTTATTCGTGATGCATTGGGCAACTTCGTCATCAGTTTTGATGTCATTGATGTCAATGGTAATACTTACACCAATGAGTGTACCATCGCAGCTAATGCACTTTCGCTTTATGCTAACGAAGATATCACAGGTTATAACGTCACAGCGCTTACTGCAACAGAGGCTGCTGCAACAACAGTAGCTCTGCCTCACTACGATATGACAACGGCCAATTATCTGGTGAAGGGCGTAGTTTCTGAAATCACTAGTTACAACGTGAGTCTATACAACCAAGTACGCTTCTATATATCAGAAGATGGCACTACCTCCAATCAATTCTACTGCTACAACACCCGTTGGCTTAACAATACAGATTTCACTACAGGCAATGAACTTGCAGTGGGCGATACAGTAGTGGTGTGTGGAAGATTGCAGAATTACCTTGGTACAACTCCAGAGATCAAGGGATATGTATATCAATGTATCAAGCAAGCTCGCGACTACTACACGCTGAGCATCAGTAGCACTGAAGGTGGTAGCGTTACTACCAATCCTGCACTCAATTCCTACCCTGCTGGAACTCCAGTCACTGTCACTGCAATTGCCAACGAAGGTTACCACTTCTCGCATTGGAACGATGGAAATACTAATTCAATCTACATCGTCACCATGGATAGCGATATAACGTTGCATGCTATTTTCGTCCAAGATGAAGTGCCAGGTGATAACGAAGGTGGAGACGATAATGGAGATGATAATGAAGGAGGAGGCAACAACGGAGATGATAACGAGGGTGAAGACAACACTGGAGGTGACAACGAAGGTGAAGATAACACTGGAGGTGATAACGAAGGAGGAGGCAACAACGGAGGTGATAATGAGGGTGGAGATAACACCGGGGGTGATAACGAAGGTGGAGACAACACCGGAGATGACAACGAGGGTGAAGACAACACTGGAGGTGATAATGAAGGAGGAGGCAACACCGGAGGAAGTGAGTGCTATATACTGACACTCTATCCTACAACACCAAATACTGGTGAAGGTGGATATGCATACCCTGCTCCATCCTATGACTGCTATGAGCCAGGTACTTCTGTAGAAATACACGCACGCGCTAATATGGGTTATCGATTTGTAAGATGGAATGATGGAAATACCCAAGCCGATCGTACTATCACCATGAATGCTCATATGACATTCACAGCCCATTTTGAGATAGAAGAGGAGGATAAGCCTTGCTACATACTACAAATTGCAGAATCTACAGGCGGTCATGTAATCATCAGTCCTGAAGCCGATGAGTGCTACGAAGAAGGCAGTGTAGTTAGTTTAACAGCAGTTGCATATGATGGTTATACATTTGCGAAATGGAACGATGGCATAACCTCTGCACAACGCTCCATCACAATGGATCAAGACTACGTAGTATCCGCTATATTCAACAAGTTACCTACCTCTAGCGATATCACCAATATGAAGGTTACAGGTTCTAACCTGACTGCAACCGCAAGATGGGAGAGCACCGCAGAATGGTTTGAAATCATTGTCACCAACAACCTAGGAAATCAACTTGTCAACGAGCAATTAAATATCACTGGCGACAACAAGAAATATGTTTATAAAGCCCCTAAAGCCGACACCTACACCATTTCTGTAGAGCCATTAGACAATTCCTCTTCGCACGCATCACTAGGAGAAGCTGTCAGCAAGAAGGTTACATTGGTGCGCACCTACTCATTGTATATCTACACCGAGAGCGGCGGTACCGTGAACGAGGACGTGAATGGCAATTATGCAGCTGGAGAGAAGGTGGATATCGTGGCTACACCTAAAGAAGGATATATTTTCATGCATTGGGACGATGGTAATACAGAAGCCAAACGTACACTGACCATGGATCAAGATTACTACCTAGCTGCTATCTTCAAGCGTATCCCTACTTACACATTAACCATCTACGATGGAGAAGGTTGTACAGCAGATATCGAATCCGGCACTTATACCTACCAAGAGAATGAGCAGGTAGTGCTCAATCCAATAGTACAAGAAGGATATATATTCTCACATTGGATGCTTGATGATACGGAACACACAGAGGAGCAACTAACCATTATTATGTCAGAGGACCACAATGTATATCCTGTAGCCACTGCTATTCCTACATACAAACTGACTATCATCAAAGGTCAATTTGGCAAAGCAAGTATCGAGGTTGGCGAACACATTTACCCAGAGAACACCACCATAGAACTTACTCCTATTGCTGACGAAGACTACATCTTTGATCAATGGTTAGTAAATGGGAAAGCAGAAATAGACTCAGTATTAACTTTGTTTATGATTCAAGATTACCTTGTAGAGCCTATATTTAAACCAAATACCGTAGGCATTAAAAATGTGTTAGACAATTTCACCGTAGATATCCAGAACCGCAGTATCATTGTACAAGCAACCTACGAGCAAGACATGAAACTCTACGACCTCGTAGGCCGACTGTTGGATCAAAAAAAGCATACACGTACAGCAACCTTCAACGTTCATCATGCAGGTTTGTATCTATTGCAAACAAATAATGGCATCAAAAAGATAAAAATAGAATAATCGATATGAAGACTACACAGCAGTTTGATGTAGTGGCAAGTAAATGCCGCCGCATCTATGAATTAAAAATGAAAGATTATGGTCCAAGTTGGCGTATCATGCGTCCGCAGACTGTGAACGACCAGCTATTCATCAAAGCCAAACGTGTACGCGAAATCGAGCAGACAGGCATCAATATGGTAGGTGAAAGCATTGAAGGCGAAATGATGGCTATTGTTAACTATAGCATCATTGGACTTATTCAGTTGCACCTAGGATACGCCGATTCTGTGGATATGGGCGCAGATCGCGCTATTGAACTATACGACCATTATATGGCAGAAGCCAAGGCACTAATGTTAAAGAAGAATCACGATTACGGAGAGGCTTGGCGCGATATGTTTGCATCTAGTCTTACGGACATTATCCTTACAAAAATCAATCGTAACAAGCAGATTGCAGCTAACGACAATCAAACACTTATTTCCGAGGGTGTAGATGGCAATTATTTTGATATGCTCAACTATGCTATCTTCTATCTCATTAAATTAATGGAAAATGAAACGAACTAAAGCTATCATCGCCAGTATCAGTCGTACACTCTTGGGAGTAGTATTTCTATTCTCTGGTGCAGTCAAAGCCATTGACCCACTGGGTACAGTGTACAAGATAGAAGATTATTTGAAAGCATTCGGAGGCTTCTTTGCAGACATACTACCACTGGCAGAAGTGTCAGCATGGGGATTGATTATCCTAGAATTGCTGTTGGGTGTATGCATGCTACTAAACGTACGCACGCGATGGACTTCCTGGATTGCATTTCTCTTCTACTGCGTCATGACCTCACTCACGCTGTATATCGCGTTAAAAAATCCTGTGAGTGATTGCGGATGCTTTGGGGATGCGATAGTCCTGACCAATTGGCAGACCTTTGAAAAGAACGTGATTCTAATAACTCTTGCTATTATATTGATAGTACTACGTAAATCGGTACACTCATTGTGGTGTTATTGGATGGAAATAGTAATCGCACTAATAACCATAGTTGGTGCGGTCTCATTTATGGCATGGACAACTAATCATCTGCCTATCAAAGATTTTCGACCTTATAAAATAGGTAATCATATTCCTACACTGATGGAATATCCAGAAGATGCGGAACCAGATCAGTATAATATATCTTTTGTCTATTCCAAAAATGGAGTAGAAGAACTCTTTACACTTGATAATTATCCCAAAGGAGATAGTACATGGACTTTTGTGCGTCAGGAGTCAAAACTAATAAAAAAGGGGTATGAGCCACCTATCCATGACTTCGAGATTATGAATACTTATTATGAAGATATTACATGGGATATTCTAGAAAGCGAGGCCCCTATAACGCTAGTAATTATGTATGATTTAACAGCAAGGGATAAGCAACAGATGAGCAAGGTAGAGAGTCTTTACGAGACTTGTTCAGCAAATGGAGAGCAATGCTATATTCTTACAGGTTCTAGTTCTGCTGAAATTAACATTTTCAGCTGCGATCATCCTATTTTAAGCGAAGCTATCTGTACGTGTGATCCTGTAACTCTCAAGACAATTGTTCGTGCTAATCCAGGAGTAATTGTCATACAAAATGGTACAATCATAGATAAGTACAATTTAAGAAATATATAATAATATTGAGATATTAAAAACATTATTAACTTTTTAAATTATAATTAAAATTATGCGAACAAAAATGGTTGCAGGTAACTGGAAAATGAACATGAACCTGCAAGAAGGTGTAGCATTGGCTACTGAATTAAAGAATCAAGTTGTGAACCCATCATGCGCTGTAGTCATTGGCACTCCATTCATCCACTTGGCTACTGTAGCTGAGCTTTTGAAGGACAGCCCAATTGCTGTAGCAGCTGAGAACTGTGCAGACAAGGCACAAGGCGCATACACTGGAGAGGTTAGTGCTGCTATGGTAGCATCAACTGGCGCTGAGTACTGCATCCTAGGCCACTCTGAGCGTCGCGCATACTACGGCGAAACATACGAGATTCTCAAAGATAAAGTGGAACTAGCACTCGCGAATAACCTCAAACCTATCTTCTGCATTGGTGAGGTAAAAGAGGAGCGTGAAGCAGGCCAACAAAACGAAGTTGTAAAAGCTCAACTAGAGGGTTCTGTATTCCATCTTAGCGCTGAGGACTTTGGCAAAATCGTATTGGCATACGAACCTGTGTGGGCTATTGGTACAGGTTTGACAGCAACTCCAGAGCAGGCACAAGAGATCCACGCATACATCCGTAGCCTCGTAGCTGAAAAATATGGCGAACAAGTGGCTGAGGATTGCACTATCCTTTATGGTGGTAGTTGCAATGCTAAGAATGCTGCTGAGCTTTTCGCTAACCCAGACGTAGATGGTGGTTTGATTGGTGGCGCAAGTTTGAAAGCTGCTGACTTCTGTGCAATCATTGCTGCACGCTAATTATGGCTCTAATTGTTCCTGTACGCGGATTCACTCCGCAAATAGGCAAAGACTGCTTCTTAGCAGAGAATGCAACTATCGTGGGTGACACTGTCATCGGCGATGGTTGCTCTATTTGGTTCAATGCCGTACTACGTGGCGATGTCAACTGGATTAAGATTGGAAATCATGTAAACATCCAAGATGGATCAGTACTCCACACTCTGTACGAAAAATCAACTATTACCATAGGCGATTATGTATCTGTAGGGCATAATGTAACCATCCATGGTGCCGACGTACATGATTATGCACTTATTGGTATGGGGTCTACCCTACTTGATGGCGTTGTTGTAGGCGAAGGAGCAATTGTAGCAGCAGGATCGTTGGTACTAAAAAATACACAAATTGGCCCATACGAAGTATGGGGAGGTGTACCCGCTAAATTTTTAAAGAAAGCAGATCCTGAACAAACTAACGAAATAAATCGTAAAATAGCACACAATTATGCAATGTATGCTAGTTGGTATAAAAAAGAGGAGGAATAATCAATTCCTCCTTTTTTATTAAATTCCTTATAAACTTATTCCTTTTCATTGTTGATAAATATCTCTTCGGGATATTGAATCTGCGTAAGATAGAGCCCTTGAGCTGGTGCTGAATCACCAGCCGCAGAACGACTATGTTGCGTAATCACCTGAGCAAATTGCTCAGGTGCCAATTTACCACGTCCAACTTCAAAAAGAGTTCCAACTACCGCACGCACCATGTTACGCAAGAAGCGATCGGCTGCAATTGTAAAAACGGCATTACCTCCTTCTCTGACTACCCATTCAGCTTGCGTAACATCACAGAAAGTCGTTTTTACATCTGTATTTGTTCGACAAAAAGAGGCAAAATCTTGTTTACCTAATAGGAACTTAGCAGCCTCATTCATTGCATTAAAATCAAGTCCCGGTTTAACACGCGTTGCAAGAGTGTGCAAAAAAGGATTTTTGTGATCTACTATATGGTACTCGTATGTACGTTTTGTCGCTGTAAAACGGGCATGAGCATCGTCAGTAACAGGTAAAAGGTCATGGATTGCAATAGAGTCGGGCAAGATTCCGTTAAATCGAAAAACTAGGTTACTAATCAACGGTAATTGGTAGTCAGCAATATCTAAATGCGCATACATCTCTTTTGCATGAACACCAGCATCCGTCCGGCCAGCAAAAGTCAGTGGAATTTCCTCGCGAAAAATCATAGCGAGAGCCTTCTCCATCGTTTCTTGTATCGTAATACCATTGGGTTGACGTTGCGAACCATGAAAATCAGTTCCTAAATATGAAAACTTAATAAAATAACGCATTATTTAGTTGAGTATTTAGTGATCCAGGAGCGGATTTGTTGGGTAATTTCTGGTGAAAGATTCTTGAACCATACGATGGCACAAGCACCGCCCAAAAGCAGTATAGAGCGGGAAATACTACTAATCCATATATTATTGATTGGCAGATATTCTAGCCAAAGGGAATTCACACTAAGTATTAGCAAAAGAAGAAGGAGTATCTTTACGTGTTGACGGGTCAATGTAGGTGCCGGAATAGCAAAACGAACCGTAATTATAATTAGTACAAAATAAATGACGTAAGAGAGTAGATTGCTAATTGCTGCACCGTTCATTCCAAGTATCGGAATGAGGGCGTTGTTAAGCAGAATAGAGGAAACTGTAAGAATAAACGAGAACAACAAAGAAAAGGCATAAAAACGCGAATAGTTAAGGGTATTTAAAGTAAACGAGCCAGTAGCAATTATCAACTGACTAACACCAAGCATCAGGACTACGGAACGAGCTTCAGCATATGTTTCCCCGTTAGGTAACACATGGAATATTAAATCGATATTTAACCAAATAGCACACAAAATCATTCCACCTATAAGAAGCAAATTACTGCTGACTTGTTGCATAAGGTGGGTTATTTCACTATGGTTGTTATTCTTGATTGCGATTGCTAATTGTGGTGCAGCAATTGCCGTAACCGAGCGATATGGGATACTGACCATTACTGCTATATAGGTAGCAATGGCAAAAATACCCGTATAACTAAGTCCCATTTCAGCTGTAATAAAGAAACTAGAAAGGGTTGGAGCGAGCACCGAAGTGACAGCCGAAACAAGCAAAAATCCTGTATAGAACAAGTATTGCTTAACCAGTGGACGATTGTTGTAAATAAACTGCCAATCAGGACGCAAGGAGACCTCTCCTAAGGAAAATAAATAGATAATATTGCACAGCATTGCCAAGGCATATACAGCACATAATGCAATGACAAATCCATCTATATCTACTATACGAAAAGAATATAGTAGGTATGCAACCAGTAGTCCAATACGTGTGATAAGTTCGCGTACCGCACGAGGCACAACGATATGCATACGCACATTTGCATTGGTTTCAAAGACAGTTTGATAAAGCATGAAAAATGCCATCGGGAGTACCATATAGTAATACTCCACAAAAAGCGGAGATTTTTCTCCAAACCATTGACTAAGAGGTGTATAACATGCACTGTATAAAGCAGCAAAAAGTGCAAAACCAATCAATGGGATAAGAATCGTCCAAAAAAAGAAACCATGTTCAGAATCACTCTTGAAACTTTGAGATTCTGAAGTTTTTGGAACTTTCTTGAAATGTGGATAAAAACGAATAATGGAAGAGGAAGTACCCAACTGGGCTAATCCAATAAAAAGAGTAGCAGCATCAACCAATACACGTGCTAACCCAATTTCCTCTGCAGAAAGAAAACGGGTCAATACAAAGAAGGTCGTAACAAAGCCCACCGCCACCCCAAGATAGGTGACGATGGTTCCTTGAATACTTTGTTTGGCAATGATGCCCATTATTTAGACTGATTTGTCGTTAGAAATTATTTTTCGATTCCAAGCAATTCCACTTCAAATATAAGGGTAGAATAAGGAGGAATAGAACCTGCTTGTTGGCTACCATAGCCTAATTGTTGTGGAATATAGAATTTGTATTTACTACCCACGGTCATAAGTTGCAGACCTTCTGTCCAACCTGCGATAACTTGTGTCAAACCAAATGTAATAGGCTCGTTGCGATCAACGCTGCTATCAAATACAGTACCATCGATCAATGTACCGTGGTAATGCACTTTAACTTTATCAGTAGCAACAGGTGTCTTTTTACCTTTACCTTTCTTCAGAACCTCGTATTGCAAGCCACTAGCTGTAGTGATAACGCCTTCACGCAATGCATTCTCAGCAAGGAATTTTTCTCCTTCCTCTTTGCCATCACCATACTTGATAGTATTCATTGTTTGTTGAATATACTCACCTGCGAATTCATCGTTCCATTGCTCAGTTGCACCCAAAAGGCCATTGATGAAACCTTGTTTGATAAGTTCGAAGTCAGTTGCTAAACTTGGTTCGCCGATCAAACCAACTGCTTCTTGATCCTTAATACTCTTACCAATTTGCTCACCCATATTTGCCAATTGTGGATTACTTACTTTGCTAGATAGACCTTTGTTAATGTTTGCAAAGAACTCTTTATGCAATTCACCTGTGGTGTCCATTAACAATACGTACTGTGCAATTTCGTTACCATTGAGATAACCAAATGCATAGTTAACACTATCATTCATATTTCCAAGTACAACGGTTTTAACCTTGGTTGGGCATTTACTCTTAATAGCCTTACCCGCTTTAACAGAATCGTTAGACATTGCAGAAGCTTGGTATTGTGCTTGGAAGTAATTTCGTGCTACATCAATATTCATTACAAGGGTGTCACCATACACACCATTTACTAATCCTTGGAAGAAAAGTTTTTGATTTAATGTCCATGCTGGATTATCAGCCAAACCAGTCTTTTCTGCAGCTTTAATAGCTTGTCCAATATTACGACCTATACCTGCAGTCTCACTGAGTGCCTCAACCTTTCCTTCATAACCACGTTGAAGAGCATCAATAAACTCAACAATAGTTTCCATCGAAGAATCATTACGCAACTGATATTGCTTTAATTGTGAACCATTTACCAAACCAAGTGCATAATTCATACTGTCATTTTGGTTTGTAAGAGTTGCTGTTTGTACGGTATAACTTTTTCCGCAAGAAATCATTGCTACTGCAGCAATGACCAAAATACTAATTTTCTTCATTGTTAATTTAATTTTATGTTTTTATTATTCTATTCCGAGTAATTCTACTGTGAAAATTAAGGCAGCATATGGAGGGATATTTGCACCTGCACCACGCTCACCATAAGCAAGTTGGTATGGCAAATATAGTTTATATTTGCTACCGATAGACATAAGTTGCAGACCCTCTGTCCAACCCTTAATCACTTGGTTCAAACCAAAAGTAATGCTCTCGCCACGTTTATAGCTACTATCAAATACAGTACCATCAATAAGAGTACCCTCATAATGTACACGAACTTTGTCGGTAGCCTTAGGTTTTTGTCCTATAGTAGCCTCAATCACCTCATACTGGAGTCCACTTTCGGTTACTTTAACACCTTCTCGTTTCGCATTCTCAGCCAAAAAAGCTTCACCTGCTGCTTTAGCTTCGCCCGCAATTTTTTGCTCTAATTCGCTGAAGAATTTCCCCAACACTTGTTGTGCCTCTTGGTAAGAAATTTGTGGTTGATTTTTCTCCAATACATCTTTGATACCTGCCGCCAAATCGGCATATTCAAGAGAAGTAACTCCACTTCCCATTAAGTTTTGACCCATACTAAGGCCAATTGCATAACTAATTTTGTCCATTTTTTATTGTGTTAATTGATTCATTCTTGTGATATATTTACCAATAATATCAAATTCTAGATTCACTTGTGTTCCTACTTTGATATACTTGAAATTAGTAGTATCATGTGTGTATGGAATAATACAAACACTAACATAGCCTTTTCCATCTATCACATCTGGTTCACATACAGTCAAACTCACCCCATTTATACTTACCGAACCTTTATCTACACAGAAATATCCACGCATCGCCATCTCTTTGGTACTTTCATACTCAAAGCGATAATACCAGCTTCCCTCTGTTTCTTTTACATCGATACAACGTGCAGTCTGATCCACATGACCTTGTACAATATGCCCGTCTAGGCGTTCGCCCAAC
The DNA here is from genome assembly GCA_045614865.1 of Paludibacteraceae bacterium. Classification (GTDB taxonomy): domain Bacteria; phylum Bacteroidota; class Bacteroidia; order Bacteroidales; family Paludibacteraceae; genus Colicola. Next base: position 17,122 of record JAZLDS010000026.1, on the reverse strand, counting down.
AACATAGAGCGCTCCAAATTCACCCAATCTCCCTCCTTAGCTTCACCTAAGTTTGTACGATTAAGTGTCTCTTGCATTGCTGTTACTGTGTACAAATCGCCGTCTGTACGAACGACAGTAAGACACACTCCATTATGAGCAATAGATTGGTCTATTTTCAACGGTTCTGCATATGGGGTACGCAACGTAAAATGCTTATTACTTTGTTCTTGCTCAATCTTCACGATTTGAGCCATCGTTTCTACTATTCCTGAAAACATATGATTATCGTTTTAGTAATGCTTTTCCGTCTAAACGATAGAAAATGCCACAATATATAATAAGGAGTATAGTCGCTATACCCATTTTTATCCATTCATTGTTTGGCAATAAGTATGCCACCGCGTAATATCCTGCCAAAAGTGTCAGTACGATTATGGTATATATGCCAATTCGGCGCAAGTCATAAGGAATTGTCAGATGTTTACGCCCTACTAAGTAAGACATTAGCATGATAATTAAATAACATATTGTACTACTGAATGCTGAAGCCATGTACCCCAAGCGTGGTACGAATAACACCTGTAAACCAAATGTAATAAACACTCCAACAATAGAGAAATACGCCCCCCACTGTGTTTTATCTGTGAGTTTATACCAAATACTAAGGTTAAAATATACTCCTTGGAAGATATACGTCCATAATACAATTGGCACAATTTTCAATCCTTCCCAATAAGAAGGAGCAATAATAAACTTAAGCAAATCCAAATAAAATATCATCCCCAAAAGTATCATATAGGAGAAAATGATATAATATTTCATTGCATCAGCATACGCTTCAACCGATTGCTTATCTTTATGCTTAGCAAATACAAATGGTTCATATGCGTAGCGGAAAGCTTGCGTAAACATCATCATGACCATCGCCACCTTAAAACAAGCCCCATAGATTCCAAGTTGTGTTTGAGCATCAGCCCCTTCATAGAAGAACGGAAAAAGTATTCTGTCTAGGGTTTGATTCATAATACCACACACTCCCAATACCAATAATGGAAGCGAATACTTAAGCACTTGCTTAAGAAGTGCCCATGAAAAGCCTTTAATAACTATAGAGGGTAACAAACACAAAGTTTGGATAGCAGTTGCCAAGATATTTGCCACAAAAACATACCCTACTCCATAATTTGGATTATACCACGATGCAATAATACTCCAATCCTGTATCTTTGGGCAAAGTACAAAAAAGAAGAGATTGAGTAAGATATTTAGAAGCACAAATAACAATTTCAATGCTGCAAATTGCAATGGCTTTTTCTTATATCGTAAGTAAGCAAATGGAATACTGGCAAAAGCATCCATCGCCACAACGACTCCTAGCATGGCAATAAACTCAGGATGAGAAGGATAACCCAACGCAACGGCTATCGATGTTTTCCAGATAACACATGCTATCGCAAAAAGGAGTGAAGTTGTAAATAAAGTAATAAGCGAGGTACTGTAAACTACACTAGGATCTTGACCTTCTTTATTGGCAAAACGGAAGAAACCCGTTTCCATACCATATGTCAGTATCACCAAAAGCAATGCAGTCCAGGCATATAAATTTGTGACAATGCCATAATCTGACTGCTGTTGAAGCACATAAGTGTATAGTGGAACTAACAGCCAATTGAGGAACTTACCTACAATTGAAGACACACCATAAATGGCGGTCTCTTTAGCTAGTATTTTCATTTGGAGGCTAGTACTCATATTTATATGCACATTTGGCGACAAAGGTACAACTTTTTTTGTAAATATGCAAATATTTCACTAAAAAATACTTTTCTCTTGCGTATGTAAAAAAAAAGTTGTACCTTTGCGGGCTTTTTGGTGTGAAAATTGCAAATTCGGCATGAAATATTACGATTTTGGAATTTTTTACAAGAAAAGTTAAATAAGAAATAAATAAACAAACAAATATTATGGCAACATTACAATCAATTAGAAATCATGGCACTATCCTACTTGTAGTAGTGGGTGTAGCTATGTTAGCATTTATTTTGGGTGACTTTTTGAACTCAGGTAGCAGTTTCTTTAACAAGAGTCGTGAGAACGTAGCAGAGATTGCAGGTCATCAAGTACACTACACCGAGTATGAGGCAGCAAAAGACCAGTTGACTGAGGTGTACAAAATCGAAACCGGTAGCAATGACATTAATGAGGATTTGTCTATTCAATTGCGCAATCAAGCATGGCAAATGATCTTGATGAATTACACATTGGGTGAGCAAGCTAGCGCAATCGGTATGGATGTAACAGCCGATGAGTTGAGCGAACTTTGCATTGGTGCAACCCCTCACCAAATTATCCAACAACGTCGTGCATTCTACGATGAAACCGGAAATTTCAACCGTTTTGCATTGGTAAACTTCCTCAACTCTCTTTCTCAAGAGCCAGAGAGTCCAGAGCAAGTAGAAAGCTTGAACCAAGCAAAGACATATTGGATGTACTGGGAGAAGGCAGTACGTTTGACCTACTTGCAAGAAAAGTACACAGACCTCTTGAGCAAGATGGTAACTGCTAACAAGTTAGATGCTAAATATGCACATGATGCTCGTCAAACAAGTGTAGATGTACAATATGTACAACAACCATATTATGCAGTAGCAGACTCATTGGTAAAAGTAACTGAGAGTGATTTGAAAAAACTCTACAATGAGAAAAAAGAGCAATACAAACAAACTCCAAACCGCAGCATCGAGTACGTTAGTTTCCCTATCGTTCCATCAGCTGAGGATTATGCCGATGTTGAGAAGTTGGTCAAGAGTCTTGAAAACGACTTCCGCACAAAAGAGGATGTAACAGCCATCGTTAACAGTAACTCAGATGTATTGTATGATGGTCGTGACTACTCAGAGGAGACTATTCCTGCAGAATATAAAGAGTTTGCCTTTGGCAAAGGCGTAAAGAAGGGTGCTTGCACAGAATTGAGCTTCACAAACGACACCTATTCTATCGCGCGCGTAATGGAATGTGGCTATACAAAAGCTGACTCCGTAAAATTGGTATTAGTAGCTAATGACGAAAACACAGAGGATGTAGAACTTGGTTGGTTCAAAGCTTCTGACTTGCAAAAGAACATTGCTGATCCTGCATTCAACGGCAAGAAAGGCGAGAAGTTTACAGTGGCAAGTGGTATGGGCGAGCAAATCTTTAAGATTGCAGATAAGAGCAAAGCAACCCCAAAAGTGAAATTGGCTATTTTGAGCCGCAAAGTAACAGCTAGCAGCAAGACTTACGGCGTATTGTATAACCAAGCAAAACAATTTATTGTAGCCAACAACAACAACGCAGATTCTCTTCACCAAGCTGCTGTTTCTCAAGGTCTTTTCACCACTCCAGTATATGCATTGAACGAGAATACCGACAAAGTAAATGAATTGAAGAACAGCCGTTCTATCGTTCGTTGGGCATTCGAAGCAAAAGCAGGTCAAGTGAGCGATGTATTTGAGTGCGGCGACCAATTTGTTGTAGCAGCATTGACCGAAGTAAACGATGGAGAGTATCGTCCAATGGAGGCAGTACGTGCAGAACTCGTTGTCGCAGCTACTAACAACAAAAAAGCTGATTACATCATGAACCAACTCCAAGGCGTTAATACCTTGGAAGCTGCAGCTGAATTGTTTGGTACAGAAATTAAATCAGCAGAGGGCATCTCATTGTCATCTTACCGCCTTGGTGCTGCGGGTGTAGAGCCAGCAGTCGTAGGTACAGCATTGTCATTGGAAGCAAACACCGTGTCTGCTCCAGTAAAGGGCAACAATGGTGTATATGTATTGACAGTAGGCGAGAAGAAAGTTGCAGAAGGCGAGTTGAATGTAGCTCAAGAGATTAGCAATTTGAACATGCGTACCACATATACCATTCCTTATCAAGCAATTAGCTTAATTGAGGAAGAGGCAAAAGTGGTTGACAACCGCGCTCGTTTCCAATAATCATAGGAAAATATTTCGTACAAAAAGCATCGAGCCAATACGCTCGATGCTTTTTTTGTATAACAATGTTTGAAGTAGTAGATTATTATCTCATAAGTAGCTAAATCACTAATTAATCACTAACTAATCACTAAGAGTTGGTAGAGGTTTAGCATGTAATTTAAAAATGAGATAGGATTAAGAGAAAGGGAATAAGGACAAGAAAATCAATCCGTAAAAAAGGAAAAAAGTAAGATGATTTGTATATTTAAAAAAAAAGTTGTACCTTTGCAGCAAATTGTGGGAAAGAGTACACAAAATCTAATAGATATGAAACATCTCATACTTCTTTCATCCTTGTTGTTGAGTTTAACTACTTTTGCTCAACATGGTATCATTAAGATTCAAGCCAACTTGGATAGTACAAACATCCAACAGTATTCCATTGACACGTTGGAAAGTTATCAAGTGGCGCCAGGAGTGATTTACACACGCTTTGATATCACAACCACCAAAGCCAACGACATTCGCCACTGTTATATCTATGAAGTTGATTTGACCAATCCATATAACACCATAGAGGAAAGCCATAGCACAACGATGGGAAACACCGAAAAAATGGTTGATGCCCACAATCGTCTTGATGCGCCGGGGCACCGCTCCATTGGATCTGTAAATTGCAATTTCTGGATTGTTGCGACACAAGACGAGGGACAATACAATGGTTTGACAGGTGTTCCATGTACAGGTCAAGTACGCAATGGTAAGATTGGTACAAACATTACCAACTGGAATATTGGTCACGGAGATCCCGACCCAGTGTTGGGACGTAAACAAGATATTGGTTATTTGATGATTGATGCGGATAAGAAAGCGCATATTGACCAATTCTCCTGGGACGCACACTTAGCTATCGGCGGTCAAGCGATGCCTATCAGCGAGGTTAACCGCAACCGCAGCAACCCCTCTGATAACGAAGTAGTTATGTTCAACTCTGATATGGGCACAAAATCTACTTTGACAAAAGAAGATATCAACAAACGTTTAGGCACAGACCTTCCAATGATCGAACTTGTAGTTAAGTTGGAACAAGACTGGGCTATGAACCAACACCTCTTTGCGGAAGTAGTAAGCATCAACTACACTGGTGGAACAAAAATTCAAGACGGATATGCCGTGTTCCGTGGACGCGGTACTGGTAAAACATTCCTCGATACTGCCAAAGTAGGTGATAGAGTACAATTCATTATGGGTATGTACGAATCACTTAGTGGCGAGCGCCCAAATATCAAGCAACTTAGCGCCGGTAATTGTTATGTAATGCGTGAAGGCAAGCTTACCGTACGTAACTGGAATGAAGATTACAACAACAAGAACTATCCACGTACTGGTTTTGGAGTTAGCAGAGACCATAACACCCTCTGGTTGATGGTTATGGAAAAGCCCGGCATGTACACGCACGAAATGGCATCCATTCTTCGACACTTTGGAGCTTGGGAAGCTGCTGGTGCCGATGGTGGCGGTAGCGCTCAGTTTAACCTTGGCGGCAAGATACTCAACCCTACGACCGAGGGACAACCTCGTGCGGTAGGTAATAGTATTTTTGTATTTTCAACAGCTCCAGACGATAGTGTTGTGACAGAAATGCGCACAACATCTACCTTCCTTAAACTGCCTAAATATGCAGTTATCAAACCTGAATTCTTAGGATATAATCAATATGGTATGTTGGTTGACAAGAATTTACCCGGTGTTAAATTATCATGTAACGACTCTACTGGATATATCACAGAGAAGGGACAATTTGTGTGTCTTGGAAGTGGAATTTTGACTGCTAGCTATGGTGAAGCAACATTGCCAATTCAAATTGTAATTGTAGATGATGCTAATCCTACACTGCGATTGAATGAAGTACTTATTTCTAACAAAACTCCATATGCCATTGAAATTAACGGAATTGTAGATAACAAACAGTTCTTGATACAACCATCAGCAGTAGAATGGAATATCGCAGACAACACTATCTGTAGCATAGACAATGAAGGGGTATTGCATGCATTAAAAAACGGAACGACAACAGTACAAGGAACTTTCGGAGATACAACTATGATTCTCTCAGTACAAGTAGAGATGATCGACAATGATATTCTATTATGGGAAGACATGGTTGAGGTGGACAAACGTTGGAGTATGAAATCATCAGTATCTTCCTGGAATGCAGAAATGAAGACAGATGCAGAGGGTAAAGCGTTGCTTTGTATGAATTACTCTGGAGGACGTATTACTCAAATTACATTCACTGCAGATACATTACTCTACTCTACCCCTAAACACATGGAATTAAAAATGACAACACAGGGTGATCTTTTTTCCCGAATAGAAATAGATTTGGTAGCAAACAATGGAACGAATGGTAATTATGTTCGTATCAACATTCCGCAAGATCAAGAATTAAGTACCAAAATCAACCTAGATAGTTTGTTTAAGGTGAGCAATGATATGGCAGTTTATCCTATCCGATTGAAAAATATTTCTTTCACTTTAAACAACAAGGCAGAAAAAAAAGAGTATGCTATCCCATTTGAAGGTATCTACCTACACTACAATGATATAGAAACAGGAGATGGTGTAGAAACTATTACATTGGAAGACAAGCAAACAGCACAAAAACTTATACATAACGGCCAATTAATCATTATTAAAAACAATAAAATTTATAACATTTTAGGTCATGAAATCACTGAAAAGTATTAATCCTTGGCTTTGGGTACCTACCTTATATTTTTTGGAAGGTATTCCATACTTCTTGGTAAACAACATCTCCATGGTTATGTTCAACCAAATGGGTGTACCTAACGGCGAGATGTCATTCTTCACCACATTGCTCTATTTCCCATGGGCATTGAAATTCTTGTGGGCTCCATTCGTGGATCTTATCAAAACAAAACGCTGGTGGTTCCTCACTATGCAATTCCTCATGTTAGGATTGGCAGTATTAACTATTTTCGCAATTCCTCAACCAGATGCTGCGACTATTGCTGCAATGGGAACAGAGGTAAAACTCTTTACGGGTGTATTGATTGCATTCATCATCATGGCATTCGCTTCTGCTACTCACGACATTGCAGCAGATGGTTTCTACATGTTGGCACTTACTTCTGGTGTGCAAGCAGCAATGATTGGATGGCGTAGTGTATTCTATCGTCTTAGCAATGTATTCTGCAACTCTGCCCTCATTGCAATCCCAGGTATCATCTATGACTGGACAATTAAACAAGGAGAATCAAACATGCCACTCGCCTGGAAGGTTACAATGGTTATTACAGCTGTAATCTTCGTATTGATGGCTATTTGGCACTTATTCTTCACTCCACGTCCAGACTCAGATAAACCAAATGCAGAAACAACTGCAAAAGATATCGTTACTGGTTTTGGTAAGGCATTTGCTACCTATTTCACCAAACCTGCTTTATGGGTTGCAATTGCCTTCATGCTCCTTTATCGTTTGCCGGAGGGTTTCCTCATGAAAATGATCTATCCATTCTTGCTCGGTAATCGCGCAGACGGTGGTTTGGCAATGACTATGCAAGAGTTAGGCGTTGTATATGGTGCTATCGGTGTAATTTTCCTACTTCTCGGTGGTATCCTTGGTGGATATTATATTTCTAAGGTGGGATTGAAGAAAGCATTCTGGTGGATGGCTCTCGCAATGACTTTGCCATGCTTGAGTTTTGTTTACCTCAGCGTATTCTTGCCAGAAAATATGGTAAACATTGCTATCGCTATCGCTATTGAACAATTTGGCTACGGTTTCGGTTTTACCGCATATATGATGTACATGATGTACTTCTCTGACGGCGAATTCAAGACCTCACACTATGCTATTTGCACTAGCTTTATGGCACTCAGTATGATTCTTCCAGGCTTGGTAGCAGGTTATATCCAAGAAGCTATCGGCTATGAGAATTTCTTCTGGATGGTTATCTCTTGCAGTGTTGCAACCTTCCTTGTAACCTTCCTCGCATGGCGAATTACAGATCCTGCATACGGTAAAAAATAAATTTAGTCTCGATGCAAATTAAACGCATTATACCTAACAGCCTGACCTGCGCAAATCTGTTGTGCGGGTCAGCAGCTGTTTTTATGGCGACGCAAGAGGAGTTTCTTTGGGCGTTCGTTCTCATTCTAGCAGGTGGTCTATTTGATTTCTTCGATGGAGCTTCTGCACGTTGGCTCAAGGTGCCATCTCCACTAGGCGTTCAACTAGATTCTTTGGCGGATGACATCACCTTCGGTCTTGCTCCAGCTATGGTACTCTTCTGCTATCTCAAACCCATTATTGGTTGGTGGGCGCTGATAGCTTTGCTTATAGCAGCTTTCTCAGCCTTGCGTTTGGCCAAATTCAACATTGACGAACGCCAAACAACCTCATTTATTGGTTTAGCAACCCCTCCTAATGCGATTTTTTGGGCATCACTCGTTTGTTGGCTCAATAGCATTGTTCTACCCATTTGGACTCCATGGCTATTATTATTCGGTAGTCTACTGAGTTGCTACTTGCTTGTTAGTGAGATTCCATTCTTCAGCTTCAAGTCCGCAGATTATGGCAAGAAGCGTATGATTATCTTCACATTTGGAAGTTGCTTTATCTTAGGATGTTGTACAACTATGGCTATAAAGAACAACCAAGTTGCCATTGCTGCTTTTGCAGGTGCCATCTGTGTATTGTGGTACATTATTTTTAATCTCCTTACACAAATTGGAGCAAAAAAATGAACATACCTGCGATCAATAAATCAGAATTGAAGTTTTTACTTCCTTTTTTAGTACCAACCTTTGTGTTGGCGCTTGTTTTAGGTATTGTTCTTCTCATTATTCCCAAAGCAGAATTACACCTTGCTCTTTGTCAGCCTCACAGACCTTATTTAGATGCAATCATTCCTTTCGTTACCAATCTTGTAGATTGGCTTCCTTACCTTTGTGTTATTCTATTGATGTTCTATCGTGCTGGTTGGGCGACATTCTTAGCAAGCAATCTACTGCTCTCAACACTCATCGTACAACCTATCAAGCATATTGTACATGCCCCTCGTCCTTTGACTTGGTTTGCGGAGAATATACCAGACGTTTGCTTACCACTGGTAGAAGGAGTTAGAATGAATCATTGGTTATCTTTCCCTTCGGGGCATACGACCACTTTTTTCGTACTATTCTTTACTTTGAGCATTATTATTTGCACTGAAAATATAAAAGGAAAAAACATTCTATCAATTATTTGTTTTATTTGTGCAGTTTTAGGAGCATATACTCGAATTTATCTATCTCAGCACTTTGCTTTAGACATTTTTGCAGGAATTTTAATTGCGATTCTCTCTACCTTACTTTTGTACTTTTTCTTAGTAAAAAAGACGAAAAACACCCACTTCTGGGTGTGGAATCTACAAAAATTGAGAAAATAACACTTTTTTTTGCATTTTTTTGCCAAAATATTTGGTCATATCAAAAAAAAGCAGTACCTTTGCAATCGCTTTCGAAAAGGAAGTGCTCATACAAAATTGAGGGCGTTTAGCTCAGCTGGTTTAGAGCATCTGCCTTACAAGCAGAGGGTCGGCGGTTCGAATCCGTCAACGCCCACAAGAGATTGGTTAACAAAAAGTTAATCAATCTTTTTTTATTCCAAATAGGTTTCTTACAAGAATCATTATCACGTTTACCTATAGAGTAAAAGTAGAACAGATTTCACCGTGAAAGAGATTGTGGTAAATTTTGATGCAAAAAATCTCTTATTGTTGCATATCTCACAAAAATTGTGTAACTTTGCAGCCAATAATCATAAAATAACATTGTTCAATCATACATAATATGATACACTCCGCTTCTTTTGTAATCTCAAGCCCAGATGTCATGCAATGTCCGCAAACGACTATTCCAGAATATGCTTTCATTGGGCGAAGCAATGTCGGCAAGTCCAGCCTTATCAACATGCTCACGCACAACCCAAAGCTAGCAAAGACTAGTCAAAAACCTGGAAAAACCTTGCTTATCAATCACTTTTTGATCAATACTGGGACCGATCAACATTGGCATTTGGTCGATTTGCCAGGTTATGGTTTTGCACAAGCGGGAAAGAAGCAACGTGCCAAACTCAAAACAATGATTGAACGCTATTGTTTGTTGCGAGAAGCATTGGTAAGTTTATTTGTACTAATAGATTGTCGTCACGAACCGCAGCAGATAGACTTGGAGTTTATGGAATGGTTAGGCGAACAGGAGATTCCATTTGCAATAGTATTTACTAAAGCTGACAAACTCAATAAAGGAAAATTAACTGCAAATGTAGAACAATACAAGCAAAAGCTGCTAGAGACATGGGTAGAATTGCCACCGATCTTTATTACTTCTGCAGAAAAAAGCATAGGCGAAGCGGAGCTAGTCTCCTACATTGAAGGCATTAATCGCGATATCGCTAATATGAGTTAAGTATTTAGACGTGTTTGATATCTTACATACCGATGATATTCGCGTGGAACATTGCGACGATACACGTCGCAATATCCAGCGTGTGTTAGACGTTTGCCGAGAAGAACGCAGACCATATATAATCTTTAAGAATGACTTTTCAACACAACAGAGCTGCAACTCAAAAGTTCAAACCTATACAATATCCACGATTCTAGCGCCAGTAACAATGCTTGAAGAGGAAGTGTATAAGGCTGAAATATGTACCTACCTAGCTCGCAAAACAGGTGCTCACCTTATATTATTACGTGCGCATGACTATGGTAGTAAAGCCAAGCAAAACACGCAACGTATCGTCACGCACATACAAACTATCTCAAAACAAACAAGCACTCCGATCTCTTATGAGATACGTGTGGCACAAAAAGACAGTTTCCATATTTACAAAGAAATTCCTGCCTTGCTATCAAATCTTCAAAAGGAAGATAGAGGGGGATTTCTGGTACTCCTTACTGCTAGCCGTGAATATGGCTTAGATGATTGGTTGTTTGGCCCTCCCGAATTATATGTTATTCATAAAAGTGCAACACCAGTAATGCTCATTAATCCTAGAGCAGACTTATTCTCTTTGTGCGACTAGCACTAGATCCTACTAACGACAAGAAACAATTCTTTTGTTCCTTTCAAAACTTTTCTGCGTAATTACAGCCTTCACGCCAAAGTGAACAACCATAGCGAGTTCGTCCTCGAATGACTAAACCTCGTCCACAGACAGGACAACGCATACCAGATTTATCAGTTTTCACTTCTCGAACGACCTCCATCGTCATTTGTTTTAATTCATCCAAGAATTGTTGAGCGGTAAAACTTCCTCTCTCTATTTCACGTAGTTTCTTTTCCCAAAGTCCTGTTAACTCTGCTGACTTTAACAATGGCGATATTATTGTCTGTATCAAACTTATTCCCAACGGGGTAGCATGGATATTCTTCCGTTCACGAACGATATACTTGCGTTGAAAAAGTTTCTCTATTATAGCAGCACGAGTACTCGGACGACCGATTCCATTCTCTTTCATTGCATCACGTAATTCCTCATCATCTACAGTCTTTCCTGCTGTTTCCATTGCACGTAGCAACGTCGCCTCCGTATAGTATTTAGGTGGTGTAGTATTTTTTTCCTGAAGTTGAGGTTGATGAGGGCCAGATTCCCCTTTTATGAAATTAGGTAATGTTTTTTGCTCCAACTGTCCATCATCATCTTGATTGTCCTTTGCAAAAATCTCTCGCCAACCCATTTTTAAGATCTGGCGACCAGTAAGTTTAAACTCAACATCATCTGCTTTTGCCATTACTGTAGTATTAGAAACTTCACAATCCGGATAAAATGCAGCAATAAAACGCAATGCCACAAGATTATACACCTTACGTTCTAATTCTGATAAGTTATCAGGTCTCTGACCTGTTGGTATAATCGCATGGTGATCTGTTACTTTTTTATTATCAAAGACTTTCTTCGACTTGGGTAAGCTACCTTTTCCTTTACCACCATCCGCTTTCAATTGTAAAAGTGGAATTACTTGAGGATAATAATCCTTTATCCCTTGCAAAGTAGCAGGTACTTTAGAATAGATATCATCACTCAAATAAGTCGTATCTACACGTGGATAGGTCGTCACATGCTTCTCATAAAGACTCTGAATCACTTTCAGTGTATCATCAGCAGATAGACTAAACTTCTTATTGCATTCCACCTGCAATGAAGTCAAATCAAATAGACGAGGTGCATATTCCATACCTTTCTTCTTCTCTACACTTATTATTTCCAAAAGTTCATCCTTGATAGAATCCACCAAGGATTGCCCTTTTTCCAACGATGTAATGGCATAGTCATCTTCCTCAACTGGCAGTTGAGCAGAAAATAACATATCACGATAAAGCGTCTTTAATTCCCAATACGTACGTGGTACGAAATTCTCAATTTCATGTTGCCTCTTCACTATCAAAGCAAGGGTTGGTGTTTGTACACGACCAATACTGAGTACCTGCCTATCCTTACCCACACCTTTCGCAAAACGTAATGTATAAGCTCTCGTGGCATTCATACCCAGTAGCCAATCACCAATAGCCCGCATCATGCCTGCTTCATATAAACGCTGATACTCACTTTGGTCTTTAAGTTTTTGGAATCCCTCACGAATTGCATCTTCTGTCAACGAAGAAATCCACAGGCGCCTTACAGGAACTTTGCATCCAGCTTTCTGATACACCCAACGTTGAATGAGCTCTCCTTCCTGCCCCGCATCACCACAATTTATCACCTCATCCGCGTGGGATATTAAAGTTTTAATGATATTAAACTGTTTTTGCACACCTTTATCATCACTTACTTTAATACCAAAGCGTATTGGCACCATTGGAAGAGACGATAGATTCCACCCCTTCCATTGTTCATTATATTCATGAGGATCTAGCAGCGCACAGAGATGACCAAATGTCCAGGTTACACAATAACCATTACCCTCCATATAACCGTCGTGCTGGGTTGTAGCCCCCAGCACGCGCGCAATATCTCGTCCCACAGACGGTTTCTCTGCAATGCAAACTATCATATAAATCCAACCAATGGATTGCGATTACCTATTCACATCATGACCATAACCATAGCCGTAGCCATAACCATAACCTTTTGCTTTAACACCATTAAGTACAGTTATTATATTAGGCAAACGTTTTTGTTCATGAACCTGCTTTATGAACTCTACAAGATTTGTTGTTGTATAATTTGCGCGAGAAACATAAACAGTCATATCAGCAACTCTATTCAACAAGAATGTATCGCTAACCATTGCTACTGGAGCTGAGTCTATTACAACATAATCATAACGTTTACGCAACTCTGCAAACAATTCATCCAAACGATGACTTTGTAACAACTCACTTGGATTTGGAGGGATCACACCTGCTGGCAAGATGTCCAAATTCTCAAATTCAGATTTTACGACCAAATCATCTACCGTGTATGCATCATCCGACAAATAACTGGTTAGACAGCCTTTCGAAGGTAAATTTAGATAATGTGCCAACATTGGTTTACGTATATCTAAACCAACCAAAGCAACTTTCTTGTTCAGCAATGACAAGGAAATAGCCAAGTTTGTCGCCACATAAGATTTACCCTCGCTATTGATACTAGATGTAACCAAAATGACAGGAGAAGTTACCGACGCAGGAACAACAAAACGAACATTCGAACGCAAAGAACGGAACAACTCTGCAGAAGCGGAGTTTACACCATTACGTACTGCTATATGTCCACCATGGTGGTTTTGAACTAACGCACCACCAAATGGTAGTCCTACCAATTTCTCATACTCGCTCGAATCATCTGAAATCTTATTATTGAAGATATCAAATATAATCATAAAACCTATTGGGAAGCAACAGCCTAAGAAAACACATATCAATGCGATTATCTTCAATTTAGGTGATACTGGAATGGGGTTCATTTGAGGAGAAGCTATTATCTTAGCAGGCACCACAGAAGAAGCCAATGCCAATGCATTCTCTTCACGTTTCTCATACAAATAAAGATACAATGCCTCCTTCAACTGACGTTGACGCTCTACCTTGATAAATTCACGTTCCTGACTTGGAATATCGCCACGTTGATTCTCAACTTTACTAAAGCGTGTCTCCAAATCTTGTTTAGATATCGTCAAACTGCTACGAACACTATTAATACTTGTAATAATATTCTCTCGCAACATTGTCAGTTGTGTATTCATCTGCAGTACAACAGGGTTGTCATCCGTAGCAGTACGCTGAACGCGCATACGTTGGAGCAACAACTGATTATACTCTGATATCAATGCAACCAAAGAAGCATCTGAAATACCTAAATTCGCAGGAATCAAACTATTCTGTTTGCGTTCATCAGCAACAAATTCACCTACATATTGTACCAAATTCAATTGCGTTTCAATCTCACTTGCACGCTTTCTATACTCTGTACTTTCACTCAAGTATACGCTTGCCTCACGCGAGAGATCTACAATGCCATGTTTCTCTTTATAACGCTCTACTTCATTTTCTGCGGTAGACAATTCCATCTCTATCAACTGCAAACGCTCATCTATAAAAGACGCAGTATTGGTTGCCATAAAATTCTTATCAACCAAAGCATCCATATTGTAGTACTCTATTTCTTTAGAGATAAAGTCTATTGCACGACTCGGCATATCAGTAACAGTTGATACCAATATCACATTTGACTCCTTTTTCATTGGAGAAGCTGTAATCATTGCCTTATAATTGTTGATAGCCAACAACTTAGGCAATGTTACTAATTTATAACCATCACCCTTCTCCAATGGTTGCTTAACATCAAAGCGAATCTCACCAACACACGTATTAATTGGTTCTGACAAGTCTGTAACTTTGTGCTTACTTTTCACAAAACGTTTTTGTTTTACCGTTACAACATAATCACTCTTGCGAACCTTTATTGAAATTGCAGCACCGGTACAAGTCGTATCCAAAAACATAGGAGGATAAACCACTGTTAAATCCCTATGAGGATACTGCCCTACCCAACGCAAACCAGTTTTCTTGCGATATTCTGTTTGAAGATCAAGGTCCCTAATGACCTGATACACTATATCGCGAGACGTAAGAATAGCTATCTCATCCTCCGTTTGCTTTGCACTACCCAAACCCATCATACTCATCAACTCTGCATTCAGAGCTCCTTTGCCCTCATCAGATGAACGAAGCATCAAACTTGCATCAACCGAAAATTGAGGCGTATGAGAAAAATAATAGTAAAGCCCTACTGCACCAAATAAACCACAACAAAGAACGAACCAATACCAATTTCGCAAAATGCGAAGAACCCATTTACGAATATCAATTTCTTGAATCTCTTGTGCCATAATCTACACCTTAAATATATATATAACGTTTATTTTTCTTATTTGTCAAAATAACCTGTCGCTGACATTACTGACACTACCACTGTAGCTGCGCTAGAAACAGTTCCTACCATGCTCAACCACAAACTGATAGATTGGTTACTTGTTGTTCGAGCTTGGTTAGGCTCAACATACACTATATCATTTTGTTGCAAATAGAAATAAGGAGAAGTAAATACCTCATCTGAACGCAAATCCAAACGAGCAAACTCAACCTTACCATTATTCTCACGGGTAACCAAGATATTATCACGACGAGCATATTGAGTCAAATCACCAGCTACACCCAACGCCTCCAACAAAGTAATGCGACCATTATTCAATGTATATGTACCTGGATTACGTACTTCACCCAATACAGTCACACGAGCATTCAAAAAGCGCATGGATACTATCGGATTCACAATTTGGCCTCTCAATTTTCCTTCAATCAAATTAATCACCTCCGACTGACTCATTCCTACTATATGCAATTTTCCCAACACAGGAAAA
Organism: Paludibacteraceae bacterium; assembly: GCA_045614865.1. Classification (GTDB taxonomy): domain Bacteria; phylum Bacteroidota; class Bacteroidia; order Bacteroidales; family Paludibacteraceae; genus Colicola. Next base: position 1,263 of record JAZLDS010000026.1, on the reverse strand, counting down.
TCAATATTTCCTTGCTCATCTACCGTATAGTACTGGAATGATGCTGTTGTTGGAACGGTACTACTTGTTGGAGAAGAATAAGACACGTTTGGCAAGTTATATGGAATAACAGCCTCTGGATCCAACGCAGAAACTGTAATAATCAAAGCATCATTAATCTTCACACGAGGCTCTGGCTGAGGTTTCATCGTCTCATTTACCTTAGCTGCCGTTTCTGATGTTACAGGACGAAAATAAACAAGTTCCTTACGTGGTACGCAAGAACAAACCAGTGCTGCTAACAGCAACACACACATACTTTTTTTTCCGAACATATATCTCACTTTTTTCGTTATTACATAATTAGAGCGTGCAAAGGTACAACTTTTTTTTGAATTACACAAATCTTTACAAAAAAAATCACAACTACACATTATTTTCGTAGTTTCCGCACACGCATATACTAGACTTACATTACAACAACACACATCAACCCACACCACCATAATCTCACAACTCTAATTTTTACTCATCCACCTACTACTAACCATAAAATTTTTAACTATCAATTATTAGTGATTACTTAGTGATTACTTAGTTATTACTTAGTTATTCATATACCTTTAAGATAAAAATACAGTAACGCATATGTTTTTTTTCTACAATTTTTCATAAAACATTTGGTCAAACAAAAAAAAAGTTGTACCTTTGCACGCTTTTTCGGCTTTTGGGCTCCTAAGTAGCGCTGCTGAGGGGACGGATGATATCCTTCGAGGGTATGCCAACGTCGAGGACTCCGCATCTCGCCTGACCGATGTAACTAACTAATAAACATTTAATTAAATGTACGCAATTGTAGAAATGCAAGGCCTCCAATACAAAGTTGAGGCTGGCAAAAAACTCTTTGTTAACCGCATGAACGCTGAAAAGGGCGCTGAGGTTACATTTGAGAAAGTGCTCCTCGTTGACAACAACGGAGAAGTTAAAGTAGGTGCTCCTGTTGTTGAGGGCGCTAAAGTTGTTTGCGAAGTACTCGATAACGAGTGCCGTGGCGAGAAAGTTCTCGTTTTCCACAAAAAACGTCGCAAAGGATATCGTAAATTGAACGGCCATCGTCAAGATTTGACCAATCTCGTGGTAAAAGAGATCGTTTTGGCTTAATTGTTTAACCTTTTTAAAAGCAAAGTTTAAGAGATATGGCACATAAGAAAGGTGTCGGTAGTTCCAAGAACGGCCGTGAATCAGAAAGCAAACGACTTGGTGTAAAGATCTTTGGTGGTCAAT
>JAZLDS010000025.1:0-36693 GCA_045614865.1 Paludibacteraceae bacterium | reverse complement strand
CGGTATAGATACCTTCTTCACGAAGGGCCTTGAGGGCTTGTGAACCAGAGTAGTCGAACTCACCTGCTTCACCGATCTTGAGTGCTCCAGAACCGAGCACCAATACTTTCTTGATATCTTTTTTCTCCATGGCCGTTATTTGTTTAGAAGTTGGAAGAAGTTATCGAATACGAATTCAGAGTCTTTTGGTCCGCAGTTCATTTCAGGAATAAACTGTACTGCCATCCATGGTTTCTCTGCGTGGCGAATACCCTCGTTGGTGCGGTCGTTCATGTTCACGAACCACTCTTTCCACTCCGCAGGTAGGGTAGTGCCGTCCACTACATAACCGTGGTTTTGAGCAGTGATATAACAACGCTTGTCGCCTACCAATTGTACTGGTTGGGTAGCACCGCGGTGACCATATTTATGCTTGAGCACTTCAGCACCTGCTGCGAGAGCCAAAAGTTGGTTACCCAAACCAAGTCCCAACAATGGTTTATCTTCGCCCTTTGCGAGGAAGGTCTTGATATTCTCGATTGTTGCAGCACAATCCTCTGGATCTCCAGGGCCATTGCTGATCATCAAAGCATCAAACTCCAATGTATTGAAGTCATAATCCCATGGAACGCGTGTCACCTCTACACCGCGAGAGAGTAGGTAACGGATGATGCCGTCCTTTACACCGCAGTCCACGAGTACAACCTTCTTACCTGCACCTGCATTGTAGGTTACCACTTCTTTGCAAGAAACTTGTTGCACGAGGTTCTCGTCATTAGCGGTAGGGGTAGTGTTGTCACCTTCGAAGATGAGGGTAGCTTGCATAGTGCCGTTCTCACGAAGATGCTTGGTGAGTTCACGGGTATCTACACCTGTGATAGCAGGAATCTGTTCACGAATGAGCCATGCAGCTAGATCCTCATTAGCATTCCAATGTGAGTATTCTGGGCTATATTCGGTCATGATCACAGCTGCAGGATGGATGCGGTGGCTATCCATAAACTCGGACAAACCATTCTCCAAACTGTTGCATGCAGGTACACCGTAGTTACCAATCAATGGATAGGTCATCACCACGAGCTGACCTTCGAAGTTTGCATCGGTCAGCACCTCTGGATAACCAATCATGGTTGTGTTGAATACGAGCTCTCCGGCTACATTTTTTTCGTAGCCAAACGATGTTCCTGTGAAGCAAGTGCCATCAGAGAGTTTCAAAATTACTTTTGACATATATTCTTTGTCTTTAAACTTTCAACTTTAATCTTTCAACTTATCGAAGAATAGTCTCGCTACGATCTGGACCAACAGATACAATGTCGATGCTTACGCCTGTTTCCTCTTCGATGTATGCGATATACTCTTTGAGCTCCTTAGGAAGTTCCTCGTAAGTACGGCATACAGATACATCGCATTTCCATCCTGGGAATTCCTTGTAGATTGGTTTGATGTTGTCAGCATCTGCCTCAAATGGGAAGTAATCGATAGCCTCTCCATTAAGTTCGTATCCTACGCACACTTTGATTGTCTCAAAGTCGTTCATCACGTCACTCTTCATCATGATGAGCGATGTAGCGCCGTTCATCATTACGGTGTATTTCAATGCCACCAAGTCGAGCCAACCGCAACGGCGTGGACGACCTGTAGTCGCACCAAATTCGTGACCAATCTTGCGCAATTCTTCGCCCACTTCGTCAAACAACTCTGTTGGGAATGGACCCTCACCTACACGTGTGCAGTAAGCTTTGAAGATACCATATACCTCACCGATGTGTTGAGGAGCTACACCTAGACCAGTACATGCACCTGCGCAGAGAGTGTTGCTAGAGGTTACGAAAGGATAGGTACCAAAATCAACGTCGAGAAGTGAACCTTGAGCGCCTTCTGCCAAGATTCCTTTGTCTTCCTTTAGCATTTTATTTACCACTACCTCGTTGTCGAGGATAGGGAATTGCTTCATCTCTTCGATTGCACTGAGCCATGCGCTATCATCTGGCAACTCAATGCCGCCTAGTTGTTCTTGATGAGCATCGCGGAGCGCGTGATAACGATCGAGGAAGTCTGGACGGAGAATATCTCCTACGCGGAGACCATTACGAGCAATCTTATCGGTGTAGGTAGGACCAATACCTTTTCCAGTGGTTCCTACTTTCTTGTCACCTTTCTTTTTTTCAGAAGCAGCATCCAACATACGGTGAGTAGGAAGGATAAGGTTAGCACGCTTAGCGATTTGCAAACGAGACTTTACATCTACGCCCATTGCTTCGATAGCGTGAATCTCCTCCATGAGGATGATTGGGTCAATCACTACGCCGTTACCAATGATATTGGTGGTACCATCACGGAAGATTCCAGATGGAACGGTGTGTAACACGAAGCTCTTGTCGCCGAAATACAAACTATGACCTGCGTTAGGTCCACCTTGGAAACGTGCAACTGCTTCATAACGTGGGGTCAATACATCGACGATCTTACCTTTGCCTTCATCGCCCCATTGCATGCCTAATACGACATCTACTTTTTTCATATAATCTGTGCCTTTAAACTTTCAACTTTCAACTAAATTCCAACTTGTTGGAAAATGTAATCCACATTCTTCATGTAGTAATCCAAACTGAAGCATGCGTCTATTTCCTCAGCTGTGAGGTGTGCGGTAACGCCCTCGGTCAACTTAAGGTTCTCTTGCATCTCGCCGCCTTCCATCAATGTTTTCATCGCCACTGGCTGTACAAGATCGTATGCTTGCTCACGTACAAAGCCTTTCTCGATGAGCGCGTTCATCACACGTTGAGCGAAAATAGCTCCGTGTGTTAAACCGATATTATAGAGCATATTCTCAGGATAAACTACCAAGTTGTCCAAGATACCCTCGAAACGAGAGAGCATATAGTCAAGCAACATCGTTGCGTCTGGTAATACGATACGCTCGGTAGATGAGTGTGAGATATCACGCTCATGCCACAAAGCGATGTTCTCGCTTGCGGTACACATATATCCACGCATTACGCGCGCGCATCCGCATATATTTTCAGAGGAAATAGGATTGCGTTTGTGTGGCATAGCAGAAGAACCTTTTTGACCCTTCTTGAATGCTTCCTCAACCTCACGAACCTCTTGACGTTGCATGTTACGAATCTCCAATGCCATTTGCTCCAAGGTACCTGCAATCACAGCCAAGGTAGCTAAGTAGAATGCATGGCGATCACGACCCAACACTTGTGTTGCAATAGCAGCAGACTCAATGCCCAAGTGCTCGCATACATAGGTTTGGATTGCTGGTGGAATATTTGCGTAGTTACCTACCGCACCAGACAGCTTGCCTGCCTCTACACCCTTAGCGGCCATCTCAAAGCGCTCGATATTACGGCGCATCTCCTCGTACCAGAGTGCCCATTTCAAACCGAAACTGCTCACATCGGCATGCATACCGTGGGTACGACCAATCACTGGGGTATACTTAAATTCATTCGCACGGCGTTTCAATACCTCGAGGAAAGAGTTCAGATCCTTGCGAAGAATTTCGTTGGCTTGTTTCAAGAGATAACCATTAGCAGTATCTACCACGTCGGTAGAGGTCAATCCATAGTGTACCCATTTGCGCTCCTCACCAAGGCTCTCGCTCACTGCGCGGGTGAAAGCCACTACGTCATGACGGGTGATCTCCTCGATCTCGTGGATGCGGTTTACATCAAAGGTTGCTTTTTCACGCAAAAGTTGTACATCTTCTGCTGGCACTACGCCAAGGGTGCTCCATGCTTCAGCAGCTAGAATCTCTACTTCGAGATAAGCACGAAACTTATTCTCTTCTGTCCAAATGTTGCGCATTACTGCGCGGCTGTAACGTTCAATCATATTGTATGTAAATCTTTATTTTCTACTTTGATGCAGTTAAATGCTTTAATAGCTTTTTCTACTGCTTTCTCTGTGGTCTCATCGGTTGCGAGTACCACGCCATAACGACGGTGTCCGTGTACCTCTGGTTTGCCAAAGAAACGTACTTGTACTCCTGGCATAGCCAATGCTTCCTCTACGCCGCTGAACACAACTTCTGTAGCGTCACCTTCTACCACGATGGCTTTGGATGCACTTGCACCGAAGAAACGCACCTCTGGGATTGGCATACCCAACACCGCACGTGCGTGCAACGCAAACTCTGATAAGTCTTGCGAGATCATGGTTACCATACCTGTATCGTGTGGACGAGGACTAACCTCAGAGAAGATTACATTATCTCCCTCTACAAACATCTCTACGCCAAAAATACCATATCCGCCCAACGCGTCAGTTACTTTTTTGGCTATATCCTCTGCTTGAGCCAATGCCGCATCGGTCATCGCTTGTGGTTGCCATGACTCGCGGTAGTCACCATCCACTTGGTGGTGACCAATTGGTTTCAAAAAGGTCGTTCCTCCAGCATGACGTACAGTCAAAAGAGTGATCTCATAATCGAAATGTACAAAACCCTCTACAATCACGCGACCAGCGCCTGCACGACCACCCATCTGTGATTCAGTCCATGCTGGCTCTACATCTGCTTCGCTCTTTACGGTTGATTGACCATGACCAGAAGATGACATAATAGGTTTTACTACGCATGGGATACCGATCTCTTCGATCGCTTGCAGGTACTCATCATGGGTGTCTGCAAACTTGTATCTAGCAGTAGGCAAACCCAACTCTTCAGCCGCCATACGACGGATAGCCTCACGGTTCATAGTTAAAAAAGCCGCGTTAGCCGTAGGGATAACGCGGTAACCTTCTTTTTCTAATTCGACGAGAGTAGGGGTAGCAATAGCTTCTACTTCAGGGATGATCATACTAGGTTGTTCTGTCTCAATCACTTGGCGGAGGATAGCACCGTCCAACATATTGAATACATGACAGCGATGAGCTACTTGCATAGCAGGAGCATTGTCATACTTGTCGCAGGCAACAACTTCTACGCCATAGCGCTGGAGTTCTAGGGCAACTTCTTTGCCCAATTCGCCACTTCCGAGCAATAATGCCTTGGTAGCTACAGAGGTAAGTGGAGTTCCGAAATTCATATAGAATGCAATTATATTGTTATCTTTATTTCGGGGTGCAAAGGTACAAAAAAAAAATGGAATTAACAATAGTTAATGTGATTTTATTTCTTTTTTTTTGAAATATGTAGTTTATAAATAGCAAAATGTAACTCTTGCAAGCTTCAGTTCTTCGAATTGCAGGAATATTTAACATTATCTTAACAATATTTTCATACTTTTGTAACAATATCGTAATACTTTTGCACAAGATTTGGAGGCATGGTGTTAGACTGCTTCATGTTAGAAGTTAGATGTGCAACACCACGCTACACAATATTACACAACACTTATGGAGTATCTTATTCTTATCGTAACTTTAGCAGGCATCGTGTTTGGTGCAGATTGGTTGGTAGCAGGAGCTGTTAGTATAGCTCGGCGATTCCGTGTGTCGGATTTTGTGATTGGTGCAGCCATTGTGGGTATTGGCACCTCTATGCCCGAATTGGTGGTCAGTTTCGTTGGCGCTATCAAAGGTAATGCCGATGTGGCTATCGGCAATGTGGTAGGCTCGAATATCTTTAATGTGCTTGGTATTCTTGGAGTTACGGCGTTGTTCTTTCCGATTGCCATCGACCGCAAGAACATGACTTTTGAAATTCCCTTGTGCATTGCTGTATCGGTTATTCTCACCCTCTTGGCATTGAACTTCTTCAACGGCACACCTGCCACGATTGGTCGCGTGGATGGAATCATTCTTTTGTTGCTCTTCGTGGGCTATATGTGGTACTCTTTCGCCCGTGATAAGCAAAACACTACTGACGAGGCTCCCGTAGAGACCAAAGAACCTATCCTCGCTTTGTGGGTAGCATTGCTGAAGATTGTCGGCGGTTTGGCGTTGCTGATTACGAGTTGCGATTTCTTTGTGGATAATGCCATTGTGATTGCTAAATCGTGGGGTGTTAGCGATGCGATTATCTCGCTCACATTGATTGCTTGTGGTACTTCTTTGCCTGAGTTGGCGGCATCTGTGGCAGCAGCATGTAAGAAGAACACCCAGTTGGCATTGGGCAATATCGTGGGCTCAAATATCTTCAATATCTTGCTGATTTTGGGCGTTAGCTCACAAGTCATGCCTTTGGTGTCTGCGGATATTACGTTGGTGGACTATGCGGTCATGATTGCCGCTGCTGCCTTCCCTTTGCTCTTTGGCTTCAAGGGCAAGATTGGCAGAATAGGTGGCGCCGTGATGCTTCTCTGCTTTGTGCTCTATACTTGGTATTTGATAGCTTGATTCTTCTTATCAATTACGGGTTCACTCCCTGAAAATCAATGAATATATTCTTTGAATATAACGAGCGGTTTTAGCGGTTATTGCGGTTTTCAAAACCGCTAAAACCGCAATAACCGCACATACATTTTCGTTACTTCCGTCATATGTTGTTTTTATATTCGCGTGAGGTTTCTGCGGTTTTCAGTTTTCACCTTTCCGTTTTCCGTTTTACAAAGGAGCACTTGAATACGAGCATTGATACGAGCAAGAAGAATGACGATATAAAAAACTCACCCCCTACCAAATGAGAGTGGCGGGGTGAATGTGATTCAGTTACCTGTATTGAAATAAACTGAGAATACTTATTTATAGCATTATTTTATTTCTTGACCTTGGATGGTATAAATGTTCTTTTCGTTCTCTATTAACACTTGAGCATCGTGGATATACTTACGGGCATTGCGACGAGGAGCATATACTTCGTTAATATCTGTAGCTTCGCCATTACCTGGGAGAGAATAAATATCATAATCTATCCCGTCCACACCATCGTACATGTCCCTTTGAGTGTTCTCTACAATTAATTTATATCGATCACCGACTTTCACTAAAAAGCCATAAATCCAGCTTCCTCCGTTATCTCTGGAATACGGAATAGATTTTATAACATTCCCTTCTTGAGAAATAATTTTGATTTCACCTTTTTCTGGATTTCCAACTTCTGATCCTCCCCAATCTGTTACTATATTACAAATATAAGCAAACTTAGAATCGGTAGTGAAAATATTTTTGGAAATGCAATATGGTCCATAAGTTCTTCCTCTTCTAAACATTTGTTCTACATTTACAGAAAACTCTAACGAAAAATCGTTTAAATCATACAATTTGGTAATAATCGTTGCGTCGTATTCTGCATTAGCATCATCTGCAAGCTCTTGTAAAAGAAGATAATTCTCTCCTATTACACTAGAATAGCCCCCTTCTATTGGAATAACTTCAACATTACTTCCGAAATTCCATGAATCGATGCTCATCACATCGGTTAATGTGTGTTCCAATGTGATTTGAGCGTGAGATAATAGTGTAGCAAAAAGGAATGCTACTAAAATGAATAACTTTTTCATAAGTTTGAATTTTTTGTTAATAAACGCCTTTTAATTATGTCTGCAAACCAGTTGTTTGAAAACTGCTGCAAAGGTAGTGATATTTTAGCAAGAATGCAAATTTTGTGCGTAAAAAGAGAATTTATTACTTATGTATGGGACGATTATGGCTCGTGTAAAGGTACTGAATAGTCCGTTTATTGTGCGTTTATTGTCCGTGTATTGTGCGTAATTGACAGAGTGAAAGCAAGTGAAGACAAAGAAGGCAAATAAGTAGATTTAACAATTTCTTAACATATTCTTCATACTCATATAACAATATCATAGTACTTTTGCACAGAATTTGAAAGATATTTGTTAGATCGCTGCGCTGTTAGACCGTTTTACTGTTAGACCGCTACGCTGTTAGAAGTTAGATAACGCCATACAGAACAATACTGAACTACACTGAACAATACTGAACGCGCCACAGGCGCATAAACAATTAAATATTTATGGGAATTTTACAAATTTTTACGCTCCTGGGAGCGCTCGGAATGTTCCTCTACGGAATGAACCTTATGTCATCTGGATTGCAAAAGGCAGCTGGTGACAAGTTGCGCAGTTTCCTCTCTGCGATGACTTCTAACCCTGCCAAAGGTGTACTGACTGGTCTTGGTGTGACATCCGTCATTCAATCATCCTCTGCTACTACCGTCATGGTGGTTAGCTTCGTGAATGCGGGTTTGCTGACCTTGGCACAAGCCATCAGCGTGATCATGGGTGCGAATATCGGAACTACTGTGACCGCGTGGATGGTGGCATGGCTCGGCTTTAAGGCAGATATCTCTATCCTTGCAGTACCTTTGATGCTGCTCGGCTTCTTGTTCTCTAACTCCAAGAAGAACCAACGCCAAAATGTGGGTGAGCTGATCGTAGGTTTCTCGCTCTTGTTCTTGGGTCTTTCATTTATGAAAGAGTCGGTGCCAGATTTGCGTGAAACACCACAAGTCTTGGAGTTTGTAACCACATGGGCAAGCCATGGCTTTGGATCAGTACTTTTGTTCTTAGCATTTGGTACCGTACTGACCCTGGTGCTCCAATCTTCTTCTGCCACGATGGCAATTACGCTTATCATGCTCAGCATGGGGTGGATACCTTTCCATATGGCCTGCGCGATGGTGCTCGGCGAGAATATCGGTACAACCATTACAGCCAATATAGCAGCTTCTATTGGTAATACCCAAGCCAAACGCGCTGCGATGTCACACACAATCTTCAACCTTTTTGGTGTGATTTGGGCATTGATTTTGTTTAAACCATTTACCGCACTCGTGGGTAAAGTGATTGAACTCTTTGGTTTGCCAAACCCTGCTGCTGAGGGCTTTGCTGTGGCGGAAGGCGATATGAGCACTAGCACCGCTGCGCTTTATGGATTGAGTATGCTGCATACAATGTTTAATACCATCAATACGCTGCTTTTGATTTGGTTTGTTAAATTGATAGAGAAAGCTGTGACATGGATTATCAAAGCGCCTAAGAGTCAAGAGAAAGAGGCATTCCGCCTCAAATATATCTCTGCGGGTCCTTTGGCTACGCCAGAACTTAGTGTAGAGCAAGCGTTTGAAGAGATTATTCACTTTGCTAAAATCTCTCGCAATGGTCTTGATTATGCGAAGCAAGCGATTGAGACTACCGATGAGAAGGTATTTGAGGAGATGTATGGTAAGTTGGTGAAATACGAGGAGATTTCCGACCGTATTGAGTACGAGATCGCTGCATTCCTCAATGGCGTTTCTGCGGGCGAGGTGAGTGAAGCAACCTCTATGAAAATCAAGGCGATGTACAAGATTATTGGCGAGTTGGAATCGCTGGGAGATAGTGGCGAGTCGATTGCACGCATCCTTTCACGCCGCAATAGCCACAATAAGAGTTTTGATGCGGATACTGTCTCCAAACTTCTTAAAGTGATTAATGCCGTAGATCAAGCATATATCGTGATGATTGCTAACCTCGAAGCCGCTCATGCAGGTGCGCTGACCCAAATCCAAAATGCGTATGATGCAGAGGAGGAAATCAATACTCTGCGCAACGATCTGCGTGAGGCTGAGATTGAGGATATCGAGAGCAATACCAAGAACTACCAGACGAGCGTATATTACATGGATATTGTTAGCAAACTCGAAGGAATGGGCGACTTTATCATCAATGTATCGCAGTCGTTGGAGAGAGCTTTCGTAGTGAAATAATCAGTTATTAATTATTTCCAAAATAATTTAGCTACCCTTGTGCAACGTTTGCGCAAGGGTAGCTAATTCTTAATCATTACAAAAAAAAGAGATACCTCAACGATATCTCTTTGGGTGACTAGTGGGGCTCGAACCCACGACACTCGGAACCACAATCCGATGCTCTGCCAGCTGAGCTATAGCCACCATGTAGCTTTATTTCTCAAAAGCGGGTGCAAAGGTACTGCTTTTTTTTGACATAACCAAATATTTTGTAAAAAAAATGAGCAGATTTTTATTCCTGCTCATTTTCTGATTGATTTTGTGGCTTAATAGCCGTAGAAATTTCGGAAGAATATGTGTTTATTTTTCCTTTGGCACTTTCCCATGCCTTTTCCGAAAGTGGAGCAACATAAGAATACACTTTAGATTCTTGCTTCAATTCATCTTTCAGAAAATGGAACTGCATGTCTAATTGATGTACACAGAATACTACCAACAGAATTATAGCCGCCCATTTTACACAGCCAAACGCAGCACCCAATAGCCGATTAATCCATCCTAGATGCACCGCCTTGAATAATCGGGATATCAATTTCCCAATGATATTGAGTGATACGGTAATTGCCAAAAAGAGTAGGGCATATGCTACGATCGTACATACAACTTCTGGCCATGCAAATTGTTGACTAATCCATACAGAAAACTGCGGACCCCATAATTTTGTGCCAATCATACCCAGCACTACGGCCAATATGGCGGTCAACTCCACAACCAACCCTCTCATCATACCTCTCACGAGGCCAATGAGAAGGGGTAGTAAAATTACTATATCAAGCCATGACATAGTTAAAACTCTGCAGTCTTAGGGGTACGTGGGAAAGGAATCACGTCGCGGATATTTTGCATACCGGTCACGAAGAGCATCAAGCGCTCGAAGCCCAAGCCAAAGCCTGCGTGAGGTGCTGCACCAAAGCGGCGGGTATCCAAATACCACCACATATCTTTCATAGGAATATCGCGGCGCTCAATCTCTGCATTGAGTTTGTCAAGGCTCTCCTCACGTACGCTACCACCGATAATCTCGCCGATTTGTGGGAAGAGAACGTCGGTTCCTTGTACGGTCTTGTTGTCCTCGTTAATCTTCATATAGAAGGCCTTGATATCCTTAGGATAATCAGACATGATCACTGGCTTGCCAAAATGCTCTTCTACGAGGTAACGCTCGTGTTCAGAAGCCAAGTCCTCACCCCAAGTGCATGGGAATTCAAACTTCTTGCCATTCTTGATAGCCTCTTGTAGAATATCAATACCTTCGGTGTATGTTAGACGGATAAAATCGGTCTTTACCACAGACTCCAAGCGTGCAATCAGACCCTTATCCACAAATTGATTCAAGAACTCCAAATCATCTTTGCAATGATCCAATGCCCAACGGACGCAGTACTTGATAAAGTCTTCTTCGAGATCCATCAATTCCTTCTTTTGGATGAATGCTACCTCAGGCTCGATCATCCAGAACTCAGCCAAGTGGCGTGGAGTATTACTGTTCTCAGCACGGAAAGTAGGGCCAAATGTATAAATCTTACCCAAAGCCATAGCTGCCAACTCGCCCTCTAACTGACCAGAAACAGTTAGCGAGGTTTGCTTGCCAAAGAAATCGTCAGAGTAGTCAATCTTACCCTCATCGTCTTTCTTGAGGTTATAGAGGTTTTTGGTTGTTACTTGGAACATTTGTCCCGCACCCTCGCAGTCAGATGCTGTGATAATTGGGGTGTGGAAATAGAAGAAACCGTGTTCGTGGAAATAGTTGTGGATAGCCATAGCCATGTTGTGACGGATACGGAATACAGCACCAAACGTATTTGTACGTGGGCGCAAGTGCGCGATGGTACGTAGGTACTCCATGCTCAGACCCTTCTTTTGCAAAGGATATTGCTCTGGATCAGCAGTACCATAAACTTCCAATTCGGTCAATTGAATCTCCACAGCTTGACCGCTACCTTGACTTGCTACCAGGTGACCTGTTGCAGAGATACAAGATCCAGTGGTCACTGGCTTGAGATTCTCCTCTGGGAATTGTGTTAAATCCACCACAATTTGAATGTTCTTAATCGTAGAACCGTCGTTCAAAGCAATAAAACTTACGTTTTTGTTGCCTCGACGGCTTCTTACCCATCCACGTACGTTGATGAGTTGTCCTTCTCCTGCGCATTGCAGCGCATCAATAATTACTGTTCTTTCCATATGTTTTTATATTATTATTCCTTGTAATTCAGGTACTTATACCTTAGAATGGTGGATCAAAACCATCAGAACTATTTGTATCAAGCGATGCGCTATAAGCTTCTGTTGGCATAGAGTTCATTCTGCTTTGTTGGGTATTGAATGTAGTGTCTGCATATATGCTGTCATCGTAGCTAGCATCTTCATTTTGGAAGCGAGTGTACTTGCCAATAAAGCGCAACCAGATTTCGTCTGTTGCACCATTACGGTGTTTAGCCACGATGATTTGTCCTAATCCGCGTAGATCTTTACCATTACCATCGTCGTAGAGCTTGTAGTACTCTGGACGGTGGATGAAGCATACCATATCTGCATCTTGTTCGATAGCACCAGATTCACGCAGGTCAGATAGCAATGGCTTCTTGCCATCTACACTGCTGTTACTAGAATCACGTTTCTCTACCGCACGACTCAACTGACTCAATGCGATTACAGGTATATCCAACTCTTTTGCTAATCCCTTGAGGTTACGCGAGATAATACTTACCTCCTGCTCACGGCTACCAAAATTCATTCCGTTGGCATTCATCAACTGTAAATAGTCGATGATAATCATCTGAATCTTATGTTCCTTGACTAGTTTTCGAGCTTTGCTTTGTAATTCAAATACACTCAAACCTGGTGTATCATCTACATAAATAGGAGCATTTTGTAGCACACCGATACTATTATCCAGTTTGTCCCATTCTGCCTTGCTCAAACGTCCGTTACGAATTTTGTTACCTTCGATCTCACAAACATTCATAATCAAACGATTAACCAATTGCACGTTGCTCATCTCAAGCGAAAAAATAGCTACAGGGATATTAAAATCTACAGCAATATTTTTTGCCATTGAAAGTACAAAAGCTGTTTTACCCATAGCAGGGCGGGCTGCTATAATCACCAAATCCGATTTTTGCCAACCTGAGGTAATCTTGTCTAATTCTGTAAATCCACTTGGAATACCGGATATGTTTCCTTCATTCTCAGAGGCTTTGTGCATACGCTTAAATGCCTCAGTAATAACAGGATAAATATGCGTGACATCGCGTTTTTGTGCGCGCTGGGATATGTCAAAAATTTTAGCAGTTGCTTCATCCAACAATTCGTCTACATCTTGTGTCTCATCGTAGCCCTTCTCTTCTATTTGGCATGCTACGGTGATGAGGTCACGAGCTGTGGCTTTCTGAGCGATAATCTTTGAGTGGTATTGCAAGTGAGCAGCTGACGCTACGCGTTGGGTTAGTTCACTCAGATATACCACACCACCTGCTAACTCTAGCGTGCCCATTTTCTTTAGCTGCTCTGCTACAGACAGAATATCAATAGGAGCATCTTGTGTGGACAACGCACGAATTGCCTCAAAAATATGACGATGTTGATCGGAATAGAATGATTCTGGACGCAACAACTCTGATACACTGGCGAATGCATCTTTCTCTATCATCAACGCACCAATCACAGATTTTTCTAGTTCCAATGCTTGTGGGGGTAATTTTCCCATATCATTGGCACCCACTTTGATAATGGTAGGTTGAGTGGATTTGCGTTTGGTTTTATTTGTTGCTGTTGCCATATTCTTTCAGTAATTCGTATGCAGCTGTGAAACTGCTGATCTCATTGTTCAATACTCGTTGTTCGGTGGCCGCAATGATATTTTCCATCGCTTCTGACTTATAGAAACCATCTAGTAGGTTCTGATTAATGGTTTCGTACATCCAATATTTTGCTTGCTGAGTGCGGAGGTGGTTTAGATAGCCATTCTCTTTCGCAAAGGTAATATACTCCTCCACCATCTTCCATACATCCAAGATACCATTTCCTTCGACAGCTGAACACGTCACGGCGTATGGTTTCCAACCAGATTCGGTTGGTGGGAAAAGCGATAGAGCGTTCTTGAAACTCACTTTGGCTGCTTCGGCACGTTCCACGTTCTGTCCATCGCATTTGTTAATAGCTATACCATCTGCCATCTCCATGATACCGCGTTTGATGCCTTGTAACTCATCGCCTGTTCCTGTCACTTGCAGGAGCAGGAAGAAATCCACCATTGAATGGGCTGCTGTTTCCGATTGACCAACACCTACGGTTTCTACTATAATTGTATCAAAGCCTGCGGCCTCACACAATACAATTGTCTCACGTGTTTTACGAGCCACACCACCCAGACTACCTGCCGATGGACTAGGGCGGATAAACGCATTAGCTTCTACAGATAATTTGTTCATGCGTGTCTTATCGCCCAAGATACTTCCTTTGCTACGTTCAGAAGAAGGATCAATGGCTAAAACCGCCAATTTCTTACCTATTTTGCATAGCTCAGTACCGATTGCTTCAATAAAAGTGGATTTGCCAGCACCAGGTACACCGGTTATACCCAATCGAATCGCGTTACCTGCATAGGGTAAGCATTTTTCAATCACCTCTTGTGCTATTACTTGATCGCTTGCTAGATTACTTTCTATCAAGGTCACAGCTTGGCTCAGCAAACGCATATCGCCACGCAATATACCCTCCACATACTCGTCGGCTGTCAGCACTTGCTTCTTGCGACGGAAAGTGGAGTAGGGGTTGACAGAGGGTAGGTTCTCTACACCGGCATTTACTGTCAATCCTTTATATTCTTTGTTGTTTTCTGGATGTTGCATAACGTGATTATTCCACGGTCCATTCTACGCTAATATTCTTGACTGGTTGCGAAGGATCATCGCTGATAATAGTGATCATACGAGAATAACGACCTACCTTATCACCAGTTACTTCTAACTTAATCTCACCTTTCTTGCCGCTCTTAACAGGAGCCTTAGGAGGATATGTATACAATGATGCATCGGTCGATACTACACGATGAATGGTCATCGGGCTAATACCTAGATTATTCACAACCACTTTAGATTGTAGTTTCTTACCTACTTTTACTGTTCCCATATTCACCACAGATCCTACCTCTATGATAGGAGCTTGTTGACGTTGATCTACGGTTAGTTGAGAGAAATCTTGTTTAATGTCTGCGCGCAAACTGATGGCATATTCATCTGTCCACTCTTCTTTCCCATTTACCACCACATACACTTTGCTAACCATAGGACCATATTGGCGACATTCCGCAGTTTCCAAAGTGATTTGAAGCATTCCTTTCTCGCCTGGTTGGATTTCCTTGAGGGTTGCCAATGGCTTGATATGAGTATCCATTTTGTTGGTCATACAACCCACATGAATAGGTGTATTAGTGGTATTGGCATACTCTATAGCGATGGTTTTCTTGGTTCCTTTGGTGAGGGAACCGAAGTTGTGTACTTGCTTTTTCAGTTTCAATACACCCATTGTGATAGGATATTGGTCTGAAGGATTGGTTGTTTTAGGAATCACCTCACCTTTTATATAGATTCGCAAAGTAGGCTCTGTTGCATTACTAGTGATAGTCACTGTCTTTTGGAAACGTCCTGGACGACC
This sequence comes from Paludibacteraceae bacterium, assembly GCA_045614865.1. GTDB lineage: Bacteria > Bacteroidota > Bacteroidia > Bacteroidales > Paludibacteraceae > Colicola. The sequence goes on along the minus strand of JAZLDS010000025.1, from coordinate 21,410 downwards.
ACTTGGATTATAGGTTACAGTGATATTACCTTTTTGACCGGGCTCAATAGGCTCATGTGTCCATTTAGGAGTTGTACAACCACAACTAGCGCGTACATTTGTCAGCACCAATGGTACCATACCTTCATTGGTAAATTCAAAAACGGTTGTTACACGGCCATCCGATTCATTAATCTTGCCGAAATCATGAGTGGTCTTCTCGAAAGTGATAACTGATTCTTGGCCCATCAATGTTATGCTCAATAATAAAGCACTCAATAAAAATATCTTTTTCATATCTTATTATTTTTTGCCTTGCGGCTCAATTATTTATTCTTTAATTAATTTCCACTACGTTTACTGCGGTGATGCTTTGAATACTTCGCAGCTTCATGCACATCTGACTCACTACTTTCTGCTTGTATACCACAAGTTCTACATCACAATGGAATAGTGATCCTTTTGAGGTTACATGCAAATCACGAATGTTGATCTTGTGTTCGTTGCAGATGATATCTAATATGCGCATCAATACGCCAAACGAATCTTCGCCTTTGATGTGCAATTTCGCTACACGCGATTTGGCTTCATCTTCCAGTTGTATTAACCCGAATAATTTGCTGGATTTCTTGAAGTATTTCTTGATGCTATCTTTGGCTTTAGCTGTTACGGCTATCTCCAACCATTCTGGCTCTGGCTTTTGTTTCTTAGAAGTCAAAATCTCTACCTGATCGCCACTCTGCAAAATGTAACTCAACGGACGAGCATATTTGTTCACGTTAGCACCAATACAATGTTCTCCCAGTTCTGTGTGCAACTGATATGCTAAATCCAATACTGTTGCCCCTTGAGCAAGTGTGCGAATATCACCTTTAGGCGTAAAGACAAACACTTCGTGAGCAAATAAGTTCAATTTGAATGTATCCAAGAAGGCAATAGCATCTGGATCGGGGTTGGCCAATACTTCTTTGATCTCTTGTAACCACTTATCCAACTCGCCTCCACTGTTCTCGCCAGTCTTATATTTCCAATGGGCTGCCAATCCATGTTCGGCCAATTCATGCATTCGGTGTGTGCGTATTTGCACCTCAATCCATTGGCCATGTTGACCCATTACAGTCACATGCAACGCCTCATAGCCATTCGCCTTTGGCATAGAAATCCAGTCGCGAATACGCTCTGGGTGAGGACGATAGAGCTCGGTGATAGCGGAATATATCATCCAACATTGATCCTTCTCTGAAAAATCACTTGTAGGCTCAAAGACAATACGAGCGGCCAATAAATCGTAAATCTGCTCAAAAGGAATACCCTTCTTAACCATCTTCTTGTAAATGGAATATACAGATTTCGTACGAGCATACAACTTGTAATTATAACCAATCATGGACAGCTTCCTGCGAATCGGAGCGGCAAACTCCTCGAAACTGCTCATCTGTGCATCCTTATTGGCAAGGAGCTTGGCTTCTATCTCTGCATATTCTTCAGGATATTCATATTTGAAACTCAGATCCTCCAGCTCGGTCTTGATGGGGAATAAACCCAAGCGATGCGCCATCGGAGCATAGATATATTGCGTTTCTGCTGCAATCTTGCGTTGTTTTTCAGGACGCTGAGCAGCCAATGTGCGCATATTATGCAAGCGGTCTGCCAATTTTACCAGCATCACACGAATATCCTCTGACATTGTCAACACCAGTTTGCGAACATTCTCTGCTTGCTTCATGGCTTTGTCGGCAAATACGCCGCCAGACAACTTGGTCAGACCTTCTACAATACTAGCAATCTTAGGACCAAACATTCGGTCTATGTCCTCTACGGTATAATCCGTATCCTCTACTACATCATGAAGCAGAGCTGCGCATATACTCGTACTACCCAAACCGATCTCCTTGACTACGATACGAGCTACTGACAATGGATGCATGATATAGGGCTCACCTGACAAACGACGAACACCATTATGAGCTTGTTTGGCTAACTGATATGCACGAGTTATCAACTCCACACGTTGGCTGTGCATGGAGTGCAAATAATCGTCTAACAGAGACTGAAATTCATTCTCAATCATCTGATCTTCTTCATGTGTGAATTCGCCGACTGCCATAGGGTTATATTCTTGAGATAGACATATAAAATAATTAGCCGACAAAATTACTGCTTTTTTTTGACATATACAAGTGTATTAGCCAAAAAATGTGCAAGAATACGTACAGACGATTAATTTTTCTTGATTAGATCGTACAAATAGTTGTATTGTTGAGGAAATATATCAAAATTCATTGGAACACCGGTACGTCCAGGATCCCAACCATCTTTGATGTGCACAAACATATGAGCAATAACTTCGATCTGAACATCGCCGCGAATATCGCCACTACGCATACTGTTCTTGATTGCTTGAATCCAAAGATTCAACTCGCGTTCGTACATCTTGCGAGCCTTTCTGTACAGCTCAGGGAAACGACTATAAGCCGCGTACATAACGGTCACTACGTTCGAGGTGTTGATGTTCTTATTCTCTACTTGTTCATACGATTCTTGCAACTGATGTAAATAATACAACATCGTATCAATCATTTCTGGGATAGTAGCCGTATCTTTTACGCGCTCTAATGCACGGTATTTTGGCTTTATCAAAAACATTTCAACCACCTCTTGGAACAATTCATTTTTATCCTTAAAATAATAGTACAATGTTCCGCGACCCATATTCAAAGCCGACTGCAAATCCGTGATAGATACGTTGGCATACCCCTCTATCATATACAACTCAAGAGCCTTGAGAAGTATCTTTTCTCTACGATCTTCTACCATAATTCCTAATAAATTAACAACCAAGCAACAATTATTAACTGCTGCTTAGGCAATTTTGGCCACAAAGTTATAAATTATTTTTCGAACAAACGTTCAAAATAATAATTCTATATAATTTCCCACAAAAATCATGCCAAATATACCATGTCTGTGTATGTTTTTGAACATGTGTTCGAAATTTATAAACTAACTTTGCCACGATTTTGGCACAATATTTGCAACAATGTGATAACGAAAACCAAAATCTACAAAGTAATATGAAAATTAAAGGAAACAATGTGCTAATTACAGGTGGAGCATCTGGAATTGGCAAAATTATGGGAAGAATCGTGTTGGAAAAAGGGGCTAAGTCATTGATTATTTGGGATGTAAATCAAGAGGCGTTAGATCATACTGCAGAGGAATTTTCTTCTCTAGGACGCGTGTACATCTATAAGGTGGACATCACAAATAGCGAACTGGTAGCTGATACATACCAGAAAATAATACTACAATCAGGTCCTGTGGACATACTCATCAACTGTGCGGGTATAGTCCGTGGAAACAAGACTTTTGACCAGCAAACGGTACAAGACATTAGATTGACTTTCGAAGTCAATACCATTGCACCGATGGTCATTGCGCAACAAATACTACCGGATATGCTCAAGCGAAATCACGGACATATCTGCAATATCGCATCGGCTGGAGGTATGCTGTCAAATCCTAAAATGTCTGTATATGGCGCTAGCAAATGGGCTATGATCGGATGGAGTGACTCTGTACGTATTGAACTACAACAAATGAAATCCAATGTACATTTTACTACCATCGCACCTTATTACATCAATACAGGAATGTTCAATGGAGTACATTCCAGCATTTTTCCCATCCTCAAACCCGAACCTACAGCGGCGAAGATTATACGGGCGATTGAACGTAACAATACCTTCCGTGGTATTCCATTTGGATTCCATTTTATCCGTTTTTGGCAAGCCATCCTGCCATTCCGTATTTTTGACTTTGTCTTTGGCACAGTTTTTGGCATCTATCATGCAATGGATAACTTTACAGGAAGAAAGTAATCACCTACAAACTATTAGTTATTAGTTAGTGATTAGTTAGTGATTAGTTAGTGATTTAGCTATCTTTGAGCTATATAAATACCGATAATTAAATAATTTCAATGCTTATGCAAAATTATATTTCTTCGACCGTCAAAAAGCAAATAGCCTATTTTCGAACGGGTGCCACACTTCCGCTTGCAGAGCGTAAGCGTATGTTGCACAAGTTGGCTTTTGCTATAAAGCAATATGAAAAACCACTTACAGACGCTCTCTGGCAGGATCTTCATAAGTCCTATGAGGAGGCATATCTTACCGAACTTAGTATTGTATATGCCGAGATTCGTCATCATCTCAAAGGTATGCGCCGTTGGGCGAAAGCAGAGTGTAAACCTTCGCCTCTGGCAATCTTACCTGCGTGTAGCAAAGTGGTGAAGCAGCCGCTAGGAAATGCACTTATTATTGCACCTTGGAACTATCCTGTTCAATTGCTATTGAACCCGCTAGTAGGCGCTATATCAGCAGGATGTACGGCGATGCTCAAGCCTTCGCCATACGTCCCAAATGTCTCTCGTGTGCTCACAGAGTTGATTCGTAGCGCCTTCCCAGAGGAGTATATTGCCATCGTAGAGGGAAACCGAGATGTCAATCAAATGTTGCTGGCAGAGCGATGGGACATCATTTTCTTTACGGGTAGTCCTTCGCTAGGTAAGATGGTGATGGAAGCTGCGGCCAAGACTCTCACTCCTGTTGTGTTGGAGTTGGGGGGAAAAAGCCCATGTATCATTGATAAGGATGCCAATCTGTCAGTTGCTGCCAAACGTGTAGCATGGGGTAAGGCTCTCAATGCAGGTCAAACTTGTATTGCGCCTGACTATTTGATGATTCAAGAACAGGTCAAGGATAAGTTTCTCAAACTGCTCATAAAAGAGTGGGAGACTCTTCTTTCGAAAAATCCACAACAGACCAAGCATTTTGTTCGTATAGTCAACGACAAAGCTCTTGACCGCTTGATTAGCTATCTCCCTAATCCACAACATTCAACATTAGACCTTCCACATTCGACATTATACTACGGAGGTCACTACGACCGCGCCGAACGCTATCTCTCTCCAACCATCCTAACTGATGTTACTCCAGATGCTCCCGTTATGCAAGAGGAAATTTTTGGACCCATTTTCCCCGTCTTGACATTCAAGCAGATTGAGGAAGTCACAGAGTTCGTTACCAAACGTGAAAAGCCTTTAGCGCTATATTATTTCGGCAAGAAGGGCGACTATATTCTTCGTCATACTATTTCGGGGGGGACATGTATCAATGATGTGATCATGCATATCGTGAATGGAAATATGTCGTTTGGCGGTGTTGGTAATTCTGGTATGGGGGCATATCATGGAAAAGATAGCTTCATGGCTTTTTCGCATCGACGTTCGGTGGTCACTACTCCTACTTTCATTGACATGCCATTCCGCTACATGCCATATAAACTCTTTAAACTTATCAAGAACTTGGTATAATACGAATAGCTTGTTATAAAACACTTCGCTACTCCAGAATGGGGTAGCGAAGTGTTTTTTTAGAACAGTCTTAGTTTTCTGATCAATCGTAATAAACAAGTGGGTACCAATGCCACCAATGCCAATAGAATCGTATTCCATACGCCTGGAATAGAGACTTTGGCTCTGCCATTCATCATTGCTCTTACTCCACGACGAGCTAAGTAGTCTGGCTCTACGATATATCCTAATACCAATCCTATTTTTGTTAGCCAAGGACGGATATTATATAGTCCTGTGTTGATAGCTCCTGGAGTGACATCTGTCACGATTACACCTTTGTCCTTGAGCTCTACATGCAGAGAGCGTGTGAAGTTTCTCAAGAACGCTTTGGTCGCACTGTAGCTACCTAATCGTTGTACGGCTATATCGGCTGTGATGGAGCACATATTTAAGATGTAACCTTTGCCACGCTTCACCATTTCTTGAGCGAAATAGTATGTGAGCATAGCAGGAGTATGCATGTGTAGATTGAAGATCAACTCGTTAAATGCTTCTGAATCTGCGAGAAAATCGCGGTCATGATATACGCCTGCATTATTGATCAGTACTTCCACGTCTAATCTCTCTTGCTGACAATAGGTATATAGTTCTTTAGCCGCCTCTTGCACGCCTAGATTACGAACGAGTGATCGTACTTCCACTTGGTAATCTTGGCGAAGAAGTGACGCTTTATCATGAATAGCCTCTTCGTTACTCACGATAAGCAAGTTATATCCTTTTTGTGCCATTACTCGGGCATACTCGTATCCGCATCCCGAACTAGCTCCTGTAATTATTGCGTACATATTTTTGGTGTATTGTGTAGTATAAGTGTCGTGTACTATTGTTTAGTATAGAGAGTTAAGAGTTAAGATGCGCTCCTGAACTGCTGAACCTCATGAACTTCTTGAACCTCCAATTACTTCTCCGTCATATCCCGCGGGGATAAGTTATGGTGTTGTTCATAATATAATTCTTGAGTTATCAATCATTGTTAGGATAATATCGTTGCAAAGGTACAACAAAAAATGTATATACGCAAGCGAGTGAGCAATTTTGTAAGAAAAATAATAGATTTCTAATCTATTTTGTATTGGTTTTATTCCGATAATGAGAGTTCGCTTATGATGGTAAGAACGGCATATGGGAGAAGCAACATCATCCACCCGTCATCTGGCGAGTGGTAACCGAGTGGTATGCGATCTTGTAGTTCGATACATACCTGCTAAAAGAGATATTATAGAAATCTATATTACGAGCAGAAGAAAACCACCAATAATTGGCCTGCCATCACGCGGAGAAACATCGTGAGCGGGTAAACCGTAGCATAGCAAACAGAGGCCTGGTCGTTCTTGTCCGATAGGCTCTGGGCATAGCCCAAAGCAGGAGCTCCAGTCATGGCGCCAATCAAAAGTCCTACCACCTTGAAATAATTGATATTCAGTATTTTATATGCTATAAATCCTATTGCTACCAATGGAACCATTGTGATCAACACGCCATAGAATACCCACATGTAGCCACCCTCGATAATCGTAGAAATAAAACCATCACCTACGCTCAAACCAACAGCCGCCAGGAAGAGTGTTAAGCCTACTTGCCGCAACATCATATTGGCGGAAGTGGTGGCAAAAGTGACCATGTTATAATAAGGTCCAAACCGTCCAATCAGCAATGCTACAATCAATGATCCACCTGCAAGACCAAGCTTAAACGATAGGTTCATACCAGGAAGAGCGATAGGCAACGAACCTAGCAAAACACCCAAGAAAATGCCAAAGAAAATAGGCATCAGATTGGGCAAATCCAGGCGTTTTAACTCGTTACCAAAGATATCTGCCACCTGACGTACGTCGTCGCGATCTCCCACTACCATGATTCGATCACCCAATTGCAATACAAAATCTGGAGTAGCAAGAAGCTCCACACCCGCACGATTGATACGTGTGATATTAGCATGGTAGCGTTTGCGTATTCCGAAACTACTTAGGCGCTTGCCATTACACTCCGTACGCGTTACTACAATGCGTCTGGAAATCAAGTGGTTAGAACGTTCGCGACCACGAAAACCATAGTGCGTGATTTCGCCCAATACCTGAAGGTCTTTTTCATGGCGTTTGTCGCTCACAATACGAATCACATCGTTGGGATAGAAGACACTTGTAGAATCAACCAATTCATCGGTTCCGTCCTTGCGGGTGACACGACTAACCAACATATTGTTTACAGGGCATAATGCATATAAATCCTTGATTGTGATCGGATTATCAATAGACAGACGAATATCCACACATATCGGCTCGTCATCGGATAGATGCTCTTGTTGCAGTTTTTCATCTTCGTTGCGAAGATTAACGCGGCAGCAACAACGAATCAACTCGAACGATAAGATAAGACCCACAATACTAAGCGGATATGCCAAAGCATAACCCATTGCTATATCTGGAGATGACACTTGGAGATCAGATGCGGCTTGTTGTACAGCACCCAATGATGGGGTATTCATCACAGCTCCCGACATGATACCTGCCATCGTGCTCATCTCGATGCCCGTGATATAATGCAATGCAATGGTAATACCACAACCCAAGAGCACTATGGCCACTGCCAGTATGTTTAGTTGCAAACCACTCTTACCAAAAGGAGAAAAAGATGGACCTACCTGAAGACCAATCGAATACACAAACAAGATGAGTCCTAAGTTCTTAGCAAACGAGGATATATTCTCGTCAATGCTTATTCCTAATGAGGAGAGCGCAATACCGACAAAGAGGATCCAAGTAACACCGAAAGTGAAGTTCTTAACCTTCAGGCGTTCGCTACACCATAGTCCCAAGAATACAACCAATGTCAAAAGGACAATGGATTGAGTTACCGAGTGCGTAATGAATAATTCGCGTAGAAATTCCATCTTGTTTAATCTTTAGTGGACGGCTTCGCCTACTCTTTAGTGTTTAGTGATTTTACCAAATGAACAAGTGCTTCGGTCACCGCACGTTGTGTTATTTGCTCTCTTTCGCGAGCAGCACCAAAGTGAAAACACGTTGCATCTGTACCCTCTGGTGTAGCCCATGCTATCCATACCGTACCTACTGGTTTGTCTGGAGTGCCACCTGAAGGGCCTGCAATGCCTGAAGTAGCTATAGCATAGTCGGTGTGCAAGAGACGGCGAACACCCTCTGCCATTTGGCGTACTGTAGATTCGCTAACCGCACCATCTGTATCCAATGTAGATTGAGATACGCCTAACAGATTGGTTTTGAGTGAATTATCATATGCAACAACCGACCCCATATAATAAGCTGACGAGCCTGATAGGGCATTGAGCACAGCAGCCAAACGACCTCCCGTACAACTCTCTGCAGTGGCGATCGTATAACCTTGTTGCTTGAGTAATTGACCGGCTAAAGCCTCTAGAGAGATATCTTCTGTAGCAAGGAGATAATCACTGATAAGTGGAAGAAGCAAGTCAATATACGATTGAATTTCTGCTTCCGTCGTTTCGCCATAACTGCTCAAACGCAAGCGGATGATTCCGTCTTTGGGTAAATAAGCAAGGTGGATAGACGAGGGTAGGGCATTCTCCCAATCCTCGATGAGAATGGCGAGTTTGGATTCTGGAATACCAGATAATAAAATTGTTTTGTGGATAATTGTATTATCGGAAAGTTGAATGTCTAATGTTAAATGTTGAGAGTCAGAGGACACTTCTTTGCTGCATTCAATGACTTTTAATTTTTGACTTTCAACCTTCGACTGTAAAAACGGAAGAACCTGCTCAGTCATGGCAATCTTCATCTCGTGAGGAACGCCTGGGAGAGCAACAAGGTATTTAGGATGAATGTCTAATGTTGAATGTTGAGGGTCAAGGGATACAGCTTTGCTGCAATCATTGACTTTTAACTTTTGACGTTCAACTTTCGACTGTTTGAACACCATGATAGGTGCGCTACCAACTCTATTTGGAAGGATCGTAGCCGATTGAGGCACAAGCCATTGTGTGGCTGTCAAACGGTTGAGTGCTTCTGGACGATCCTTATATAAGTCGTGTATGTGCGCGCGCACGGCGGGGTCTTCAACGAGTGTTGTGCCGAAATACTCGCACATTACATGCTTGGTTATATCGTCTTTGGTAGGGCCTAATCCACCAGTAGTGAGCACTATATCTGCACGAGAAAACGCCTCTTCAATGGCCGTAAGAATATGCTCGCGGTTATCGTGCACTGAAGTAATCTGGTGAAGCTCAATGCCTTGTTCGTTAAGTCGCTGAGCCATCCATGCTGAATTGGTATCGACGACTTGCCCTATTAACAACTCATCACCTATTGTGATTATTTCTGCTTTCATAATTTTGGTGGATTGGTGTAGTGTTGTTTTTTTTAACTTTTGCACTGGCGATGCCATTCGTCGGCGACTAGGCAGAGTTCATCGTACCACTCTTGACCGAAACGGCGGATAAGTGGCTCCTTAAGGAATTGATAAATAGGTAGATGTAGCTTTTTGCCAAGTACGCGTGCACAATGACAGATATCCCAACGATGGTATTCTACCCCAATCATATCGCCCACATGATTCAAGCGAATGGGATACAAATGACAGGAGATAGGCTTCTTGAAATCTATTTTTCCGGCGTTATACGCTTTCTCTATGAGGCAATAGCACCAACCATTGTGATCCGTACGAGCAAACACACAGTCTTTGTCGTTCACAATAGAGGTCACTTTCTCTCCGGATGGGTCTAAATAGGACAATCCCTGTGACTCTACCACAGCACGAGCTTCCTTGGTCATATCAGGAAGGATAATAGGCAAGATCTCACGAATCTTAGCCTCTTCTTCATCGGTTAATGGGGCACCAGCATCACCTTCTATACAACAACAACCGCGACATTTGTCCAAATCGCAGCAGAAGTCTTTCTCTAGGATATCTAAACTAACTAAGGTATTTTGAATTAGGAACATATTTTGTTTAGTGTTTAGTGAACGCTATGCTATTGTTTAGGGTTTATAGGAGTCCTTCAATGCAAATTTTGATACCGATAAGGATAAGAATTATTCCACCTAATATGTTTACGTTTATTCGCAAGCGTGTTCCCACCAAATGACCTATTATAAACCCAGTCATAGAAAAGGCAAAACAAGTCAAAGCGATCACACCCACTGCTAGCCACAACACATCAGGGTAGGGGATGAAAATTACACCTGTTGCCAGGGTGTCCATAGACGTAGCAAATGCCAACGACAATAGTGCAAAGAACGAGAAATCAGCTACTTGCATCTCTTCTTCTTTTGCCTGAAGAGCGTCGTAGATCATCTTTCCTCCGATAAATCCTAGCAACGCTAGAGCTATCCATGGGGCAAAGCGCTCAAAGAAAGATGTGAAAAAAGAACCTGCAAAATAACCAATGAGTGGCATGCCTGCGTGAAAGACACCAAAGAGCAATGCCATCAGCATTGGTTTGATGTAGCGAGGAACATAGCCATGGGGAGAAGTCAGCCCCTTGCAAACAGAGACCGCAAAACAATCCATGGCAAGACCAATGGCAAGGAGTATTATGGTGAGCAGAGTCATTGTTTGGATTAAAAGTTGTTCTAGACTGTTGACTTTAGCTATTAAACATTAGACTATCGACGCTTTGTGCGGTAGCGGGCAGAAACTTTGCCTTTAGCAATATTGGTAAGTTTGGTCTTTACAAACTGACGACGGATAGGAGAAATACGATCTGTGAACACGTGTCCCTCTAGATGGTCGTACTCATGCTGAATAATACGAGCAGCAAAACCATCATAAGTCTCTGTATGCTCCGTAAAATTCTCGTCTTGGTAGCGAATAGTGATACTAGCAGGACGAATCACGTTCTCAGAGATACCAGGCAATGATAGACAACCTTCCGTAAAGGTAGCGTCTTCTTCGCTCTCCTCAATGATTTCAGGATTGATAAAAACTTTCTTAAAGTCTTGACATTCAGGATAATCCTCTGCCAATTCTGTACCATCTACAATAAACAAACGAATAGCTTTTCCAATTTGAGGTGCGGCTAAACCACAGCCCTCTGCTACGGCTAATGTGTCCCACATGTCGGCGAGTAATTGTTGCAAATCCAGCGACTCAGGGCTGATCTCTTCTGTAGGCTTGCGCAATACTGGCTGCCCGTATAAATAAATAGGTAATGTCATATTTTTGTTGTACTATTTTCTTGGTTCTTTATCTGATTACAAAAATCCCGCAAAATTACACAAAATTTCTGGATTACACAAATCAAAAGCCAAAAATTAGGTGGTTATTACGTATGTTTTTCAGAAGTTTTGTCGTTTATCTTTCCTGTTTTCGCTTTTTATTTGCTCAATCCAAAAAAAATGACTATCTTTGCACCGCGAATTATGTGCTATACGAAAAATATAAAACAATGAATACAATACAACAAGCTATTGAAGACATCCGCGAAGGTAAATTTGTAATCGTGGTGGATGACGAAGATCGTGAGAATGAGGGTGATTTCATTATCGCTGCCGAAAAAATAACACCTGAGAAAGTAAACTTCATGCTCCAGCATGGACGCGGTGTGCTCTGTGTTCCATTACCAGAGAGCAGATGTGCACAACTGGGATTGATTCATCAGGTGTCCAATAATACTTCGATGCTCGGTACACCTTTTACGGTCACGGTAGATAAGCTGGAAGGTTGTTCTACAGGCGTGAGCGCAGAGGATCGTGCGGCTACTATTCGTGCGTTGGCAGATTCTGCTTCTACCCCACAGACTTTTGGTCGTCCAGGACATATTAATCCGCTTTATGCTCAAGAGCGTGGCGTCTTAAAACGTGCCGGCCATACAGAGGCTGCGGTAGATTTGGCGAGATTAGCTGGATTACAACCAGTAGCAGCGCTGATCGAAATTATGAACGAGGATGGTACGATGGCGCGTATGCCTGATCTTGAGAAAGTGGCTGATAAATACGGACTTAGCCTCGTGTCAATCAAGGATCTTATCGCCTATCGAATGAATAATCCGGAACCAACGGAAGGTGAAACAACTCACCAGCACATGTTGGTAGAACGTGGTGAGACAGTTCAACTGCCTACTGAGTATGGAGACTTTATGTTAACTCCATTCCGCCAATTGAACAACGGATTAGAGCATATTGTATTGGTGAAAGGTGAGTGGCAAGCTGATGAACCTATCCTCTGTCGCGTACATTCGTCTTGCATGACTGGAGATATTTTTGGATCTAAACGTTGTGAATGTGGCGAACAGCTTCATAAAGCCATGCAAATGGTCGAAAAAGAGGGAAAAGGTATTATCGTTTACCTGAATCAAGAGGGACGTGGTATTGGTCTGATGAACAAGATCAAAGCCTACAAACTGCAAGAGCAAGGCGATGATACGGTAGAAGCTAATATCCACTTGGGCTTCCAACCTGACGAACGTGACTATGGAGTAGGGGCGCAGATACTACAGCAAATGGGAGCACACAAACTGCGTTTGATAACCAACAATCCAGTCAAAAGAGTAGGCTTGGAAAGTTTTGGCATAGAAATTGTAGAAAATATATCTATAGAGATTACTCCTAATCCGTATAATCTTCGCTACATGCGAACAAAAAAGGAGAAAATGCATCACAATCTAAATCAAGTGTAATATGAAAACGTTCTCAATTAATCGCTTTGTAATCCTATTGGCAATCGCTTTTGGGTCTTTCTTACTGCCTTGTTCTATCATGGCGGATGAGTTAGTGACTATTACTGCAACTTCTACAGATATCTCAGAAAACTTGGATCTTAAGACGGTAGCAACGCTCTTTGGACAAGCAAAAGACTTGGAGCAGTTTGAGCAAATGCTCAACAATCCAGACTCTGCATTCTCCAATCTCGACCTTAATGGTGATGGAGATGTGGATTATTTGCGTGTGATGGAGACAGCCGAAGATAATCGACACTTGGTAGTGATACAAGCTATTTTGGCAAAAGATATCTATCAAGATGTGGCGTCTATCTATGTGGAGAAAGACGAGAATGAGCAAATCACGGTTCAGGTCATCGGCGACGAGTATATCTATGGTGAGAACTACATTATAGAGCCTGTATATATCTATCGTCCAATGATTTATGATTGGTTCTGGGGCGCATCTTGGGTATGCTGGCATTCTCCATGTCATTGGGGATTATGGCCTGTATGGTGGAGACCATATGCATGCATTGACCCATTCATGTACTGGGATCACTGCTATTGGTACCATTATCATTATCCATATTGCTCGTATCGTACGGTTCATCACCATCACCCACATTATGCAGCGATGCATAAGCAAGTGAGTAGAAATGATTTTGCAACACGTCATCCAGAGCGTTCCTTCGTAACGCGCAATGCCTCACGCAATATCAGCAATGCGCGTGCGCTTGATCAAAGCCGTAGAACAAGCATGCGTGAAGCTGCAGCTACGAGAACCACACAAACTTCTACTCGCATCAATCCTGCTTCTACCAGAGGTAGCAATACGGCTGTGCGTGGTACACAATCTATACGCAATACAACATACGGAAGTTCAAATGTACGCCATACTACTACAACAAATCACAGCACTACCACCACAAGTCGCAATGTTGCTACGCGTACTGCTGCTCCTACATCTATTCGTACAAACACTTCTAACCGAGTAACGAAACCTACATACTCTACCTCTACCACACGTACTAGCTCTGTAGGATCAAGCAATCGTACACAATCCTCTGGTACAACGGTAAGAACTTCGTCTACTCCTTCACGTACATCTTCACCTCAGGTACGTTCGACATCTACGCCATCCCCAACGCGTTCATCTTCTAGCGTTGTGCGTTCTACGAGTATGCCAACACGTCCTTCAGGTAGCATGGCATCACCAGGAGGAGCTCGTTCTGGAGGAGGTTCATCTAGAGGTGGTGGAACTTCTACAAGAAGATAAATCCTATCTCATATAGAATCGCTGTTAGTTAAAGACCAATGGCGATTCTTTTTTGTGTTATAAAGATATATGCGCTCACTTAATTCGCAGATTTTACGTTTAGCTATACCTAGTATCCTAGCCAATATCACTATTCCGCTTGTCGGTGTAGTGGATACTGCTATTGTAGGCCATATCGCCAATGCTACTGCTATTGGTGGTATCGCCATTGGTACCATGCTCTTTGATTTGCTATATTGGAATTTTGGTTTCTTGCGTGTGGGTACCAGTGGCATGACTGCTCAGGCTTTTGGCCGTGGAGATAAGCAAGAATGTGCTCGTCTGCTGGCTCAGAGCGTTGGTATAGCTTGTATAGGTGCTGCCGTCATTTGGCTGCTTCAATGGCTATTTGTGACCGCAGTGCTTGCGATTGTGCCATGTTCCGCAGAAGTGTCTGTCTTCGCGCGCAAATACTTCTTTATTCGAATATGGGCAGCTCCTGCTACGTTATCACTTATGGCGCTCAAAGGATGGTTCATTGGCATGCAAGATACTGTAAGTCCAATGATTACAGACATTGTAGTCAATGTGGTGAATATGGTGGTCAGCTATACATTGGCTGTCTATACGCCGCTAGGTGCTATGGGTGTGGCTTATGGTACACTAGTGGCACAGCTGACAGGATTAATTGTCGCTCTTGTGATTGTTCTAGTTAAGTATCAGCAAATAATCCGATTAGGCCATGATGCCATACGGAATATTATACAAGGATCAAAACGATTCATGTCGCTCAATGGTAATCTGTTTATTCGTTCCTTGTGCTTTATGGTCGTGTATGTCGGATTCACATCGCTAGCATCTAAATATGGCGATGTGGAGTTGGCTGTCAGTACGATTATGATGAAGCTGTTTATGCTCTTCTCTTATTTTGTGGATGGTTTTGCATATGCAGGAGAAGCCCTTGTAGGAAAAGAGTTTGGAGCAATGAAGCAAACGACGAGAGGCGATGAAGCAATAAAGCGAGTGGTAGGTTTGCTATTTGCTTGGTCAGTCGGAGTAGGAGTGCTCTTTACTCTGTTGTTTGCCGTAGGCTCAGAGGAGTGCTATCGCGCCATGACATCTGATACTACGGTGTTGGCTCGTCTGGCTGATTATACGGTGTGGTTAATTGCAATGCCGATTGTTTCTACGCTGGCATTTATGTGGGATGGAGTGTATGCTGGCGCTACGGCTGGCAAGCAAATTCGGAATGGTATGATCTATGCAGCGATAGGATTTGTGGCTCTCTATATAGCTACGTATCAATGGGTTGGCGTACAATCGATCTACATAGCATACTTCGCCCATCTTCTAGCACGTGTGGGGTATCTAACCGGTGCTTGGAGATACACGCTGCAGAATGCACGCTAATTCTAAAAAATTTTAGATTATTGGAATCGTGAGATTAGGTTATATGCTTGATATATGCCTAGTTCTCCTGCTTTGCTGAGGTCGATAATACCTTTCTCAGTCTCGTTGATATAGATATAGGTTAATCCACGATTGAAGTATGCCTCTGCAAAATCTTCGTCCACTTCAATCGCTTGGGTATAATATGCGATAGCAGCCTTAAAATCTTGTTGAATACAGAGCATATTGGCCTTGTTGTAGTAGGCGAAGGAGAAATCGGGCTGGTGAAGAATCAAATAATCGTAGTCCCGCATCATGAGCTCAAAGTCAGCACTTTCGGTTGATTCGCCCATTGTACGTTTATATTCCAATAACTTGTATCGCCAATTCGCACGGCAGAAATAGGTGAAATACAATTCGCCATTTATGAGTATAGCTCGGGTAATATCGTCTAAGGCAGAGGAATAATCTTGTACCAATGCAAACTCAAATGCTCGTGCGATATAGATCGCACAAAGTTGCTCATTGATCGTCGATTGTGGCATAGCCATTCGCTCGAGCTGATTGATTTGATCCGATAGTTGGTTGATCTGTACAAAATGCTGATTCACCATATCTGCAGTGAGTGTCATTTCCTGAGTTGTGAATCGCAATGGTGCAGGTAAATACTGCTTGAGGTTATAATTATCTATACTAATGTGAGAATAGTTGGTTTGACGCAATTCATTTGCAGAGGAATTTGTAGCATAATAGGATAGGAAGATGTTCGATTCATTCACGACATCTGTGAATCGTTTTTGTACATTGCCGCGTGTGTCGCTATTGTATTTATTTTCATCCTCGTTGCTCTCTTGATTTTGTGCTGCGAGCGCAGAGAATTCTTTTCTTCGGTCGCGCTGTTGTGGCTGAGATTTCGCCACTTGCATGGTCGTTTGTAGGGATTGAATACTATCTTTCTGTTGTTCTAGTTGGTATGCTTGTTGTCGCAAATCGAAAGCTAGCTTCCCGTTACCTAGGGATGTTTCTGCTTGTGCAGCCAGATAGTAGGCTGGCAAGAAGTATGGATATCGTTGTATGATAGTGTGGAAGTCGTTTGAAGCCTCCTCCCATTGTCTTAATTGCATCTGTACCATACCTCTTTGGTAGTATATCTCTATTTGATCTGGTGCCAGATGAATGGCTTGCTCAAAATCCTCTAGTGCGCGATTATAGTCGCCTAGTTCCTGACGCAGCATACCGCGATTATAATAGCATTGTGGATCGTTAGGCGATAATGCGACCGCTTTATCATAGTCTGCGATAGCACTACGGTAGTTGTGTTTTCGGTAATAGATAATACCACGATTGATATAATCTCCCGCCCATTTACTTCCGTATTCTATTGATTTGCAGAGAGATAATAATGCGTCGTCTTGATTGTCTTGCATCAGTTGTACGAGTCCTAACGCCGACCAGTTAGCCGGATTTTGTGAGTCATATTCGGTGGCATTCGTAAAAGCATTTTGTGCACAAATAGTGTCTCCACTTCGCAAGCAGATAGTGCCTTTTTCAAAATGCAATGAGGCAGATTCTGGTTCTCGGTGGAGTAGGTGATCGATGTCGGTCAATGCCAAATCGTATTTCTCCAATCCAGCCAGTACGTCGGCTCGCATGGCGATATAGGTTTTGTTTTCTGGTGCAAATAGAAGTGCTTTGTTAAAGTCTTCTTCTGCTTCTTTGAGTTTGTTTGTCAGTCGATAAACATATCCTCTGGTATAGTATGCACCTGGCTGAAAGGGGTTTCGCTCAATAGCTGCATTGCAATCAAGTTCCGCTCCTGTATAATCTCCCAATTGGATCTTAGCTATCGCACGTAATAGATATGGTTCGCTAAGGTAGGGTTTGAGTTTGATGACCTGATTGAAATACTGAATACTCAGCACATAGTCTTCGAAGTACAGAGCATTGCGTCCAATCGAAGTGATACGATCGGTATTGAGTTGTGCGTGTAGGAACCCAGGAACAAGGAACCAGGAGCAAAAACAGATAAGTATATATCGGAATGATATTTTCACCACTCTAAACACTAAACTCCAAACAAGAAACTACTTACATCCTGCTTCAGCATCGAACCACTCTGGTACATCAAATTGCTCTTCTACGCTGTATCCTAGCTCTTCGTTAGCATAGACTTTCTGCATGTATATAGACCATATAGGCAATGCCATGTTCGCACCCTGACCTGCTGTCATGTTATCAAAGTGAATAGAGCGGTCTTCTCCACCTACCCACACACCGCTTACCAATGATGGGGTGAAGCCAACGAACCATCCATCAGAGTGGTTCTGAGATGTACCAGTCTTGCCGCCCATAGGTGCTTTTAGTCCATAGCGGAATCTTGCACGTACACCTGTACCGTGATCCATTACATTGCGGAGCATGTAGATCATCTTATAAGAAGTGGTTTCGCTGATAATTTCGTAGGTTTTAGGTGTGAAAGTAGCTAGGATATTACCATTATTATCCTCAATACGAGTGACATAGAGTGGCTCTACACGAATACCTTTGTTAGGGAATGTGGTGTAGGCATCTACCATCTCTTTTACGCTCACTTCGCAAGGACCAAGACACAGACTGACCACAGCATCTAATTGTCCCTCGATACCGAACGATCGCATGATGCGGACGAGCTGTTCTGGTGTGAAGAGTGACATCAGGTAGGCTGTGATCCAGTTGCTGGATTTCTCCAATCCCCAGTTGAGTGTCACCATCTCGCCTTGGTTGGCATGGTGATCGTCTCGAGGTGTCCATGCTACACCATTGCCGTCGATGAGCGTGATAGAATCGTTCACGGTACTGTCGCATGGCCACATACCTTCATCCATCGCCAAAGTAAATAGGTATGGCTTGATGGTAGATCCCACTTGACGGCGACCCATGGTTACCATATCGTATTGGAAATGAGCGAAGTTTGGTCCACCTACATACGCTTTGACTGCACCAGAGTGTGCGTCCATAGACATAAATCCGCAACGTAAGAAGTGCTTGTTCCAGCGAATAGAGTCCATTGGTGTCATCGTGGTGTCGATCAGTCCGTTGTAGGAGAATACACGCATGTTGACAGGCGTGCTAAATACTTTCTTGATATCGGTTTCGCTCATGCCTTCTTTTTTGAGTGCGCGGTAGCGATCGGTTTGGCGCATTGAGCGATTCATGATACCATCGATATCCTCTGGAGTTAAGTCTTGTGAAAATGGCGCATAACTCTTCTTGCGTTTTTCACGGAAGAAGCTTTTCTGCAACTCTTGCATATGTTCGTTCACCGCCTCTTCGGCATATTGCTGCATGCGCGAGTCGAGGGTGGTGTAGATGCGCAAACCATCGTGATAGAGATCATATGGAGTGCCGTCTGGTTTATGATTCTTGTTGCAGAAACCATAGAGTGGATTCTCATTCCATTGACGCAAGTCAATTTCGTATTGTATCATATTCCACTCTGAGTATTGGCTCTTCTTAGGCTCTTTGGCTGTCAGTGTTTGTCGCAGATACTCACGGAAATATGGAGCAATACCTTGCTTGTGATCAACCGATTGGTATTTGAGTTCAATTGGCAGAGCTTGCAGCGAGTCACACATTTGCTCTGTGATATAATCATACTTGCACATCTGATCCAAAACAGTGTTGCGGCGGTTGAGTGCACGTTCTGGACGGCGACGTGGATTGTATAGCGAAGGGTTCTTACACATACCTACCAGCATGGCAGCCTCCTCCAACTTCAGCTCAGCTGGGGTGGTACTGAAATATACTTGTGCGGCAGATTTGATTCCTACAGCATTGTAGAGGAAGTCAAACTGATTGAGATACATGGTCAAGATCTCCTCTTTGGAATAGAGTCTCTCCAACTTGGTGGCAATCACCCATTCGATCAGCTTTTGCAGTGCTCGTTCGAAGATATTGTTGGCACGTGGTGACCATAACTGCTTGGCTAACTGCTGTGTGATAGTACTACCTCCACCTGCTTTTCCTAGCTTCATGACTGCTCGTAGTAGAGATTTGATATCCACACCGGTATGTTCATAGTATCGCACATCTTCGGTCGCCACTAAGGCGTTGATCATATTAGGCGATATGTCGGTGTAGTCCACGCTCACGCGGTTCTCGTTGCGATAATAGCGACCTAGCAACTGCATGTCGCTGGAAATCACCTCTGTAGCAAACTTGTTCTTAGGATTCTGCAGTTCGTCTAGCGGGGGTAGATACCCCAACCAACCTTTGGTGATGAGCCAGAATAGCAATATGATTGCCACCAATCCTGCGGCAATGATACTCCAAAACCACGCCGAGAACTGTTTCTTGAACGCTGTATGATCGTTTTTTAGCACTTTCTTTTCCATAAGAGTGTTTTGTGTATTTTAATTCAACCCGCAAAGGTACGAATATTTTTGCATTTATGCAAATAAAATGAAAAATATCTGCAAAAAACACCTGTTTTACTCATCACTTATCACTCATAGTTCGTACTCTTTTATGTAACTGTGCGATGACAAATCCGCGAAGGGTAGAGTAGCGCTTTTATTATTGTTGTTCCTATCAATTACGCACTATTCACGCACAATACACGGACAATAAGCGCACTATTCCTTACACTTCCGTGGAGGATCGCTATAAGTTCATTAGCACTTTTATATTCAATCTTTGTAACTCCGTTAAGGAGATTTTAGGTTTCTCTTGTAGAAAATCAGACACTACTTTATCAGCAGACAAATAATTTTGTTTAATTTTCTATAATAAACTGCAATTTTGGTAGTGCATTTTCCCAATGCGACTGCAAAGATACGAATAAATTGTCGAATTTCCAAATTTTTAGAGGGATAATTTTCAAAAAAAATGCACTATTGTCCACTAAAAATACATGCACTTGCAATATCGACAATTCTTTGGGCAACTTCGTTGGGGTGGTCAATGAGTAACTGACCATGATTCATGCCGGGGAAAATTTGTACATGCGCTGTTGAATGCAAAGAAAGTAAATGCTTCGCCTGCATACGAGCTATAAATGCTTCCTTCGTACCATACCAATAATAGACATCTGTTAGTGCTATGGCGCACAACTTGGTCGTATAAACAGAGTAATAACCATCTATTACCGCTCTTCTACCACCGAACGGATATATTTTGCGACATTCATCCAGCAACACATCAAAATAATGTGAAGCAAAAAGCCATCGCCAAAAGGAAGTCCAATGGTAGCAAGTCCAGACATTGAGGCTCTGCAAATGGCTCAGCGGTTTGACCAGCCATTTAGGCAATGGCAAGAGCGGTGCGGCATCCAAAATAACGTGAAAAATCGAGATTTGGTTGCGTTCGAGCACATGCGAGAGGATTTTACCGCCTAACGAAAGACCATAAGCACATGCAATATGCCCATGACATTCCTTCTGAATATAGTTGATCACTTGCAATGCTTGGTCATCAATGGAGGTAAAGGCAGTTGGCTTATCCAAGGTAAAACCATCCACCTGAGCAGCAATAATGCAAAAACGCGATTCCAGTAATTGAATCAATGGCAGGAAGATCTCGCAAGAGACTCCCAAACCAGGAATCAACAGAAGATGCGGCATTTGCCTATTACCGAAAATCTTAAAATCCATGCAACCAAAAATAAACGTTGACAAAGGTACAATTTTTTTCTGATTTGACCAAATATTTGTTAAAATATTTGTATATATGCGAAAAAAATTGTACCTTTG
>JAZLDS010000024.1:0-26640 GCA_045614865.1 Paludibacteraceae bacterium | reverse complement strand
CACCGCGGAACTCTTGTACACGCTCCTTGTTACCCTCTTTAATACGATAAGCTACAGTCACTTGATCACCTGCAGCGAATGCTGGAAACTCTTTCTTCTCGCCAGCGAATGCCTCTTCGGCAATTTTCATCAAATCCATTTTCTTTTGACTTTTAATGGGTTAATAACTATAGTATACACTACTGTTCGAGCCACAAAAATGTGTACTCTATGCTGATCGCCAGAGACTATAGTCGAAAATCGGCGCAAAATTACTGCTTTTTTTTGGATTGACCAAACATTTTTGCAAAAAAATCATCTTTTTGCTTCTTTCCTTTGGCTATTTCAAAAAAAAATAGTACCTTTGCGGTTGAAAATCTGTGGAATACCACAGAAAAAGTACCCTAAAGATGATTATAGCACGTGATAAGTACCTTCGCCAGTTGATAGAAGCGATGGGTAACGGAATGGTTAAAATAGTGACTGGCATGCGTCGGTCAGGTAAGTCATTTCTATTGATGACCCTGTTTCACCAATATCTGATAGAACAAGGTGTTGCAGAGGATCATATTATAGAAATATCTTTAGACAACCGTAAAAATAGGTCATTGCGTAATCCTGATGTTTTGCTGGAGCATATTGAGCATCTTATTCTATCGGATGGGCAGATGCACTATGTCATATTGGATGAAGTACAGTTGGTGGATGATTTTGTAGAGGTGCTGTTGAGTTTGATGCAAGACAAAAGACTAGACGTCTATGTTTCTGGTTCTAATTCCAAGTTCCTCAGTAAAGATGTCGTAACGGAGTTCCGTGGCAGAGGAGATGAGATACACCTATTTCCGCTCTCTTTTGCTGAATACTATGCAGCTATCGGAGGAGACAAATATAGTGCCTGGAAAGAATATTATACCTACGGAGGTCTGCCACAAATACTACAAATAGAGAATGAGGAAAAGAAGATCAACTATCTATTGGATCTCTATGAACTGACTTATATCAAGGATATTATTGAGCGCAACCATCTGCGCAATGTAGAAGGTTTGCGTGAGTTGGTTCGTGTATTGGCATCCAATATTGGTTCTTCCACCAATCCTAAGCGTATCGGTGATACTTTCTTATCGGTAGAACACATTACTATGAAAGATAGCACCATTCGTGATTACATCAAATATTTGCAAGATGCGTATATGATAGAAGAAGCCTTGCGTTATGATGTGAAAGGGCGTAAATACATCGGTACAGAAACCAAGTATTACTTTGCGGATATGGGTTTGCGTGCCGCGATACTTAATTTCCGTCAACAGGAGGAAACTCACATCATGGAGAATATTATATACAATGAGTTGCGTATGCGTGGCTATCGTGTGGATGTGGGATTGGTTGAAACATGGAAGACGAGCGCAGAAGGAAAGAATGTCCGTGTGCCTCTGGAGGTGGATTTCGTAGTAAACAAGGGGGCAGAGCGTATTTATATTCAGTCGGCATTTCGTATGCCTACTGAAGACAAAGTGGTACAAGAAAAGCGCTCGCTACTTAATACAAATGACAACTTTCGAAAAATTATTATTGTAGGTGATGATATAAAACGAAAGACTGATGAGCAAGGTATAATAACGATAAGTCTATATGACTTTTTGTTAGACCCTCATTCAATAGATAGATCTTAATATAGAACAGAAATTATAACTTAATCATTTGATAAATCATTATTTGTACGTAGTACTTTGCTAAATCGTAAATTTTTACTACCTTTGCACTCTATAACTCATAATTCATAATTCAAAATGGTATGAAAATAGCAATTCTTGGATATGGAAATATCGGTCGTGCTGCAGAGCAGGCGATCAATGCGGCTCCTGATATGGAGCTAGCCGGTATCTATCACCATAATGATAATCTGGATGATATTCAGGCAGACGTTGTGATGCTATGTACTCCTACTCGTGAGGTCGAGAGCTTCGCGAAAAAACTCTTGGAGAAAGGGATATGCACGGTTGACTCTTTTGATATCCACACCCAGATTTATCCGCTTCGCCAATCGTTGATGGCGATTGCTCAGCAGCATAAGGCTGTCAGTGTGATCTCGGCAGGATGGGACCCAGGTTCTGATTCTGTGGTACGTGCTTTGCTCTTGGCGCTTGCGCCACAGGGTATTACTTATACCAATTTCGGTCCGGGTCGCTCTATGGGACATACGGTAGCTGCTAAGGCTATCCCAGGTATCAAGGATGCTCTCTCCATGACTATCCCGCTAGGTACAGGTGTACACCGAAGAATGGTGTATGTGGAGTTGGAAGAGGGTGCAGACAAGGCTGCGGTAGAGGCATTGCTGAAGGCAGATGATTATTTCGCACATGATGAGACGCACATGGTAGTTGTGGAAAGTGTGGCTGCGTTGAATAATGTGGCACATGGTGTGAACCTTGTTCGTCATGGTGTGTCAGGCGAAACGCACAACCAACGTTTTGAGTTCAATATGCAGATCAATAACCCAGCTTTGACGGCTCAGGTGATGGTGTCTTGTGCGCGAGCAGCAGTGCGTTTGCAAGCGAAGGAACAGTACGGAGCATATACAATGATTGAATTGCCACCAATAGCCCTGTTGCCTGGGAATGAGGAACAATTGATCAAGCAATTGGTGTGAGTGGAGGCTATGAGGCGATGAGGTGATAAGGTGATGAGGCGATGAGGTGGATAGATATGAAAGATAACAAGAGCCGTGATATCACGGCTCTTGTTATCTTTCATATCTATAGATAGCTTATGCTTATTTCACGCAGCGACCTTGTGCATCGTAGAGTACGCCGTCCTTTTGGAGGTAGAGTACACCGTCGAGGAGATACTTCTTCGTATTCGTATTTCCGTCACCAGAGATGTTCTCTGTGCTGGTGGTCACCTTGCTAGGTTGTACGTGCAATGCAAAGCGTGATTCATTGGTGCCAGCTGGCAGGGTCACGGTGTAATCGCTGAGTAATAGGTTGGTGCGAGTATTGGTGTCGTAGTCAACGAGCTCAACGATGATGCCATCTGTACCATCAGGCATTGCGAAGGTGTATTCGCCAGCGGTAGCCACTTGTACGCCAACAGGGATAATGGTGCTAGCGATAGGAAGTGTATTACCTGCTACTTCAATAGAGCCTGTTTCGGTGTCGATAAGGGTGTAGATGTTTGCACCTGAATTGATGATTTTGCTCAAATCCTTGTTCATATCAAACATAGGTGTGATACCATCTTCATCCTTCAAAGTAATGAATGTTTGATCTGCATTTACACCATTTTGTTGCAACTCAAGACGGAGGTTGTGTGATTCCTCTTCTGCAACGTTCTTGCGAGCTGCTATTTCTAGAGGTGTTCCGTTCAATGTCCATGTAGCCGACCAATTGATAGTTCCAGCAAACTGTACATAATATGAGTACAATGATTGGAGTGTAACGCTACTATTCTGTGCGCTTTGCACGGTATAGCCATCAGCATCCTCATAGTCGCGTTGGTAGAAGAACATCAAATCGTCTTGTGTAAGCTTTTGGCTGTGGTCGCTATATGAAGGAACACCAAGAACGTGCCAGTGGCTATCTAAGATTCTTCTATCGCCATTAGGGGTTGGGCGATTGATCGTACACTGATATGGATCTAAGGTTATGCCGATTTCTTGCACTCCAGGTTGCATAATTTTTTGTTTCTTCATGGATGGGAAGTAGAGGGTAACCTTATCTGTATAATCAAATACTCCCATAGTAGCAATCTTCTTTGCAAGTGCCAATACATAACCTTGGTTAGCTTTCAAGATTCCGCTATTAAGTGTGGTTGAGTTGTTAGGAGTAACAGTAGTGTCAGTGATGTTCCTCCAATAGGATGGAGAGTCAGCCCAAGCACCATTGGCAGCACGAGCAGCACCATCATAATATTGCATAATCCAATGTTTACCATATTCGCCGAAGCCAAATACTTCTGATATACGTACATCAAATGGGAATGATACCCAGTAGTACAATCGTTGAGCGGTGTATGGAGCATTTTCTACATTATTTTTTGTGAAATTGAGAGCCGCATATACAGTATAGCCACCGCTTCCATCTGATTCGTGAATAGCGTTTGCTACTTGAGTAGCTTGACCATGGTCTGTACGCTCAATGAGTACGTCGATAGTAGTTTTTACTCCCGTACCAGGCACCAACAACGCCATTGTTTTGTTGATCTTGAAGTCGTACATAACACGAATCTTGTGAGTTCCACTTGGATCTCCTGTTAATAATGGCATTCCTTCTGTTTGATAGGTTAGCTCAAGCAATGATTGATTTTTGGTTCTATATGGTGCAGTAATAGCAGTAATCTTGTCTCCTACTTCAGCAGTAATATCTGCTTCGTAAATCCAGTTGCCATTATCCTTGAAATTGGTTGTAGTTCCGCCTGTTTGAGTTACAGTAAGGAATCCATTTTCACTTGAACCTTTTATATACGCGCGTTTAACTTCATTGGTATATTGGTTCCATGACCAGCGAACGTTTGCACTCTCTTGTAGTTCGCCTTTATATATAGAACCATTATTCTCTTTTGGAACGAAATCATCGCCATCCAATTCGTCTGAAATCGCGGTGCCATGATCATTGGCAATAACGAATTTGACATTCTTAGGATCCTCAGCAATATCTACATATTTGCAGAAATAGTGAGAGAAACCACTATGGTCTTCGGCATACTTAGAGTAGTTCATTACGTTGCCAGATGTGAGATATTGGTTCCAACCACCTACAGCATTATCGGTACGGATGTAGTAGTCGCCAGAGTATGGTTTGAGGTTCTCCACATCAAGGAGAAGTTGAGCAGTATCGGCGTTTGTGGCAGCAGATTGGAATTGTTGAACTTTGAAGTTATATACGCGTCCTGGGTAAGTGCCATCATTCTTAATGACTTCGATACCGTCATCGTAAATAAGGTTACCCGCTGCATTTCTACGGCCAGGTAACATTGCTACGCCTGCATTGTCGGTTTGCAATGGTCCCATTACCATATGACGTTCAATGTCAACCCAATCACCATTCTTCATTTGTTGCAAGATGATTTCAGGATTCAATTCCTTATTTCGTTTAACATGCAAGCTGACGATATCTGTGCCTCCTACATTTTTCCTGATAAAGTCAGAGGAGTGTTGGTAGGTGGTGTTGATGACTGTCTTCCAATCCTCTTTCGCGATCTCCTGTTCTATGTATAAGAGACGGAAGTCGCCATTTCCTCCTGGTAATTCAGACCATACTCCATCGGTTTCACTTGTCAGTGTGAAGCAGTTAATATTGGTTGTTGGGATTTCATAAGGGAATTGTCTAGTGCTCACAATAGTACTTGATCCATTTTTGAGTTCAAATTGCATATTGCGACTTCCTGCTGGGATTTCAAACTCATGATATGTGATATTTCCGATTTCAAATGAGCGTTTAGCAGAAACTAAACCGTCAAATTTACTATCTCTATCCCAAATTTTAGTTTCTCCAGCTTGACGCCATTCATCGAATGTGCTACTGCTTGGAATACCTAAATATACTGTATATTCTTTTTTTGTGAAGAACCAGCAGTTTATATTAGTTTGTCCACATATCTCAATGGTTTGACCAACAAGACCATTATTGTCGTCGCCGTATATTGTGCCTCCATTGCCGCCTATTTGTGCCCTTACGCGTGCGTAGTACGCGTCATTAATAGGGTCACCCTCTAATATTTCAATTTGTGCTCCTGCAGGTACATAGAAAGTGACAGTTTCGGAAGGCTTAGAAGTGTAGGTTGTTCCATTGTATCGAACACTATATGAGCCAAAGTCAATACCTGCTAAATCAGCGTGAGGGTCTAGTGTGACAGGATAGATTTCTTCGAAAGTAGTCCACTCTCCAGTTTCCCAACCTGTTATGGTAAAACAATTTTTAGCATCTGTAGGCACAGATGTTTCTATAGAGTTCCATGAAGTGCTACTGTTAGCAGGATCTGTTCGGTGAAAACGCACAATTTTTTCTGCAGGCAATTCTACTTGGTAGTAATATACATCTTCTTTTCTTACTGCACAACCTATTGTTGTTAAATCATGTTTAACATCATCGTATTCTACTTTGATTACAGGTGCGTCAGTTCTCCAATCGGCGAACTGACTAAGATCTAAATACACAGTTTTTGTTGTATATTCAGGGTAGGTAACGGTTAACTTCTTTGTTGATGAGTTAAATGTGAATTTATATTCACCGGTGATATCTGCATAAATGTGGCAATCGTTTTTGCCTGTTTCCATAGGCCATGCTGTACAATTTGTTCTTTGCATTTCGCCTTCGTTTCCATACCAATATGCTGCTGTCCCTGTTAGGTTCGCAATCTTAAAATTATATACTTTATCACCTGTGAGATGTATGCTGACAGGTGTGCTTGCATCTACAAAAGCAGGAGCTGTTCCTGCCCAATCATCCCATGAACCGGCTATAAAATAGGATTTTTGTGGATAGGTAACAGTAACTTTGTTTCCTGCAGGAATAAATGTAAATGTATAATTTCCAGTTAAGTCAGCTTTAAGTTTACAATCATTCTTGTCATCAACGCTCATAGTCCATCCTCCAGAATGAACACTAGTTCCTCCGCGTTCCATTGTTCCGCTATTACCTAGCCAATGGTTGTTGTTATCATGTACCTTGAAAGTGTATGTCTCATCATTGGCATTTCTGTTTAAAGCAACAGTCACTTGTTTGGTGGTGTTGTTGATTTGATGACTTTGTCCGTTGATATATACATAAACAGGCGTGTATTTATAATAAATATCTTTACTTAATGCTGTTCCTTTGAGGCTATTATCGCTCTTGTTGATGTTTTGTGCTTTGATGGTTATTTTTTGTGCAGTTGCATTTGTGATGTTGGATATTGTATGGGTTTTAGTTGTACTTGCTGTGTTTGAACCGAATGTAAAATGTGTATTTGAATTGGCGTCGCTATTGTTAACAGAGGCGGTTAATTCTAAACTTCCACCATACACGAGTACATAAGGATCAGCTTGTGTTCCAGAACCTGCTAAATGACCAGATGCAGAAATACCAATGCTAGATACTTCAGGAGGGAGAATGGTGTATTTCCAAGTATATCCTTTTCCTTGATTATCAACATAACAATCACTATTGTCTCCCCAACCCCAAGCTTGCCATTTTAAATTGAAAGTATATTTTCCTGACGCAGCCGCAAGTGTGAGGTTGCAATCGTTCTTGTATAGCTGGAAATTGTTGCCACTATAGGAGGACTTTGTTAAACTTCCTGAACCAAAGTAGTTTGCACTGCCATTATTTATACGGTAAATAAATTGTCCAGAATTATTAGTGTATGATTTATCTCCCCAATCGTCCCAACAATAAAGTTTCATTGTCTGTATAACAAAAGGAGAAGAATGCGAACCTAAATCAAATGTAGTAGATGTGTTGTCAGTATTATAAAATGTGTAATTATTACTATTGCCTCCACTAGAATATGTAATATCAACTTGATAAAAACCATGGTTAGCCCACGTATTACTAACTCCCATTAGAAGGATTACTGAAATGATAACCGATTTAAGTAGATTGTGTTTCATATGTTTTTTTCTGTTGGCTATAGGCTATTGGCAATAGGCTATAGACTAGGGTTAATATTCTATGTTGTATGTCGCTTTGCGACGTTGGTTACTGTTGTTATGTTGGTTGGTTTTCTCGGGTGACTCGCGAAATACCGCGAGGGCAGAACCGCTATCTGTGTTTATCTTTTTAATTATTATAACATGTTTTTTAGTTTTTCTTCATCTGGAAGTAACTCTTTCAATTGTTGCTGGCGGATTTTATATGTTGCAACCCCCATAGGTTTGTTATAATCCTGTAGAACATATTCAACATAAGCCTTATCTGCATCCTTGCACAATATAATACCTATTGAAGGGTTTTCATTAGGCAACTTTTCTTCGTCATCTAAAATTCGTAAATATGTAGCCAATTGCCCTAAGTACGCAGGTTTGAATTTCCCATTCTTTAATTCCACAACAACCAATGATTGTAATTCCCGATTGAAAAATAACAAATCCACCCAATGATCATGCCCTAACTTATCATAATGGACTTGGCTACCTTTGTATGTGAATGATCGGCCAAACTCCATTATGAAATTTTTGATATTATTAACAATCTCTTTTTCTATGACCGCCTCGTCAACATCTTCATCACGCTCTCCTAATTGCTCAACATTAATAAAATCAAGCATATACTCATCTTTGAACATCCTCATTGCTTTTACTGCTTGACGTGAGGGAGAGAGGGTTGCTGAAAAATTATTAGGTAATGCGGATTGATGATGGAATACATCTGCCTTTAAATAATTACGCAGTGTATATTTGTCCCACCTGTACAATGCAGCATTATGAATATAGAATATTCTCTCGTCTGTTGTGTTCGTTTTAGATAGAATTTCGATATGGAGCGAGAAGCCCAACGCGAAGAAATCGTTCCATGTCATCTCATTCTCTAAAAATGGATGGTTTTTCTTTGAGATACTATTGGTAATAATTGCTTCTGAGTCCAATTGCTGAAATTCATCAGCCGTGGCTGCCGAAATGTGCTTTGTTAATTCGCCAGCCGTGGCTGCCGAATTGAATAAATCGCTCCATGCTTCGTAGAATTTCCGCATGGATTTTAAGTTAGTTGCAGAATAACCTTTCAATCCAGGCAATTCCGCACTTAATTGACGGCTTATAGTTTCTATTGCATTTGTTCCCCATGCACCAGTTCTAGTCTGTTGAGATATAAATTTACCAATGCCATAATACAATGCCAATTGTTCCTCATTTATATGCTGAGTAGCACGCAATTGGCTATCTAAAATTGCTTGCTTAATTGTTTGTACAGCATCGTTATATGTCATACTTAATTTATCTCGCATGATTTGTTTCTTGTTTTATTTCTTCCTCTACAAAAGGGACACATCCCTTACTAAAAATAGCAAGCGTAGCGAGTGAGTAAAACATCCTTAATCTCTTTTTGCGCTCCCTTTGGCATAGGTATCGTTTTCGTGACGTCACGAAAATGATCATCTATGCTGATATTCTGTGAATTACACGAATCCTTGGCGCGGTTGATTGCCACTTGAAAGTTCTCCCAACGAGCATACCCACAAACCTGTTGCAGCTCGCGTGCGTACCACACTTCCATCTGTGAGCCATCATCTGCCATAATCTCGTGCATGATGGCATCAAAAGCCGATTTATATGTTACGATACTTTGTGTATCCATGCTTTTTCTGAGTTTGTGGTCGAAATTTTCGTCCGCAAATTTTGCAATTCCTTAGAAGTCCTTATACATCCCTTAGTTATCCTGTGCTTATCCTTTGGTGAGGTTCCTATGAGGTTCCAATCAGGTTCCAATGAGGTTCCAATGGAGGTAGGTGGCGTATAGGTGGCGTATAAAGGGTGATATACTCCTTTATGCCTTCGCTTTGAGGTTTTTGCGTTGTTTGATAAAGATAACGCCTGCACCAATAGCGGCAAAGATCAATAATGACCATGCGTCGCCGAGAGGAGATTCATTGGACTTATTCGCTTCGTCTTCAAAGCCGAAATCGTTTTCGTCTATATTGCGTCTGCCGGTAATCTGTGCTGGGCTATTATATGAGCTAGGCATCTCCGAGGAGAATGGCTCGTAGATAGTGGACTGATACACCTGATAATCAGATAATTGAGTCATGGTTGGCTGCATGTTCTGGTTCTGCGAACGATATGCCGAAGTGGAGGAGAAGTTTTGAGCTCCAGCCTGCAGCGCAAAGAAAATAAACACAAGAATAAGCATCGCGCTTCGTCGGTACGCGCGTGCGTTGGAAATGAATGAAAATTTACGTGTAGTTGTCATGGCCATGTGCAACTGTGTGTTGTATTTTTTATAGTTATTGCAATAAACGGCCGCAAAGATACACAATTTTTTTGAATTGGGCAAATATTTTTAAGAAAAAATGGAAAAATCTTGTGAAAGCTAGTGATTTATGCAAAAAAAACATGAAAACGTTGCATACTTTCACTCTTCCCAACCAATAGTACTGATAAGTGGATAGTGGTCGGAATAGGTGGCATGATCTACGCGAGTGGATAGCGGGCTCAGAGTACGCGAAGTGAAGATATAATCGATACGAATACCTAATCCATGTCGCTGATACGTAGCGCCATATCGTCCGAAACTGCTCTCCGCAAAACAGTCGCGAAGTCCTATGTTCATTATCCAATAGACCAGTGAGATGGGCAACGAATTGAAGTCTCCCACTGCTATGACAGGGTAGGGCGATTGGTGAATTGCACGGCGCACCTCCCATGCTTGGTTGCGGCGCAATCGGCTAGCGAAGGTGAGTTTTCGGTTGAGCGAACTCTCCTTGAAGGATCCGGCCCGAAGTGAGTCGAGCGAGAAATCCTTGTCCTCCAATCGGAAGCTCTCTAAATGGTTGACAATAAGCCGTATGGTGTCATTCTTCAGGACTACGTCGCACTGGCTGCTGATATTCGAGTTGGACTCATAGCGTATGGTCTGTTTGTTGATAAGAGGATATCGCGAGAAGACCACATTGCCAAACTGGCGACGGCTATTATAGACCTTAAAATCGTAGTAGGTATAGGGGTATTGGCGCATCGCTTCGCGCAGCGCAGGCAGGGTAAGACGAGGTTCGTTTTTGTAAACGAGTACTTCCTGTAGGCATACGATATCCGCGTCTAACCGATTGATATACTGGAGCATGGCTTTCTTCTTGTTGACGCTTTCGCCCGTCATCATTCCGTGGGTATTGTAGGTCAAAACAGTCAGCTCATGAGACGCATCGCTATGCTTCTGCCAGGGCATCTGGTGGGAAAAAAGTGACCAGATAGCCCAGGATAGAAGTATAAAAAAGATGGTATAGAATATACGTTTGATGGTTCTCACAGTTGCTTATTTAGGTTCTAGTGTGACAATAGGAATAAGCATTTCTTCTAGCGATACACCACCATGCTGGAACGTGTTGCGGTAGAATTGCGCGTAGTGGTTGAAATTATTGGGATATGCAAAGAAATCATCGCATGTGCAGAACATATAACTGCTGCTCACGTTTGGACAAGGTAATCCCACTAGTTTGGGTTTGGTAAACTCCACGCAGTTTTTAGCTTGGCAGTTGAGTGCCTTGCCCACTTTGTAGCGCAGATTGGTGTTTGTGTGCTTATCTCCAATGATCTGTATGGCATTATTCACACGTGTGGTACCGTGGTCTGTGGTCAGTATCACTTTGTATCCCAAAGCAGCAATGCGGCGGAACATATCGGCTGTAGGCGAGTGCTTGAACCAGCTGAGTGTTAGACTGCGATAAGCCGCTTCGTCGTTGGCTAGTTCGCGCATCATCTTGCTGTCGGTTCTGGAGTGCGAAAGCATGTCTATGAAGTTGAGAATCACCACATTAAGTGGTGTCTGAAGTCCCTTGAATTGGCGTGTAATGCGTTCGCAGAAATCGCTCTCGTTGACCTTGAAATAGGAGAATCCGTAGCGTTTTCGGAAGCGGTCGAGCTGCGTCTGAAGCAGGTCTTTCTCGTTGTTGTTTTTGCTCTCCTCCTCTTCCTCGTCGATCCAGAGATGAGGGTATAATTCCTGTATTTGCAGCGGACTTAATCCTGCGAAAATGGCATTGCGAGCATACTGTGTGGCGGTAGGAAGGATGGAGGTGTACATCTGCTCCTCTTTGATGGTAAACCACTCTGATAGAAGTGGTTGCAGGATCTTCCATTGGTCGTATCTGAAGTTATCGATGACGATAAAGAACACTTTTTCGCCTGCGTCCACTAGTGGGAAGACGTGCTTTTTCATCACGTCTTGTGACATGGTAGGTCGTGCAGAAGGGTTGGCCCACCAAGCCTCGTAGTTCTTGGCGATATACTTAGCGAACGCTTTGTTGGCCTGTTCGCGCTGCATGCGGAGCATGTCGTGCATAGCAGAGTCCACGTTCTCGAGTTCGAGCTCCCAGCGTGTTAGGGTGCGCTCGATCGCCATCCATTCCTCGATGGTGTTGGCAGTGTCGATCATATAGGTGATGTCGGAAAACTCCTGACGATAGGTCGTGTTGGTATGTTCTTCGACGATCTCTCGTTGGTGGATATGCTTTTTCAGACATAGCAGAATCTGGCTAGGGTTGACGGGCTTGATAAGGTAGTCCGCTATTTTCTGACCAATGGCTTGCTCCATGATATGTTCCTCTTCGGATTTGGTGATCATCACCACAGGCAAAGTAGGGTGTGCCTCTTTGATCTCTTGCAAGGTCTCTAGTCCAGATAGACCCGGCATGTTTTCGTCTAGAAAGACGATATCAAAATGCTGTTCGCGGCACGCATCAATGGCGTCTTGTCCGTTGTTGACTGGGGTTACTTCGTACCCTTTCTCTTGTAGGTAAATCACATAAGGCTTCAGCAGATGAATCTCATCGTCCGCCCAAAGTATTCGGTTCATAGTTTCTCCATTTAGTTATTAGGTTTAACATATCTTCAGCCCATGGGCTATCAAAGTGCATCATTTCACCCGTTCGTGGGTGGCGGAATCCGAGTGTTTTGGCGTGTAATACTTGTCTCGGACAAAGGGCAAAGCAATTATGAATATATTGCTTGTATTTCTGTGTGGGTAAGCCTTTTAGCACCTCCATACCTCCGTATTTTTCGTCGGCAAACAGGGGGTGTCCAATGCTCTTCATATGCACGCGTATTTGGTGCGTTCGTCCCGTTTCAAGTCGGCATTCCACGAGTGTCACATAAGGGAAACGCTCCAGCACTCTCCAGTGGGTGATGGCCTCTTTGGCGTTAGGGTTTTCCTCTATATCCCACACCCTATATATCGTGCGGTCGCGCGTGTCGCGCGCGAGTGCTCCTTCGATGGTGCCTTCCTCTTCGGTAAAGGTGCCCCAAACCAGCGCATTATAGGTGCGCTCGGTAGTATGTTCGAAAAACTGATGTCCCAGATTGGTCTTTGCCTCTGGTGTCTTGGCAATGAGCAGCAATCCGCTAGTATCTTTGTCGATGCGATGTACTAGTCCGATATTCGGGTCATTGATATCTAGTTTGTCTCGGAAGTAGAACGCTAGTGCGTTGAGCAATGTATGTTCGTAGTTGCCATGTCCAGGATGCACAACCATACCAGCAGGTTTGTTGATGACGAGTACATCATCGTCTTCGTACACCACCTCCAGCGGAATATCCTCGGGATGGATAGTGTAGTCGTGTGGCTCATGGTCCAAAAGCACCTGTATGACATCTAGTGGCTTAACCTTGTAGTTGCTACTAACAGGTTTGCCGTTTACCCACACATTGCCAGCGTCCGCAGCGTTTTGGATGCGGTTGCGCGAAGTGCCAGGCATATGTTCTGCTAGGTACTTATCTACGCGTTGTGGCGTCTGACCTTTGTCCGCTTGGCTTCGCCAACGCTCCCACACTTCGGGTTGATCTATGTCTAGTATATTGTCTTCGTTCATTTGGCTATAGGGATTAGAAGAAGTCTTCTTCGTCTTGCTCGTTGTCTGCAGTGACGGTTTTCTCGATGTCCATAGACAACTTGATATTGACTGTAGTACCTTCTACAACAACTGTGCCACTCTGAGGTGATTGGCTGTAAACGATATACTGATCAATCGTTTCGTCGGTAGGTGTGATATCGTATTCCACGACGCCCACGCTCAGCATGTTACCGATGAGCCATGAGCGAGCATCCGAAAGGGATTTGCCAACGATGGATGGTACTGTGACTTCGGATGTACCTTGCCCTTGCCCCACGATCAGTACGACCGAACGCCCTTCCTCTAGGGTGTGTCCGGCTAGCAACGGTGTGTTGTCTTCTGTTCGTATATCCAAAATAATGTCCTTATACGCCGAAGGCTCATAGCGGATGGATTTGATGTTCAATCCCAAAGCTTGTATTGTGATGGTGGCTTGTCTGAGACTTAAGTCGCGCAATTCCGGCAATACCACAGGACGGCGCAATTGTGCGTTGCGAATGACGTAGATGGTTCTATCGTGCTTTACAGATGAGCCTGCAGCTGGATTTTGCTCCACGATAGTGCCGAGTGGGGTCTTTGTAGAATAGGTGGAATCAATAACCTGCAAACGCAGTTGGTCGGCAGATAAGACGATACTGGCCTCTTCTACGTACATTCCCGTGATATTAGGTACGGTCACCTCCACTCCATGTTGGGTGGTATGACGCAAACAAAGTATCAAGACTATTACTGCCACTACACCGAGGATGGCAGCAGCGATCAAGTTGGTGAGCACAAAATAGGTTTTGCTCTGTTTCCAATTGCTTTTATTCTTCATTTTCAAGAAAAATACAAAAAAATCATTAAATTGCGTGCAAAATTACAATTTTTTTTGCATATTTCCAAAAAATATGTTACTTTTGCACAGATTTTGAAATATCTATCGCAGGATAGTGTAAAAAATAAATCAATAATTAATTAAATTTTTAAGCGTCATGAAAAAGATTTTGTTAATCGCTGCCATAGCAGTAGCTGCTATGGGTTGCTGCAAGAAAGCTGCTTGCAAAGAAGGTAAATGCTGTGACAAACCTGCTACAGAGTGCTGTGAGAAGAAGGCTGATTGCCCAAAAGCAGAGGAGTGCTGTGCGAAAGCAGCATGCGAGACTCCATGCCAAAAGCCAGATTCCTGCTGCAAGAAAGACGCTTGCTGCAAAGCTGAGTGCCCAGCTCCTGCTGCAGAGTAATATCTATTACGAAATAAGTTGTTAAGGGCGTGGAGTTCCACGCCCTTCATTTTGAATCCTGAAACTTCGAACTCTTGAAAGCCTTTTATCTCGTCCTTGGCGTTCTCGCCGCACTACTTGGTACGATCGGTATTTTCGTGCCGGGATTGCCCACTACTCCGCTCGTGTTGTTGGCATCATGGTGCTTTTATCGCAGTTCGCCTAGGTTGCAGGCTTACTTATTGGGTTCTTTCTTGGGTAGGTATATTCGTGAATATCAATCCAAGGGTGGTATTACAACGCGCAAGCGCGTGCACATTATTCTATTGATGGCTACGATGGTAGCTATTTCCACGATATTCTTTATCCACTCGCTGCCTGTGCGTATCGTGGTATGGGTAGCAGGTTTGATAGGCTGTGTGGTGGTTGGCTTTGTAGTGCCAAAAGCGAAAGAAGAATAGATATTGAGAAATTGTGGAAATTCGAACAATAATGCGGGCTAGGTATAGTCCGCTTTTTTTATGGTTATATGGTTTAGTGGCATAGTTTTTGTAGTTGTAGAGTAAAACATATTAAAGATTAATCCCTATACGCATGAGAAAATCGATCTTAGTTATGGCTATGCTGTGCTGTATTGTGTTTGTAGCAAACGCTGAGACAGTACATGAAAGCCGTGCGCTGGAGGTTGCGCAGCAGTTTATACCTTCCCCCGAGCGAGTAGCTGGAAAAATTCAATCGAGAAACAAGGAAAACAATTACAAGGTTCTTTACACTCACCACATGCCCGAGAGCGGTCGTGTGGCTTTCTATGTAATAGGCTTAGGCGAAAAAGGCTTTGTTATCGTCAGTGGAGATGATGTAGCTAATCCAATTTTGGGTTATAGCTATACGAACTCATGGCCTGTATCAGAGGCTGGCGGAGTGAACTTTCCACCGCAAATAACGGCGTATTTGAATGATATGGCCGAACAAATAGAGCAAGCTGTAGAACAGGGTGTAGCGCCTTCAACGGAGTGGCAAAGAGTATCTCCTCGCTCTAAGACTTCGGTATCAAGCGTGAGTGAGTTGCCCGATAGCGTAGGACCATTGGTGCAAACGACATGGGATCAAGGCATGTATTATAATGCACAGTGTCCGGAAGATGGCGCAAGCGCAAATGGACATGTCCTGACAGGTTGTGTGGCTACTGTGATGGCGCAGGTGATCAATTATTGGGAGTATCCAACACGTGGTAGAGGTGTGCATTCGTATGCATCAGAATATGGTATGCTGACTGTGGACTATAGTACGTCGCAATACGATTACAGCATGATGCCTTCTGCACTGAGTGCTGCATCTTCAGAAGCGGAAGTGGCGGCAGTAGCTCAACTGATGTATGAGTGTGGTGTAGCGGTGAATATGGATTATAGTGTGGAAGAGAGTAGTGCCTATGATATGGACGCTCGTGCAGCGTTGGTGAACTACTTTGGTTATAGTCCTCATATTAGTCATGCCGAGCGTGCTTATTTCTCGAACGAGGAATGGGATGGTATGTTGCGCGAGAATATAGCGGGCGGTAAACCTGTGATATATAGTGGACATGGTGATATGGATCACTCTTTTGTGTGCGATGGCTATAATGCCGATGGCTATTTTAGTTTTAATTTTGGTTGGAGTGGATTGGCTGACGGCTGGTACTTGACTCATGCTGTGTCTCCAGTGGGCAGTTCGCTGAATTCGCAGCAAACAGCAATTGTGAATATATATCCAGAAGCTGATGCCAATGTTATTCTGGCACAGACAAAGGGAAATAGCACTTTTGTGGTGGATGAACCGATGGAGCTATATCATCTCTTAGGTCATAATGCATACGAAGGTTCGGTATATAGCAATACGTGCAACAATAGACTGAACTTTGTGTCGGCAGATGCTAGCAAACGCTTGGTGATGGATGTGATAGATTATGAAGATCAGGCAGTTCTCGTTTATGATGGAGAAACGGGCAGTCTATTGCGCAGGTTTGTGGCAGGCGAAATGAATGACATGTCGCCCATGGTGTCGAATAGTAATAGTTTGCTGGTGGATTATCAAGGTAATATGTACTATTCTGGTTTTTGTTTTTCGATATCTCAGGATAGCGAGAAACGCAGGGTGTCTAATATTGTAGTATCGGTGGATACAACAGCGGTGCATATGATGTGGACAGAGAACGGCAGTGCTACACGTTGGGAAGTGGAGTATGGCAAGCGTGGTTTCATAATAGGCGATGGAATACGTCAAGAGGTGAGCACAACACAATGCGACATTATAGGATTGGAGAAGTTTACGAACTACGATATCTATGTTCGTTCGAAGTATTCGGATGATAGTCACAGTGTATGGAGTAAGGCGGAGGCGATGGCTATGGCTAGTTATTGGCACGATCGAGTGACAGAGCAGCCAGAGGGTTTTGTGCACATGGAAAATAATCGTGTGGAGATATCTAGTGCAGAGGGATTGGTATGGTGGATGAAGCAAGGAGGTGCTGAGGATGCTTATTTGGTGGCAGATTTGGATTTTGGAGCATATCGCTGGAAACCAATGAACTTGAGAGGCGGTAATCTGTATGGTGGTGGTCATAGCATCAAGAATGTGTATATTCATGAGACGATTCAAGATGCCGGATTCATAGCAGAATCGAATGTTGATATATATGATTTGCAGCTGGAGAATATTTATGTAAAGAATGTGGGTGGCTGTACTGGGGGTCTGTGTGGTAGATCACGCAAGAACATTATCAATTGCAGTGTGGTCAATGGTAGCATTTTTGGTAATGATTATACAGGAGGCCTTCTGGGCTATACTCAGGATGGTAATGTGCAGAACTCGTATGTACAAGCTGATGTGTCAGGTCAACGCTGGTCAGGATTGCTGATAGGATGTAGTGCAAATACACATATAAAGAACAATTATGCGTCAGGCAGTTTGGAACTTCGTTCGTATTGTTTCACGGGTGGTATTGTCTCTTATATGACGGATGGCTCGCTAGAATACGGCTACAGTGTAGAAGTACCTATGGGCGTAGTGGGTTATAAAGGTGGATCTGTGATTAGTGATACATCGACTATCGTGTTTGCCGATTCAGCTCCTGTATTGCGGCAGTCAGTGGAATTTGACGGTGAACAGGTGACTGATCTCCTGCGTGCTCTTAATCTATATGTGGCTAATGAGAATGACAGTACATGGCGCCTATGGGAGTCGGGTAAAGATGGTTTGCCTATGCATGGCGAATGGCATAAAGTAAGCTGTAAGAATGTGGAGAATGTACGCATACAGAATATGAAGCAGGATGGCGTGCATGCATTGCAAATAAGTTGGGATGGCGATGATGCTGCGGAATGGGAGATTCGCTATCGCAAGAATGGTACCAAAGACTATACCTATGTGCGTGCTACGGCAAAGCAGCATAATCTATATGGTTTGGAATATCCGGGAATATACGAAATTAGCCTGAGAGCGATATGCGACAGCGAACACAAGAGCGGTTGGAGCAGCAAGGTAAGTTGTGTGGTAGATGAGCCATATTGGACAGATGTTGTCACCAGTCAGCCGGTTGGGTACGAAGTGGATGCAGATGGCAATGTGGCCATATCTACGGCGGAAGGTTTAGCGTGGTTGGCTGTGCAAGTGAATGGTTTGCATGGACATACGCATATGAGTTTTGAGGGAAAGACCATTCGTTTAACCAGTGATATCTCGCTGAAGGGCTATCGATGGATGCCTATTGGGTATTACGGAGAACTAGGTGCATATAATTCGTTTATGGGCGATTTTGATGGTGGTCATCATACCATTAGTGATCTGTATGTAAGAGCAGACCACTCAGCGGTGGGCTTGTTTGGCTATGCAATGAATGCTGTACTGAGAAATGTGGTGGTGAGTGGCCAAGTGAGTAGCGTGCTGAATAATCATGGTTCGTCGTTGGGCGCTCCAATGAGTTCGGTAGGTGGATTGGTGGGTTATGCTTATCAGATGATTATGATCGATAATTGCCATTCGACCGTAGATGTAGAAGGTCTGAGCGATGTGGGTTCTTTGTGTGGTCAGATAGCTACTACTGAAGGTGATCGCACGATGATACGCAACTGTTCGGCATCTGGTAATGTGAAAGGCAGGGGAGCCTGTGGTGGATTAATAGGTGATGCGTATGGTGTAGAATTATTGAATAGTTATGCTACAGGTGATGT
Organism: Paludibacteraceae bacterium; assembly: GCA_045614865.1. GTDB lineage: Bacteria > Bacteroidota > Bacteroidia > Bacteroidales > Paludibacteraceae > Colicola. The sequence continues at coordinate 7,745 of JAZLDS010000024.1, read as the reverse complement.
ACTCTTTATGGATAATGAATGGCGTGCTGAGTTTAGAGGTGGCTTGGTAGGAAACTGCATGTTCTCCATCGTAGAGAACTGCTATTCTACGGGCGAGGTAGATGCTACTGGTGCGAACTCCACAGGTAAAGTAGTGGGTGTTCAGTATGCGGATGCTACACTCTCTTGCCTGTATGGTCAGCAGGGCGTGAGTGATGAGTTGCAACTGATAGGTAGCATCAGTAATGTAGTGCAAGATTCCACACAGTTTGTGCACACAGCGAATAATAACACCCTGCTCGATACAATTTATGTAGAGGGTGTGGCTTATACGGAGCTGGTTGATGTGCTGAATGCATGGGTGAAAAAGCATAGCGATGATGTATATTGCTTGTGGGAGATGGATGCCGAGAGTGGTTATCCAGTGCTGGGCGATAAGTATATTCCATTGGTGTATTTGCCTATTGATGTGGTGGCAAGCAATGCTACAATAGTGGGAGATAGCGTGATTCGTACGCGTCTGAGTTGGCTACAGAAGGATGCGCCAAAACACTGGGAGGTGTTATGGGTAGAAGCTCAGCAGAGCGTGGATAGTGGAAGAGTGGTTCGTGTAGAGGAGAATCCATGCGTACTGACTGATCTACCGGTAGGTAAGCCACTGGACTTCTATGTGCGTGCAATTAATCAAGAAGGTGATACTAGCGGCTGGAGTAGACCGGTTAGTTATATACCAGATCAGTTGCGTTGGACAGAAGTGGTGACAGAACAACCTGCGGGCTATGTGGAAGATGATAGAGGAAATATATACATATCTTCAGCAGAAGGCCTGGCATGGCTGGCAAACGAATCGAACGATTTGAAAGGAATGAAAATGCGCATATATGAGAATAAGACTATTCACATTATGCAAGACATTGATCTGAGTGGGTATAGATGGGTAGCAGTGGCCTCTTCTTTAGATGTGTCAGCCAATAGAATAACCGTTAAGGGCTATGGGCATCGCATTAAAGGGTTGTATGCCAATGAGCTGCAAGGAAGAGTAGGTCTGTTTGGCTATCTAACAAATGCTGGAATATATGATTTGTCAATTGATGATTGTGATTTACGAGGTACGAATCAGGTAGGTGCTTTGCTGGGAGGTGGAGAAAACGTCACGATCAAAAATTGCCAAGCAAGTGGTTCTACCTTGGCTATTCAGACTGTGGGTGGCTTAGTGGGACATGCGTCGTCGAATTCGGTAATAAGCAATAGTAGCTTTGTTGGCGAAGTGAAATTACGTAGTGATTACAATGTGATCAACATGCTAGAGGCGTATATCGGTGGTTTGGTCGGTTCGACAGCGCAAACAACGATCAGCAACTGCTATGTGGTATGTGAGATACTCAGTACGGATAAATACTCAGGCATCATTACGGGCACGGGTGGGACCTTAGACCTGCTGACCAATAGCTATTATAAAGATTATGCTAATCCAACAGAAGTGGCGGCTTCTGGCAGCAAGGAGCATATCTCTGCTTTTGTAGCTGGCGAGAATGGTTTGACACTGACTATTCCACCATATATTGACGGAAGCTTCCGCACGGATTTGCTAGGGGCTCTAAATGCGTGGTTAGGCGTTAATAATGCAGATAGTGTACTCTCGCATTGGGTTGCCGATACGAAGAATGTGAATGGCGGGTATCCCGTGTTGAGTAAGAAGCAATATAGCTATGTGGTACGTTTCTGTGCAGAAGACGGAACTGTGCTACAAGAGGATACTCTATCATTGGGCGAAATACCAGAGTACAAGGGCGAAACGCCATCTAAGGAGCCAACGGCATATGATGAATACGTGTTTGAAGGTTGGACACCGAGCGTAGAAATGGCAACTGCTGATATCAGTTATATGCCTAGATTCAAAGCAGAAACACGCCACTATGAGGTGAATTTCTACAATTGGGACGGCACGTTGCTACAATCCAATAAGGTGGAGTATGCCGGTTTCCCAACATATACAGGCGTTTTGCCAGAGCGTTCCTCTGATGCGCAATACGATTACCGATTTACAGGTTGGAATCCTATGTTAAATTTAGTGGTGGCCGATATTGATTATACCGCAGTGTATGAGGAAGTGCTGAGAAGTTATCTTGTAAGTTTCTGCGATTGGGATAGCACATTGCTAGCAATACAGTGGGTGGACTATGGCACATCAGCCGTGGCACCAGAGGCTCCTACGCGCGAGGGATACAGCTTTGTGGGCTGGGATAAGGATTTCAGTTTTGTGGTAGGTGAGATGGTGGTGTATGCTGTGTATGAACCAATAACTGCCGTAGGCGAAGTGAGGGAAGAACGAAAGCAGGCTCGTAAACTGATAGAGAACGGCACTCTGTATTTAGAGTTTCCTGATGGTAAACGATATACGGTAATGGGGATACAGCAGTGATAAGAAAACAAAATGAGCCGAGATATTCGGCTCATTTTTTGTGGGTTAAAAGTGTGGCTCTTGATTATCCCAAACGCTCCAACTCCACAGTAAAGTGGCGCATGAGTGGAGCTTCCTTGGTGATAGCGAGTCCACGGGTGATAGTCTCGCGGCGGTCATACACATTCTTCAACGCAGCAGCGATGACCTTCATGTGGTTGTCGGTATATACGCGGCGTGGGATGCAAAGACGAACCAAATCCAAACCAGAGAAACGGTTCTCGCGGGTCTCAGGATCGCGGTCAGCCAAGATATAACCAATCTCGCAAGCACGAATACCTGCCTCGAGGTACAATTCGCAAGTCAATGTTTGCGCAGGGAACTCTTCGATAGGCACGTGTGTGAGCACCTTATCTGCGTCCACGAAGATGGCGTGACCACCTGCAGGGCGTTGGTAAGGAATACCATATTCATCGAGCAATTGAGCCAAGTACTCTACTTGGTGGATACGTGTTTGGAGCATATCAAACTGGGTGTTCTCCTCCAAACCAACAGCCAAAGCAGCCATGTCGCGGCCGTTCATACCACCATAAGTGATAAAGCCCTCGTAAGGAATACAATAGCGTTTGCAACCCTCATACCAATCCTCTCGGTTGGTTGCGATAAAACCGCCCATATTCACGATACCGTCTTTCTTAGCAGACATGGTCATAGAGTCAGCGTATGAGAACATCTCAGCGGCAATCTCTTGGATAGACTTATCTGCATATCCTTCTTCGCGAGTTTTGATGAAGTATGCGTTCTCCGCAAAACGAGCAGAGTCCATATTCACAGGTACACCATACTTGTGGCAGAGTTCGCATGTCTCGCGGATATTCTTCATTGACACTGGCTGACCACCTACGGTGTTGTTGGTCACGGTAAGTACCATGAATGGTACGTTGCCTGGGTTATCCTTGAGGAGTTGTTCAAGATAAACGAGGTCCACATTACCCTTGAATGGGATTTCGAGTTGGGTGTCCTTCGCCTCTTTGATAGTCACATCAATTGCGTGTGCACGGCGTGCTTCGATATGACCTTTGGTAGTGTCGAAGTGTGCATTGCCAGGGATGACTTGACCCTCTTTTACGAGGTGAGAGAAGAGTACGTTCTCAGCTGCACGACCTTGGTGGGTAGGGATGACGTATTGGAAGCCAGTAATACGAGTGATCGTATCCTTCAACTCGAAGAAAGACTTGCTACCAGAGTAGCTTTCGTCGCCGAGCATCAGGGCTGCCCATTGGCGGTCAGACATAGCGCCTGTACCGGAGTCGGTCAAAAGGTCGATGTAAACTTGCTCGCTGCGGAGCATAAAGATGTTGTTCTTAGCTTCTTTGAGCCATTGTTCGCGCTCTGCGCGTGTGGATTTCTTGATGGGTTCTACCATCTTGATCTTCCACGATTCTGCAAAAGGTAATTCCATGGTATAAAAAGATTTATTGTTGATTAATATTGTTTAATTTGTGGGTCCAGTATAACCAAAGGAGGAAAAGCATGCCATAGAAAAGGTACTTGAAAATGTAATCGTGTAGCATGTTAAACCATTCTGGATGTTGCTCTATTGCAATGGCTATAAGGGTGATGCGTAATATGTTAAATATGTAGACGCACACAAGGCCAAGGGGAATAAACCATAGCTTACGTAACCAGTTACCACGTGCGACTAGCATGATGACAATCCAAATGAAGGATTGCTTGAGTGCCGTACAACTCCATACAATACGTGTACCACTACCAGTGGCGAAGTAGATAAGATTAGGCTCGTGGAATTGTACTTGGTCATTGCAAAGAGATATGAACCAATATACAATAGTGGCAATATGGTGCGCCATAAAGTCAAAAGGACGGGTAATGTTGATTCCGAACCAAGTTACCATTGTTCCGCCTTCATCGCCGATTACAGTAAACTTCCAAAAGAAATTAGCCGTGAGCAAGGCCACAACGAAGAGAATAATGTCCGTATAGGGCTTGAGTGGCTCCATGTATTTCTTAAGGATGTTCATTAGATTTTGGTTTTGGCGTATGGTGCGGCGTCCATTGGACAGAATTGTTTGTCGAGGTATTTGAAATATCCAGCTTGGCAAACCATGGCGGCATTGTCTGTGGTATAAGAGAAAGGAGGAATATGCACCGTTAAGCGATGTTTGCGACCCAGATCTAGCAATGCTTCACGTAGACCACTATTGGCACTTACGCCTCCTGCTACAGCAATTTCATTGATTTTCATATCTTTGGCAGCTCGTTTGAGTTTATTGATGAGAATGTCAATAATTGTTTTCTGCAAAGAGGCACAGAGATCTGCTTTGTGGTCTTCAATAAAATTAGGATTACTCTTTAGTTGGTCGCGTAAGAAATATAAGAACGAAGTCTTCAGGCCAGAGAATGAATAGTTGTAGCCAGGAATGTTGGGCTTGGCGAATTCAAATGCTTCTGCATTGCCTTCTTTAGCCAGGCGGTCTATCCAAGGACCACCAGGGTAAGGAAGCCCCATTATTTTAGCGCATTTGTCAAAGGCTTCGCCAGCCGCATCGTCTATGGTTTGGCCAATGATTTCCATTTCGCTATAGGATTTGACCAATACAATTTGGCTATTACCTCCACTGACCAGCAAGCATAGGAAGGGGAATTTAGGCGATGAAGAATCGCTATTAAGTGCCTCGTCTTGAGTTTTAATAAAATGAGCGAGGATATGGGCTTGCAGATGGTTCACCTCTACTATTGGGATGTTCAATGAGAGCGCAAGTCCTTTTGCAAAACTGACTCCGACCAGCAAACTACCCAGGAGTCCTGGTCCGCGGGTAAAAGCTATGGCGCTAAGTTCTTTTGAATCAACGTTAGCACGCTTAAGAGCTGCATCTACTACGGGGACGATGTTGAGCTGGTGAGCACGGCTCGCAAGCTCAGGTACTACACCGCCAAACTCTTCGTGTACGCTTTGGGAGGCAGTGACATTACTTAGGAGTATGCCATCGCGAATGACTGCCGCTGAGGTATCATCGCAACTAGATTCTATGGCAAGGATAATTACGTTTTCCATTTCGTCTGCAAAATTACTACTTTTTTCTTAGATATGCAACAAAAGTATAAAAAATTTGCGTATTTGCAAAAAAAGCACTACCTTTGTGCGATTTTTGGCATTTTGTGTATGTACATACTAGCCTAATCAAAACTAGAAACGTTTAAAACTCCAAATATAGATATGGACGCAAAATACAATCCAACAGACATCGAAGCCAAATGGTATCAATATTGGCAAGATCAAAAACTCTTTCACAGTGAGCCTGATGGCCGTGAACCATACACCGTCGTTATCCCACCACCAAACGTAACAGGTGTGCTACACATGGGTCACGTACTTAATAATACTATCCAAGATATCTTGGTTCGTCGTGCTCGTCTCGAGGGCAAGAACGCTTGCTGGGTGCCTGGTACTGACCACGCATCTATCGCTACCGAAGCCAAGGTCATCAAGCGCCTCAAAGAGCAAGGCATCAACAAGTCTGATCTTACTCGCGAGGAGTTCCTCAAGCACGCTTGGGCTTGGACCGAGGAGCACGGAGGTATCATCCTCAAACAATTGCGCACCCTCGGCTGCTCTTGCGACTGGGATCGCACTGCTTTTACCATGGATGAGACACGCTCTAAAGCCGTTATTGACGTATTCTGCGACCTCTACAACAAAGGTCTCATCTACCGCGGACTCCGTATGGTGAACTGGGACCCAGAGCGTCAAACAGCCCTTAGCGACGAGGAGGTGATCTACCAAGAAGAACATAGCAAACTCTATTACCTGAAGTACTACGTCCTTGAAGGCGAAGAGGCGAAAGGCGAGGAGACTAAAGGCGTGGAAGGCAATGTGATTCACAAAGATGAGAAAGGTTACTACGCAGTAGTAGCTACCACCCGTCCTGAGACCATCATGGGTGACGTGGCAATGTGTATCAACCCTAAAGACCCTAAGAACCAATGGCTCAAGGGTAAACATGTCATCGTGCCTAAGGTGGGTCGTGTAATCCCTGTTATCGAGGACCGCTACGTAGAGATCGAGTTCGGTACAGGTTGCTTGAAAGTGACTCCTGCACACGATGTGAATGACTATGCACTTGGACAAAAATACAACCTTACTACCTACGATATCTTCACCGCTGACGCACATGTGAATGTAGAAGGACTCGAGCCAGAGATGTACAACAACGTGGCTGCATACCAAGGTATGGACCGCTTCGACTGCCGCAAGCAAATCGCAGCTGACTTGTTGAACGAGGGCTTGTTAGAGAAGACTGAAGACTACACCAACAAGGTGGGTTATTCAGAGCGTACCAATGTGCCAATCGAGCCACGTTTGAGTTTGCAATGGTTCATCCGCATGCAACACTTTGCAGATATCGCTCTCCCTCCAGTAATGGACGACGATATCGTGTTCTATCCAACCAAATACAAAAACACCTACCGCAACTGGCTCGAGAATATCAAAGACTGGTGTATCTCACGCCAACTCTGGTGGGGACACCGTATTCCTGCCTTCTACGAGAAAGCACTTCTCGCTGAGACAGGCGCTGAGAACTATCCAGAGAACAAGATCATTGTAGCTCCTACCATCGAGGCAGCTGCTGAGAAATCTGGCTTGAGCGTAGATGCTTTGGTGCAAGACGAAGGTGCACTCGACACATGGTTCTCTTCATGGCTCTGGCCTATCAGCCTCTTCGACGGCATCGAGAATCCAGACAATGAGGAGATCAATTACTACTATCCAACCGCAGACCTCGTGACAGGGCCAGATATCATCTTCTTCTGGGTGGCACGTATGATCATGGCAGGTTATGAGTATATCGGCAAGATGCCATTCCGTCATGTATATTTCACTGGTATCGTGCGTGATAAATTGGGTCGTAAGATGTCCAAATCATTGGGTAACAGTCCTGATCCACTCGACTTGATTGCTCGTTATGGTGCAGATGGTGTGCGTATGGGTATGATGCTCTGCGCTCCTGCGAGCAATGATATCCTCTTTGATGACAGCCTCTGCGAGCAAGGACGTAACTTCTGCAACAAAATCTGGAACTGCTTCCGATTGGTTAAGGGATGGGAAGTTCAGGAGTTCAGTAGTTCAGAGGTGAATAAGTGGGGTATCGCTTGGTTTGAACCTGTACTTGCTAAAGCACAAGTAGAGATCACAGATCTCTTTAGCAAATACCGTTTAAGTGAAGCATTGATGGCTATCTATAAGCTCTACTGCGACGAGTTCTCCGGTTGGTACCTCGAGATCATCAAGCCTGCTTATGGTCAACCTATCGACCGCGAGACCTACGATAAGACACTCGGCTTC